>CAOKQK010000069.1 GCA_948470905.1 uncultured Lachnospiraceae bacterium | reverse complement strand
ACGGTGGTGTGGGAGGTCGGTAGATAAAAAAATAATTATCTACCTCCTACCCGATCTTTTAGTATTTGATTTCTCATGGGCAGGCGTGTGTTCTGTGGTTTGCCGGTACGGATGGCAGCGAAGGATTTTCTGTATGTGAGGTTCCTGTATGTTGTATCTACCTGTAAATGACAGCAATCCGCCTAAAAGAGAGCAGTAAAGGAGGGGCATGAGACGTAGATGGCAGGAGAGGAAAGAGCGGCAGGCAAAAACAGGAAAAGCAAGACACCACAAGCAGGAAGCGCATGAAGGCAGGTAATGTGGAAAAGCAAAGTGCGGAGAGGAAGGCGTGAAAAAAGAACGGGAAAGAGAGCAGGAAAATAAAAAAGGAAGAAACCATAGAGAGAAAAGGAGAGAGGATAAAAATGAGTGAGTTATTCAAAAATGTGGCAGATCATGCCTTGTATGTAGTAAGCTTTTTTTTGATCATTATTGTTTTGTTTGTAGCAGCGCTGTGTTTGGAGAAGTTTGCGCAAAAGAAAAACGGTGTGCATGAGCCAGTATTTACGACGAGGAAGGTTGCGATGGTGGGGATGTTCTCGGCAATTGCCATGATCCTGATGCTGTTTGATTTCCCGCTGCCCTTTGCGCCGGGCTTTTATAAGCTGGATTTCAGCGAGCTGCCTATTTTGATAGGGACTTTTGCCTTTGGGCCCACCGCGGGCATTTTGATGGAGTTTATCAAGATTTTGTTAAAGCTTTTTATCAAGGGAACAAGCACCGCTTTTGTGGGGGATCTGGCAAACTTCGTGGTGGGGTGCAGCTTTATCCTTCCGGCGTCTCTTGTCTATATTTTCCGCAAGAATAAAAAGGGCGCGATTGCGGCATGTATCACAGGTACGCTAATCATGACTCTCTTTGGAACAGCCTTTAACGCGGTTTATCTGCTTCCTGCCTTTGCGGAGCTGTATCATATGCCGATAGATGAGCTGCTTGCCATGGGTGCCGCGGTCAACCCGCTTGTGACGGAGGGCAGCATTGTCAGTTTCGTAGCTGCGTGTGTGGCGCCGTTGAATCTGATCAAGGGGGCCAGCGTATCTCTTGTTACAATGTTGGTCTACAAGCCGCTGAGTCCTATTATCAAGACGGGGCATAGAAGCATGTGAGATTGTAACGGTGCCTTTACCGTAACGGTTTAAGCAGCAATGTCAGTCAGTTAAGCCAATGGGTTAGACCCTTTATGGGGGTCTGACCCAAATTTATTTTTCTGCAAAGCATATCAAAATCTTTTTCAAATTATTTCAAAAAACTTTTGACATATTACCAGAATGCTACATTAAATCATTGGTTTCAGCTTTACAGATAGATAGAAAAGCAAAAATCAAGGAAAGTACAGTCAAAATTACAGGGAAGATCGCGTTATTCGCCATTGTCAGATCACCTATGTTTGCCTGTGTCAAAATAATCAGCAGAAACGAAGAAATTATCGTCGCTTTTGAAGAGTTCATTGCCATACCAATAAATAACGCAATAAAACTCATAGTGACAATCACAAAGGATTTTACAATCAACTGAATATAAAAGCCCAAACCAGCCAGGTTGAAGTCAATCGGAAATGATGACACCATGAAGCAGGAACCCGCTAAAATGCAGCCATATATCAATAACTTTGTGAGAACGAGCGTTACAAAATTGAAAATCCATACCGCAAGCATTTGCGAAATAAGAATTTTCTGCCGTTTGATTGGGTAAGAAAACATAAGGTGCATTGTCTTATTTTTATAGGCGCTGACAATAAAAGAGGACAACATGACGCTGGTAAAAATCAAAAACGACATACTTGTAAATAATTCAATGGGGGAAGATATAGCGCCATTGCCGGGTGCCGCATCGGGTACGCCTGTGTCCGGGTCATTCGCAATTCCCAAATAGGCAAGCGCAAACATGAACAGGCAGAGCGCGCCAGCCAAAATCACGGCATTTCTTACATATTTACTGATATTGTTCTTTTTCCATTCCAGTTTAATCAGCTTCAACATAGCTTTGCACCTCCATAGTCATTTTAAGAAAGTAATCTTCCAGTGTTTCAGCTTTTTTCCCAAGGGCGACTACAGGGGCATCATTCTGAGCTAATACCTTTGATATCTCCTGCGTAGAAACACAGGGTTCATAGATACGGATCTGTCCTTCCTCAATAATCTTAAAATTAGTAAGGTGAAGTTTCTCGCTCAATACATAGGCTGCCTTTTTCGTATTCGTTACAGACAATTCCACATAGGCTAAACTCATTTGCTCGATTTCTTTCATGCCGATTTCTTTCATCATCTTTCCATGATTGATGATACCGACAGTATCAGCGATACTTTCAATTTCGGACAAGATATGGCTGGAAATCATTATGGTTATCCCGTATTCGCTGCAAAGGGTCTTTAACAGGTCGCGGATTTGTTTCATGCCCGCCGGGTCAAGTCCGTTTGTTGGTTCGTCAAGAATGAGAAGCTCCGGCTTGCAAAGGATGGCGCGCGCAATCCCAAGACGTTCTTTCATGCCAAGAGAATAGTTTTTGACTGGCTTACTGGCGGCAGCAGATAAGTCTAACATATCAAGCGCGTTTTCAATGCTGCCATGATTATAGTACCCCATGTACTCACAATGCAGCTTTAGATTGTCATATCCTGTCAGGTGGTCGTAGAACGTGGGAAATTCAATAATGCTTCCCATTCGTTTCAGCACCTCATAAGACTGTGGGGTGAGCGTTTCCCCAAAGATTTCTACCGTTCCGCCCGTGGGCTTCCAAAGGTTTGTAATCATTTTCATAACTGTAGTTTTTCCCGCCCCATTTGGCCCAAGAAATCCGTAAATTTCACCTTTTTTCACATGGAGATGGATGTCGTTTACAAGCTCCTTACCATCAATCGTCTTTGTAAGGTGGTTCGTTTGTAATATATATGGCATTTTTCTTGCCTCCTTTCTGGAAATTTTAATTTTTGGAAATTTTAATTTCCTAATACCTATTGTAGCGGTTATGTTTTTCAAAACTCTTGAATAAATCTTACAAATTTCTTTCGCGGTATTTTAGTAAGAGATTCTTTTCAGTTTAATTGTGAAGGTAGTTTTTACATGAGGAGTGCTGTCTAAAAAAATTTCCCCGCCAAGTTGCACAGCTAAATTCTTTGCAATCGTCAGGCCTAAACCATTCCCCTGTATGCTGCGGCTACGGGAATCTTCCAGTGTAAAAAGACGGTCGAATACACTTTCGGAAAAAGACTTATCAATTCCCTGTCCTTTGTCAACCACATCAATATACACGCTCTTTTTGTCTGTCCTGAGAAATATACCTAAATATTTACCGTCGGAACCGTAACGAATTACGTTAGAAATGAGATTAAAAAATATGCGTTGTAATGCTTCCTTGTTGCCTTGAATATAGAGAGGGCTTTCGGGTAATTCAATATCCACCTGAAAATCAGCTTTTGTCAGCATTTCGTAAAAGTCTAAAATACTTTCACGGCATATCTCACAAATATCCATTTTTGAAAGTTCTATATCCGTATCGCCGGCTTCTAACTTTGCCAGCGTAAAAAACTGATTGATTAGTTCCATGACGCTTTGCGCTTTCTGCTCGGTCTTCTCCAGCATTTCCTGTGTAGCTTCACCATTGATACGCATAATTTCCAAATAACCTAAAATAACAGTCATAGGTGTTTTTATATCATGGGAAATATTAGACAGCATTCTTTTTGAAGCAGTTTGAGAGCGGCGGTATTCAGCTTTCGTTTTCAAATGATTTTCCAAAAGGCGGTTAATCTGTGCCGCCAGCTCTATAAGCGCTTTATTTTCTGTGAACAGCATAATTCTTTCGTCACTGTCAGTATTTATAATATCTTCCAGCTTTTGATGTATTTTTCTTAAGCTTGTTTGTGTCCCGGTCCGAAATAAAAACTGCTGGTAAAGAACAATGCCAAACAGCAGCACAATGCAAAGGCATAGAAAAAATATAATTGTCTCATCGCTCATAATTTATCTCCCAATTTGTAACCAATTCCCCAAACCGTAAGTATATATCGGGGATTTCGGGAATTGTCCTCTATTTTGTTCCTTAATCTGCTGATGTGGACATTTACCGCATTTTCATCACCGCAATATGCGTCATTCCATACAAGGGAATAAATCTGCTCTTTTGTGTAGACTTTTTTAGGGTTTTGCAAAAGCAGTTTCAAAATATCAAATTCCTTTGCTGTCAGTTCTATGAGTTGCCCTTTTTTGGTAAGTGTATAATCGGACAAGTTCATTTTTATATCCCCTGCTGTCAATACGACAGGCAGGGCGATGGAAGCATTGTCATATTGTGTGGTTCTTCGTATTGTGGCTTTTATTCGGGCTAATACTTCGACAACAGAAAACGGCTTTGTGATATAATCATCAGCCCCCATTCCCAAACCTAAAGTTTTGTCTGTTTCCGTATCTTTTGCAGAAACGATAATGATAGGAACCACGCTATTTTTTCGTATGTGCTGCATAACATCCATTCCGCTTATTTTCGGTATCATTAAATCTAACAACACCAGACTGTAAGTGTCGTTATCAAACTGATCGCAGGCTTCTTGCCCGTCTGTGGCACAAATGATTTCATAGTTTTCGGTTGTTAAATATTTTTTTAGCATTTCACTGATTTCCAAGTCATCTTCAATTAACAGGATTTTATGTTTATTCATGGCTTTTCTCCTTTCTCCTTGCGTCTGCGGGCTTTTCCGCTTCCTTTGGTATCAGCCATACGCTCCCGAACTTTGAGACCCCCGGTATTCGCTTTCCTTCACAAAGTTTTTGCACTCGCCTTTCTGAAATGCTCCATTTAGTTGCCGCTTCTGCGCAAGACATATATTCCATAATCTATCCGTCCTTTCTGTAAAGTCTATGGGCATAATTATATACGGCACGACGAACAATAGCAAGCCGGCATTTATGAATTATTTTGGCGAATCAATAGAACTATGGCATATTCAAAAAGAAAGGTGGACAGTAAAATGTTATAGGATGAATAACATATCCGCAAAACCCAGGATACCGCCGTCTTGCCTGAGATGGCTCCTCCGCCTTTTTTTGGCAGGTGTTATGTGGATGTTATACAACGAATACCATATTGCCATATGCGGTCAGCCGATAATCTTCACCAATGGGGAGCCTGCCGCAGCCCTGTTTCAGTTTTGTCTTGGTGAACAGAAAAACTGAGAAGCATATATCATTTTACAAGAAAAGGGTGTATAATAAAACCAGCAGAAAATCGATGTCTGTAAGTTTTGACAACTGTTATTGCAGTCAACAGATATATAAATACAAAGGCAAAAAAATAAGCAAATCAGATATGGTAAAATATGAAAAAAGCAGACAGATTTGTTTGTGAAAAACAAGGAGATTTTATTATGGCATTTACTCTGCAGATCAGGCAAAAAAAATTGTTTGGAAAGACAGTGCTTGAAATCCCGTTACTGGCCCGTGCCTGCGGCTTTCATTATGGCTCCAATAATAACTTTTACATCCTGGAGGAAGAGGAGCAGAGCAGGGGAACGGCGGTCTTTTATAATCCGGAACGCATAGGGAGGGGGATCTTTTTTGATGGCAGCAAGGCAAAGGAAGGATGCTATGAAATAAGTTATAATATCCCCACAACCAAAGCAGAGATTACAGACGCTGCCAGACTCGCCGGAGAAATAGAGAGGCGTCTGGGCAGGGTGGAGATGTATTGTGTGGAAGAGGAGAGAACCTTCACCTGCAGAGAACTGGAACAGGGGATCCCGGATTTTGTCACATTTGGCAGGAAGTCGTTGAATCATTTTTGCGGGAATAAGGAATTGGTCAGCCATATCCTTACCCTGGCCAGGTGGCCGTACACCCTGACGGAAGATAAGGTGGCTGCCTGGGCGTCATGTACAGACCTTTCGGATTTTGAGCAGACACTGCACGACCTGCAGGCAATGGATGTCTATTATGCGAAGCCAAGGCTCCTGCAGAAAAATGATACAAAAGAGATTGGTGCTTTTTATGCTTTGACAGAGGGATGTGAAAGTGTTTTTCCTGTTCGTGCCGATGGCTTCTTGAATCTGGGGGAACTTAAGGTGGCAGAGGGGTTCGTCCAGTTTGTGCTTTACAGTGAGCGGCGCGCTCTGGAGGGAATGTTCCCTTATGAGCGTTTTGTGGAGGAAATGAGGAAAGGTGGTGTCCGGCAGTATGACGCGGACCATATCCTGGTCCCGCCGCAGACGAAAGGGGAGCTGGAGAAGCTGGCTGAGAAATTGAGCTGAAGGAAAGAGAACGGCCCATGGGGCATTGGAAGAAAAAGGGAAGCAGAAAAAGTTCAATGGTTTACTTTGGCAAAAGGACATCTTTTTCCGATGCACTGGTTGTTTTCAGAAGAATAACGGCATATGACTTCAGGTTTTTCCATTGAGATACCGAAATTCTCCTCTACGAAATCCACTGCGGATAAAATGGATAAAAAGGAATCTCTTTTGCAGCACCGGGGACCTCCGACTCTGCCAATCTGCTCTAAGGATCTGGAAGTCATCAGGTGGGATAAGCGGAATGGTTCTGCAGCCAATGGGGTTGACTTGGAGATGATGGATACAAACATCCCTGTGCTGATGCCTGCGCCGCATGCACCCCAAAAACCGCAGGCCCCGCCGGGCACGCTTTTGCCCCTGCTGTACATTTCAGCCAGGGCGGTGTCAAGGTCTATCTCTCCCCCGGCATTTCTGTATGCAGTCAATAATGCGGAACCTACCATGACGTGGTGCTCCGGCCCGTGCATGTGGCAGAAAGGCTGCTCCATCAGCTGTTCCAGGATCCTTATGGGATTTTTGGAACTGTTTTCCAGGCAGAGCCCAATGATGGTATCCATCCCTTTTGTATGGCATTCGTTACAGACATAGTGTCCGTTTCTGCATTTTGTCTTACTGCTTTCCTTTTTATGGCAGATCGCGCATTCCATAAGTTCATCTTTTTCGGAATACTCCAGAGGCGCCCTGCATATCAGGCATTCATCCTTCATGATCCATTGCTCCTTATCACTACAATTTGTTTTTCTGATTATACCATTGTTTGTTATGCAGTTCAAGGGTTATGATGTGACAGTTACGGGTGCATCTGTAGAAATGGTGGAGTTGCAAAAAGAAAATCGCGGACGTAGGCTTTTTTCTTGGGGATGCTGTGGATTTCCATAGGGACAGCAGGCATGCCCGGCGGAGCTTTCTGCTTTTAGAATGCCCATTTCATTTGGAAAGCTGTTGAGGCATAATAGGGCGAGTAACTTTGCTTGACCCTTTCATATTTTTTAAGTTATAATATTTTTGAATTCAGTTTCTTCGATTGACGATTGGCAATTGTAAATTGTGAAAAGAATTCCAAGGAGACAGAGCTGTTATACTGAAATATCAGGATGTGTATCTGACGGCACTTTTTGGCGAGGGATTTTGCGGGCATTTTCAGGCTATGGTTGAAGAATGGATAAGGTGACAGGCAGATGTGAATATACAAATGCTGAGACGGTAGTGTGGAAAGTAGAGATTATTTATGGGGGAAATTCTTGAAAGCTTAAATGAGAAGCAGCGTGAGGCTGTTTTTGAAACAGAGGGATATGTGCGTGTGATTGCCGGGGCGGGCAGTGGGAAGACAAAGCTGCTTGTGAGCCGCTATGCCTATCTTGTGCAGGATTATGGCATAGACTCTGCAAACATTTTGTGCGTGACATTTACGAATAAGGCGGCGGGAGAGATGAAGCGCCGTATTCGCGCATTGATTGGAGAGGGAAGCGATACTACGCTGATCTGTACCTACCACGGATTTTGCAACCGTCTGCTTCGGGAAAATCCGGAAAAGCTTTTTTTGAATCATCAGTTTCAGATAATTGATTCAGTACAGCAGAAGGCAATATTAAGTGAAATTTATCAGAAATATGAGTTGAAGCTGGATTACGCCAGCTTTGAGTCAATTCTCCACATGGTAGGCCGGGTCAAAAGGAATACGGATTATGTGGTGCGGATGTGTGATCCGAATCCATGCCAGATCATGGAGGAGATAAAGGGCCAAAGAGATCTGATCGTGGAAGAATTCCTGCAGAGGCAGAAAGCCACATATTCACTGGACTTCCATGACTTGATTGCCTTTGCGATATATGTGCTTGTAAATCATGCAGATGTCAGGGAGAAGTGGCAGAGCCGCCTGAATTATATCATGGTGGACGAATTTCAGGACAGCTCCTCCGTTGAGATGCACCTTGTGGAATTGTTGTCCGGAAAATACAGGAATTTGATGATAGTGGGCGATCCGGATCAGAACATTTATGAGTGGAGAGGTTCGGATGTAAGGCTCCTTGTAGATTTTGATAAGGAACATGAACCTACAAAGACCATAATATTGAATCAAAATTACCGGTCTACACCTGAGATACTGCGGTGTGCCAACTCCCTGATAGAGAAAAATGTGCTGCGCCTGAAGAAGGATTTATTTACGCGGAATGCAAATGGGGCGCCGGTCATGCACTATCATTCCAGGAATGATTTTGAAGAGATGGATCAGGTGGTGGAGAATATCAAACGGCTTCGCGCACAGGAGGGCTTAAAGTATTCTGACTTTGCCGTTTTGTATCGTTCCGGTTTTCTGTCGCGCATACCGGAAAAGAAACTGGTTGAGAAAAACATACCCTATGAAATTTTCGGCGGCGTAAAGTTTTATCAGAGAATGGAGATTCTGGATATACTTGCTTATTTGAAGGTAATTGCCTTTGATGACGATACGTCTCTTCGCAGGATCATCAACACGCCAAGGAGAAAATTCGGAAGGGCGAAGATGAATCTTTTGGAGAAGCTGAGAGAAGGCGGTTCCAGGGTGCGTCAGCAGATGGGTTTATTTGATCCTGCGGAGGCTGCGGAGGAACGTCCGTCTTCTTATAACAGCTTGTTTTCTGCGCTGCGGGATAATCTGGAGGAAAAGGAATTCAAAGCCAGTGATGTTGGGGGATTTGTGAGGCTGGTAGAAGATATACGAAAAAAGAGCCATGGCATGTGCATTTCGGAGATTGTAAATGAGGTGACGAAGATTTCCGGCTATGAGGCGTATATCAGGGAATTGGGAGATGAGGAGCGGCTGGACAACCTTGCAGAGTTTAAGCGGATAGCAAATGAATTTGAGCGCGAGTTTGGGGAAAACCTGACGCTGGAGGAATTTTTACAACAGATTGCCCTGCAGTCAGGGGAGGACAGTGAGGGTGGAAAAGATACTGTAAAACTGATGACGATTCATTCATCAAAGGGTCTGGAATTTCCGGTGGTATTTATTCTTGGCTTTACAGAGGGAGTCTTTCCGTCTTCCAAGACAATCGAGAGCCGAAAGAATGAGGGGCTTGAGGAGGAGAGGCGGCTTTGTTATGTGGCGATCACAAGGGCGGAAAAGCATCTTTTTCTAATGGATTCCGAGGGGGTATCACAGAATGGGATCAAGAAGCTGTACTCCCGCTTCCTGGATGAGATCGGGGAGAAGAACTATACCCGGGTGGGGCATATATCTGAGGAGCTGAAACGGGAGAGCCGGGGATATATTTCCAAACGGAACAAAGAAATGAATATGGCCC
Source organism: uncultured Lachnospiraceae bacterium (assembly GCA_948470905.1). Classification (GTDB taxonomy): domain Bacteria; phylum Bacillota; class Clostridia; order Lachnospirales; family Lachnospiraceae; genus Acetatifactor. The sequence continues at coordinate 10,183 of CAOKQK010000069.1, read as the reverse complement.
CGAAGCCTGATGTGAAAAGGTTTCAAATCGGTGATTCTGTGAGCCATCATATTTTTGGAGCGGGGATAATTCAGAAAGTTGATGAGACAAGAGGAAGCTATGTGGTGAAGTTTGAAGGCATGGAACAGCCGAGAAATATATCAAAGTCGTATTTTAACACCAGCCATGAGGACGCGCGTAAAAAAGAATATATTACAGAGGGGACAGCACCTGCTCCGGAAAAGAAACCGATAGGGGCAGAAGCGGAAAAGGCGGATATGCCGGAGCCTGCGGGCAGGGCAGTTGAAGCGGTTGAAATTATTGAAGCTGTTGAAACCATGGAAACCGGGAAAAGGGCTGAGGATGGACCGGCTGAAGACGATGTGCAGCCGGAATCAGACTTTGTCTTTGATGATAAAGATGATGAGGGACACGAGGACGACAAAGATGTCCCGGAGACAGACTACAGGGCAGGGACGGATTTGGAAATATTGGAGGAGACATCCCCAAAGGCTGATTTGGAGGGGATACCTCAAGGGGCTGGCCTGGAACTGCAGGAGCGGCTTAAGAAATTAAAAGAGGACAGTCCCAACCTTTGGAAACATGAGGAGGTCCCGCATTCCGGCTGGGTGTGTGCAGGGGTGGAAGATTTAGGCGCACCGGCAGGTATCTGTGAAATGTGCGGTTATCAGATTATAAGATATGCGCATCATATGGAGCATCCCCGATATCAAAGCCTCGTATGCGGCTGTGTATGTGCCGGACGAATGGAAGGCGATGTTGAGGGTGCAAGGCGGCGTGAGGCGGAGTTCAAGAATAGGCAGGCGCGCAGAGCGAGTTTCTTTAAGAGAAGATGGAAACATTCCAAAAAAGGGAATGACTATCTGAAGATTGAGGATCATGTAATTGTTCTTTATAATATAAATAACAAACAAAGTACATGGAAATATTCAATAGATAATGTGTTTTGCCAAAATACCTATCCCACGAGGGAGCGCGCAATGGCAGCGGCATTTGAGGCGTTGGAGGAAAGGCGCGGTAAATAAAATGGCATTGCTGGGTCTGCGGGATCTGATGGCGGTGAAAGCGGCTGCCTTGTCTTCCTTTGTAAGGGATATGGGGCAGCCCGGACATTGGAGTTGGAGGGAAAACAGTGAGTAAATATAACATTTTGTGGGAATATGTACATAAAAGCGGAAAAGAGTCTCTTCAGCTGACCTTTGAAGAAATTCAGAAAATCGCGGGGATACCGATTGACCACTCTTTCTTAAAGTATAAAAAAGAGCTTATGGAATATGGTTATCAAGTGGAGAAAATATCCATGAAAGAGCACACGGTCTTTTTCCAGAGGGTTGAGAAATAGAGTTCCGTCTTGGGGTATCGAACGGCTGGCATAAGGCAAGACGGTGCCCTGGACCCTGGCGCTTACTACAGAATAGCCTATCAGCATTCCTGCTATTTTGCAAGGTCTGTTTTCGCAAATGATGCTTGCAAAAGAAGAAATAATTGTTATAATAAATATGTTATCAATTGAGAGAGGCATATGCTGATGGGAGAAAGCTTGTCGCGCGGTGTGGCAGGCTCTTTTTGTGATATGCATATTCCCTGCCCGGTCTGAAAGCAGATGGCAGGGAAAAGGCGGCACGGAACTGCCGGGAGGGTGGCATGAATCAGGTAAATTATCAAAAGGAACTGGAAAAGGAGCTGGCGAAGGCGGAGCGCAGCGTGGCGGAGGGCGGGAAGGTGCCCAGGCTTTTTCTGCACAGCTGCTGTGCGCCCTGTTCCAGCTATGTGCTGGAATATCTGTGCCGGTATTTTGAGATAACGGTTTTTTATTACAATCCCAATATATCTTCTTCCCAGGAGTACGGGAAGCGGGTCAGGGAGCAGAAGCGCCTGATCGAGGCTTATAATGAGGAGAGGAAGGGGTTTCCCATAGAGATCATGGAAGGAGATTATGATCCTGAACTTTTTTTTTGGATGGCAAAGGGGCTGGAGGACTGCCCGGAAGGCGGGGAGAGGTGTTTTAAGTGCTTTGAGCTTCGGCTGCGGGAGACGGCCGGGCGGGCGGCACAGGGAGGCTATGACTTTTTTGCCACAACCCTCACCATCAGTCCTCTGAAAAATGCCCATAAGATCAATGAGATCGGGCAGGGACTGTCCGCAGAGTGTGGCGTGCCCTGGCTGCCCTCGGACTTTAAGAAGAAGGACGGTTTCAAGCGCTCCATAGAGTTGTCCGCGGAGTACGGGCTTTATCGGCAGGATTACTGCGGTTGCGCATATTCCAGAGCGCAGACGCCCCGCAGAGACTAAAATCTTTGCAAAGATCACAGATTTTTATGGAAAGGGCGTTCAGGTTATGCTATTATTGCCCTATAAGTTTTTTCAGATTGTGGATAAATGTCCGTCAGAGCGGACAGGGAGGTGTGGATATGAAGAAATTATTGGATCTGTTGTCGGAGGAAATGGGTAAGGCATTTGAGGCGGCGGGATATGACCCTGCACTTGGCAGGGTGACGATCTCCAATCGCCCTGATCTGTGCGAATATCAGTGTAACGGCGCCATGGCGGGGGCGAAGCAGTACCACAAGGCACCCATTATGATCGCAAACGATGTGGCAGAAAAGCTTACCGCCAGCGCTGCGTTCAGGGAGGCAGTGGCAGCTGCCCCTGGATTCCTGAATTTAAAGCTCTCTGAGGAGTTTCTGGCGGATATGGTGAGCCGGATGGCCGGTGAGCCGAAGTTTGGCCTGGAGCTGCCTGAGAGAAAGAAGATCATCATTGATTACGGCGGCGCCAATGTGGCAAAGCCCCTGCATGTAGGGCATCTGCGTCCGGCGATCATAGGGGAGAGCATCAAGCGCATCTGCCGCTATGTGGGTCATGAGGTCATAGGGGATGTCCACCTGGGAGACTGGGGGCTGCAGATGGGTTTGGTCATTATGGGTGTGAAAGAGCGTCAGCCGGGGCTGGTGTACTTTGACGAGGAATACCAGGGGGAATACCCCCAGGAGGCACCCTTTACCATTTCGGAGCTGGAGGAGATTTATCCTGCAGCCAGCGCCAGGTCAAAGGAGGACGCAGCCTTTAAGGCGGCCGCCATGGAGGCGACGGTAAAACTGCAGAACGGCGTCAGGGGATATCGCGCCCTGTGGAAGCACATTCTGAATGTATCTGTCACGGATTTGAAGAAAAATTATGCCGGCCTGAACGTGGCGTTTGACCTGTGGAAAGGCGAGAGCGACGTCCATGAGCTGATCCCGGAGATGGTGGCATATATGAAGGACGGCGGCTATGCCTATATCAGCGAGGGCGCGCTGGTAGTGGATGTAAAAGAGGAGACGGACACCAAAGAGATGCCTCCCTGCATGATCTTGAAGTCTGACGGGGCTTCCCTTTACAATACCACTGATCTGGCAACCATCATGGAGCGCATGCGCCTCTATCATCCGGACCAGATCATTTATATTACGGACAAACGCCAGGATCTCTATTTCGAGCAGGTATTCCGCTGCGCCAGGAAGACGAAGCTGGTGGAGCCGGGGACGGAACTGAAATGGATCGGCAACGGCACCATGAACGGAAGCGACGGCAAACCGTTTAAGACCAGGGAGGGCGGCGTGATGCGCCTGGAAAACCTGATCCGTGAAACCCGAGAAGAAATGTACCGCAAGATCCGGGAGGGCAGGGAGATGTCCGGGGAGGAAGCGGAAAAAGTGGCGGATATGGTGGCTGTGGCGGCGTTAAAGTATGGCGACCTGTCCAACCAGGCGGCAAAGGATTATGTGTTTGATATCGACCGTTTCACGTCCTTTGAGGGAGATACAGGCCCTTATATCCTGTACACGGTGGTGCGTATCAAATCTATTTTGAATAAGTATAGGGAACAGGGCGGAAGCCTGGATGGCCTGTGCTTAAGGGTCGCGGGCAGCGAGTCCGAGAAGGCGCTGCAGATGCAGCTTGCACAGTTTAACGCCATGATACAGTCTGCGGCGGAGGAGACTGCGCCTCACAAGGTCTGTGCTTTTCTTTACGACCTTGCCAATGCCTTCAACCATTTTTACCATGAGACAAAGATCCTGAGCGAGGAGGACGAGACGCGGAAAAAGGGTCTGCTGGCGCTGCTTGTGCTGGTGCGTGACATGATGGAAGCCTGCGTGGAGGTGCTGGGCTTTGAGGTGCCTGACAAAATGTAGGCTGGCTTGGGGAAGTCCTGACCCGGACAAGCCAGAGTAAAAATTTGCCATTTTGCGTAGGGCTTCGTTGTTAAGCGCCTAAGCCGACCTTCGGAAGCGGTAAGCCTGCCTGATAAAGTTTTTTGAAACCTTTTTCCGGAACAGGACACTTAATGGATGTAAAGGGACTGCCGAGTTGAGAAACTGTCCGAAAATAACCTGTGCAGATAACGATTAATCAATCTGCACAGGCAGGGCAGAAGGAGGAGCAGCGTGCTGGGTTGATGGATGACGCTGTGTGCCGGTGGCATACGTCCGGCACGGACGATAAGCCTGTTATGTCTTTCTTAGTGCAGCAGCCCCTGGGAATGGAAAGGGGTGGGTTGGAACGGCATGGCAGAGAAGGTATCAGTGACAGGTGCAGAAGCTTTTGCGCGCGGGGAGTTTTTCTGCAGGGAGTATCTGGACAGGCTCTATTATTTCTGCCTCCGGAAGACAGGCAGCGCGGTGGAGGCACAAGATCTGGCCGGGGAAATCGCTGTGGAGATCCTGGCGGCTCTGGGCAGGGGCGTAATACCGGACCACATGGACGCATGGGTCTGGCGGATCGCCAGGAACCGTTATGCCGGATGGGCAAAGAGAAAGCATCTGCGGATGGAACAGGAGATGTCAGGCGAAGATGCCGGGCTGGAGGAGATCCCGCAGCCGGGCCTTACCGAGGCGGATTTCCTGGACAGAGAGCAGATCCAGGAGCTTCGCAGGGAGCTTTCCCTGATCAGGAAAGAGTACCGGGAGCTTCTGGTAGCCTATTATGTGGAGGAAAAGAGAATTTCGGAGATTGCCGCCGCGCTTTCCGTTCCCGAAGGAACTGTGAAAACAAACTTGCACAGGGCAAGACAGCGACTGAAGGAGGGAATGGAAATGGCAAGGACATTTGGAAAATTAAGTTATGCGCCGGAGGATATCGAGATCCGGCAGGTAGGGCAGTCAAGCTGGAACGATGAGCCAAACAAGTATCTCGGGGATGACCCGTCGGGCAAGATCTGCAAAAACATTTTGATTGAGGCCTACTGCAACCCCGTCACCATGCAGCATTTGTCCATGGAGCTGGGGATTGCGGCTCCGTATCTGGAGGGTTATGTGGAAGCGCTGCATCAGTGTACCCTGCTGAAAAAGCATGAGGCCAGAGGGAGAGAGGCGGTTTATGAGACAAATTTCGTTATCTTAAGCAGGGATGCGGAGCGCAGGATGACAGATAAGCTTAAGAGCATCGAGGAAAGCTACTGCAGGATTGCAGAGGAATATCTGGAGACTGCCAGAAAGCTGCAGCTGGAGGCGGGCAATGAGATCCTGGGGCACTTTCAGGATTGGGAGGAGCAGAAGTGGACTCTGGCGCTTCGGCTTGCCGATGATATTCAGTGGGAGGTGTACCGCAGGAGGGGACTAACATACAGGACCTGCAGCAGGGAGCGTCCAAACGGCGGCCGCTGGGATGTGACGGGAGTACAGAAGTATGATGGTCCCGGGTTTATGTGGATCGGGCACATGGACTACGGCATGGTGCAGATGTTTACCCTGGAGCGTGATATAAGGTGGACGATGAAGGGGGATCTGGGACGCAGCGACGGTGACGCGCTGATGAATATTTTCCGCGGGGAGTGCGGGAAGGTATCTGCCAGAGAACTGGAAAAGCTGGAGGCTTGCCGCTTTATCAGGAAGAAAGCCGGTTCCGAGGGAGAGTACGAGATTACTTTCGGGGTCTATTCCAGGGAACATGAGAAGGAGATCTTCCGGTTTGGCGTGCCCGTGGCTGTGTATGAGGAGAGGCTGGCTCCCCTGCGGGAAGGCCTGCTCCGTCTTGCGGATGAATATATTGTCGGCTGTGGAGAAATTTTGAAGCCGGAAATCCCGGAATCTCTGAAAGAAGAGTATGATCTGTGCATGCACAACATTCCCTATATGCGCTGGATGGCGGCGGAAGGGCTGTTAAAATCAGGCTGGCTGAAGCCTTTGGAGGAAATAGGCGATATGGCGGGCGTGTACTGCAGAGTCTGATTCCCTGCGCAAGTTCCTTTTTTGGTTCCCGCAGGCAATGAGCCAAGTGCCGTGCCTGCACGAGCATAAAGCCATGTTTCATGGCCTGGCGAATGCCGCGAGGGTCAACCACTCTGTTGCCTGCAGCGGGGTGGTTGACTTCGGAGTTTATCATAAAAAAATTGGAATATTTTTTGCAAAAAACTGTTGACAAACTCTGTCCTAAATAGTATACTCATTAAGTCGGTTGCGCAGGCAGCCGGCAGACGGAATCTTAGCTCAGCTGGGAGAGCATCTGCCTTACAAGCAGAGGGTCATAGGTTCGAGCCCTATAGGTTCCATTTCCAGTGTATGGTACTGGTAAAGATGGCGAGATAGCTCAGTTGGCTAGAGCATGCGGTTCATACCCGCAGTGTCGAGGGTTCAAATCCCCCTCTCGCTACTTTTGCAAGGTGGCGGAAAGTATTGGAAAACCAATATTTTCCGCTGCTTTATTCTCGCGAGCAATGAGGAAAATAGCCATGCTTGCATGGATATTAAAGCCAGCTAAAGCTGGCTTACGAATGCCGCGAGGTTAAATACCCCGTTGCTTGCAGCGGGGTATTTGATTTGTGTACACAGGCAGTCCCCAGCCCTGTCCAACGGGCTGAGGACTGGGAAGGGATGGAGAAAATGACGATCAGACGTGCGGGGAAGCAGGATATGGAAGGCATCAACAGGCTTTTGTGCCAGGTGCTCACGGTGCATCACAAAGGAAGGCCGGATCTTTTTAAGGCGGATGCAAAGAAATATACGGATGAAGAGCTTTGTGACATACTGCAGGATGACAGCAGACCCGTATTTGCAGCTGTGGATGAGGCGTCCAGGGTGTTTGGCTATGCATTTTGTATTTTTAAGCAGTATCCGGACGACAATATACTGACGGATATCCGGACCCTGTACATTGACGACCTGTGTGTGGATGAAACCTGCAGGAGGCAGCATGTGGGAGAACAGCTTTATAAGTATGTGCTTAGTTTTGCAAAGGAGCAGGGCTGTTATAATGTGACTCTGAACGTGTGGGAGTGCAATCCCGGGGCGAAGAAATTTTATGAAAAGTGCGGTTTTGTACCGCAGAAGACAGGGATGGAGATAATTTTGTGACATGATTTGGCGGAAAATACCGGCTGGTCAGGCTTATGGACAGTTGTGGGAAGCAACGCATGGAAGATTGTCGGAGTAAGAGACCGTCTGTAAAGGCTGGTTTAAGTAAGGTTAGTGTAAGTAGAGGCTGGTTCAAGTCAGGTTCGTTAAAAGAATTTTCCTATAGTTAATACAAAAAATGTTTAAGAAAAGATTGATGAGGAAAAGATAATGGAAAGATCAGAAGAATTGGAAGTATATCAGGCGGATGAGGCGGAAGGAGAAAGTGTCCTGAAGGCCATTGAGGGTATGTTGGACGAGCGCATTGTCCGCGCGATACGAGAGATGGGGTTTGAGAAGCTCTCTCCTATTCAGGAGCAGGCAATCCCATATCTGCTGGAAGGGGAGGATATAATCGGGCAGGCCCAGACCGGAACGGGCAAGACGGCAGCTTTCGGGATCCCTGCGTTGCAGAAGATTGATCCGGAGCTTAAGAAGCTGCAGACGGTCATTCTGTGCCCGACCAGGGAGCTTGCGATGCAGGCGGCGGAGGAACTTCGCAGGATTGCGAAATATATGCATGGCATCAAGGTGATCCCCATTTATGGAGGGCAGGAGATCAGCAGGCAGATCTCAGGCTTAAGGGGTGCCCAGATCATTGTGGGCACGCCGGGACGTGTTATGGATCATATGCGCAGACATACGATCAAGCTGGACCATGTGAACATGGTGGTATTGGATGAGGCGGATGAAATGCTGAACATGGGCTTTCGGGAGGACATGGAGCTGATACTGGGGCAGATCCCGGGCGAGCATCAGACGGCGCTTTTTTCTGCTACCATGCCCAAGCCCATCCTGGAGATTGCAGATCAGTTCCAGAAGGACGCGCGGATGGTAAAGGTGGCGGCGAAGGAGCTGACGATCCCGTTGGTTTCCCAGAGATATTATAAGGTGAAAAGCCAGGATAAGGATGCTGCGTGTATACGGCTTCTGGAATATTACCAGCCCAGGCTGTGCCTGATCTTCTGCAACACCAAGGTAAAGGTGGACGAGCTTGCGGAGGTTTTGAAGAGGGCGGGCTTTCAGGCGGAGGGCCTGCACGGAGATATGTCCCAGCATCAGAGGGATGTAGCCATGGGACGTTTCCGCAATGGGAGCACTGGTATCCTGATCGCTACGGATGTGGCGGCAAGAGGTATTGATGTGGAAAATGTGGAGGTAGTCATCAACTATGACATTCCACAGGATATAGAATATTATGTCCACCGCATCGGCAGGACAGGACGCGCGGGCAAGACAGGGCGTTCCTTTACCCTGGCGGGGGGACGGGAGATGCGCCGTATTCGGGAGATAGAGCGCGTCTGCCATACTACGATAGAGGAGAAGAAGCTGCCGGGTGCAGCCAAGGTATTGAAGGCGAAGGCGGATAAGTATTTGAACAGGGCATGGGAACTCCATGAGCACGAGGATATGGAGCTGATGAAAAGCTTTCTTCAGCGGAAGATGGACGAGGAGGATTGTGACGCCCTGGAGCTTGCGGCGGTGATGCTGAAGCTGCAGGTGGGCGACAAGGGGCCGGAGATAGAGGTTGATGACTATGTGAGCCGCAAGAGCGGTCTGAGCGGCAGGTTTGGCCGCAGCGGACGTGATAAGGACGATACAGGCCGTCGCAGGCGTGACAGGGATGAAGCGGGCCGCCGCGGGCGAGATAAAGATGAAGCAGGCCGCCGCAGACGTGACAGGGATGAAGCGGACCGCAGCGGGCGTGACAGGGACGAAGCAGGCCGCCGCAGGCGTGAGAAGGACGAGTCAGGCCGCCGCAGACGTGAGAAGGACGAGTCAGGCCGCCGCAGGCGCGACAGGGACGAGTCAGGGCTTCGCGAGCGGGACAGGGACGATGCAGGATACCGAGAGCAGGATAAGGAAAGCCGCAGGCTGGGACGCAGCTTGAATAAGGCGGGCAGTACAGTGAAGGAGTTTGGCGAGGAGCGTGTATCGCGTGCATCCAAAAGAACCGGAAGAGAGAAGCGCAGGCATGAATTTTTTGAAAACGATGCCAGGAAGGTGAAGGATGTGAGGATGGACGGCAGCGAACAGATTGGCTATGCCTATCCCAGGAAAAAGCGGAAATAGGGGGCTGTTATGAGAGTAGGAATGGGGTATGATGTCCACAGGCTTGTGGAGGGAAGAAAGCTGATCATAGGCGGTGTGGACATTCCCTATGAAAAGGGACTGTTGGGACACTCGGATGCGGATGTGCTCCTTCATGCCATATGCGACGCCCTGCTGGGGGCGGCGGCACTGGGGGATATTGGAAAGCATTTTCCGGACAGCGACCCTGCATACAAGGGCATTTCTTCCGTGCTACTGCTGCGGAGGGTGGGAGAGCTTTTGCTGGAAAAAGGCTTTCTCATCGAGAATATAGATGCGACTATCATTGCGCAGGCGCCCAAAATGCGTCCTTATATTGACACTATGCGGGAGAATATCGCAGGAGCGCTGGAACTGGATGTGGAGCATGTGAATGTAAAAGCAACCACGGAGGAAGGGCTTGGCTTTACCGGCACAGGAGAAGGGATTTCTGCCCAGTCGGTATGTCTGCTCACCAGCCCCTTCGACTTGACGGCACAGAAAATTGCCGGGGAGTGCGAGAGCTGCAGCGGGTGCAGGAAACAGTGAAGAAGTGCCTTAAAGACGGGGAAGCTTTTGGGGGCAGGATATAAATTACCATAAAAATAAGAAAAATAGTCATAAACCTGTTGACAAATGGAGAAAAATAGGGTAGAATATGCTTCGTCGGTTTGGTAATAAGATCTTCTGTGTCCGTAGCTCAGCTGGATAGAGCAACGGCCTTCTAAGCCGTGGGTCGGGGG
>CAOKQK010000068.1 GCA_948470905.1 uncultured Lachnospiraceae bacterium | reverse complement strand
GAACACCAGCCTTCCAAGCTGGATACGTGGGTTCGATTCCCATCACCTGCTTTTTGCATGCAAAGCCGTATATCCGGGGTTTTTCTTATAAAATCAAGGGTTTGCGGCTTTTGCTGTGCCGTAAAAGAGAAGAACCCCCGGTAGCTGGAACTGCTGGGGGTTCGTTTGTGCATATCCAATATGCTCGACTCATTTGCCTAATGGCATTATAGTAAATGCAGAATAGAAATGCAATATGCCCCCGACCACTTTTCCCACGCAGATAATGCTGTCATATTCATGGATGGGGTAATCTTGCAAATAAAAACTGCACCTGCTATAATGCCAATAGGCAAAAAGAGATGCAAAGTTCCATGTGAACGAAGAAACATTTTGCTGAAAATATCTTTTTGCCGCGCGATTTATCACATATATCAAGGAGAAACCTATGAACAACAATAAACATATTCCTTTCTTTTTAAAGCGAATATGGGGAGCGAACAAAGCTGCAACCATCGTCAATTTTGCACAGTATATTTTGCTGGGGGCGAGTTCCTCTTTGTCGTTATTATTTACGGCCAATATCATAAATGCCATTTCACTGTATGATGGAGTAAACCCAAATAATATTAAGATAAATATAATTGTGAATGCTTTTTTCCTGGCATTGATCGTTCTATTTCAACTTTTTTTTGAAAAGTTTTCACAGGCCCTGCGTGAAAAACACATTTATGCCGTCAGGCAGAATATTGAGAAAGAAATATGTGTAAAGCTGCTGAAGATCCCACAAGATATACTGGATACAAAAGAGTTCCGGGATGATTTTAGAATAGTAAATGAAACAAATACAAATGTGTATTTATTTATTACCTATATTGCCCAGGGTATGAGCCTGATTGTACAGCTGGTCATGCCTCTTGTTTTGGTTACACGGTTATCCTGGCTGCTATTGTTCCCGAGCCTGTGCATGATCCTGTTTTCAATTTACAGATTATCAAAGATACAGATGCAATACTGGAGCGAGTATTTATCGCATACTTCCCTTAGAAGGAAGATGGATTATCATGTTGGGTTATTTATGGACGAAGGCCTTTTTGCCGTAATCAGAGCATTCGGCAGAGAGGAATCTTTTTTAAAAAAGGCAAAGTCCTCTATAGATGAATCCATAAATAATGCAAATCAGGCTATAGCGAATCAAAATAAAAAGTATGCAAGATTACAATTGGCAGTATTGATAGTCCCGATAGCCATAGCTCTTGTGGCAGTACAAAAATATTATGAATCGCGCATACCGATAGGCGATGTAATAATGTTTTTGGGGCTTGGCAAGTCTATTCACAGCGCAGTTATTTCCTCTGGCGTTATTGTACAAAAAACCCAGGAGGTTTCCATATCTCTGAAACGCGTATATGACTTTATTTTTCATTCTGTAGATGTGAGTGCAGATTGTGGCGCTTATCAAAAGGTTGAATGTGTTGAGAAAATTGAAATTGATAACCTGACCTTTTACTATCCGAAATCAGAGATTCCGGCGCTGCGCAACGTGTCGCTGAGTATTGACAGTGGTGATTTGGTTGCATTTGTTGGTGAGAACGGATCTGGAAAAACGACATTGGTAAAGATACTGCTGGGATTATATAAGAATTATGAAGGCACTATTAGGATTAACGGTATAAACCTCAGAAATATTTCTCGAGATAATCTTATACAAATATTTGCCCCATGCTTTCAGGATTATCTTAAACCATATTTTTTATTAAAAGAGGCAGTAGGTTTGTCGCGGATTGATGAAATGGATGAGGTACAGATCAGGGAAGTCCTTCAAATGAATAACGGCGCTGATATTATTGAATCGTATTCGCTTGATACGCAGATGGGAACTTCATTTACAGGTGGGGTTGACCTGTCAATAGGACAATGGCAAAAGGTTGCCGTGTCAAGAGCGATGTATGCGGATCGCAATGTTATGTTGGCAGATGAACCTATAGCGTCGTTGGATATTTATTCAGAGCTGCAGCTGTTGAAGGCGGTCAAATTGAATCACAATAAAAGCAAGTCTGGAATTTCCATATTAATCTCACATAGAATGGCTGGCATTAAGATGTGTAGTAAGATATTTGTGTTAGATCATGGAGTTTTAGTGGAGGAAGGTGGACATGATCATTTGATTTCTCTGGGAGGCAAATATAGCGAAATGTATAACGCGCAAATTGATTCTATAAAAAAGGAAATGACAAATGAACAGAGTGTATCGACTTTTAAATAATCTGAAGTATATAGGATGGTCCCGGGTACTTATCAATGTGTGTATCCTGTTGTTGTGGAATGTTTTCCCTTTGATAGGTAATTACGTTAATAAGTATCTGACCAGCGCGCTTATTTCTCGTGATATGGGTATGACTGGTGGGATCCTTATATTTCAAATTATTATTTGGATTCTAAGTATACTGCTGAATGCGTATGATCAGAATATTCGCCAAGAGTCGGTAACGCGCAGCGATACCTATGATAAGTTGGAATTGTGTAAAAAGAAGTGCGCATTATCGGCACAGTATTTTGAAACGCCGGCTGGGATAAATACGTTTAGCCAAGCAAATCGAGGAATAGGGAAAAGATACAGTCTTTTTAAAAATGCAGTATTGCTGTTAATGCTTGTTCCCACATTGCTGCTGTCGATCGCCCCGGTTATCCGTGCTGCCAAATGGGCCTGTTGCCTGTTAGCGATCATACTGGGCTTGAATATTTTCGTTTCAGCCAGATGTGCGGACATTGAATATCTGGAATCGGTAAGGCAATTGGAATCCGAGCGCAGGCGCAATTATTACAAATCTTTATTTTATAATTTTTCATTGCTGAAAGAAATCAGATGTTACGGCGTCGAGACGTGGTTATTAAATAAGTATGATGGGGTTTCAAAGAAAATCTTTAAGGAAACTCATAGGATCCACATCCGTTCTTCTCTCATTACTGCAAGTATTGACGTGGTGTCTATGTTCTCGAAACTGCTGTTTTGGGTATACATATGTTACCAGGCAATAGATGGGGTAATTTCCATCAGCAACTGTGTGCTCTTAATTGGTCTTTGGGACACAGCGCTTAGTGCGATAGAAGGATTCCGCGATGCGACGATCAGGTTATATCATGATTATAAAGGCGTAAGGGATATGGATTGCTTTTTAGATATGGAAGAAGAAACAAAAAAAGAAAGTGTTCAGGCAGTTGATGCTATTGTGATAAAGAATCTTTCATTTTCGTATCCCATTGCAAAAGATAAGCTTATTCTGAAAGATGTAAGTTTAGACTTTTATCGTGGAAACTGTTATCTGATGTTAGGGTCGAATGGCGCAGGCAAATCCACTTTGATCAAGCTTTTGCTGTCACAGTTTAAAGTTGATGAAAAGGCAATCATGATAAACGGGTGCTATGATATAAATTTGGTGAACGGTATCAAGGTTGGATATATGGCCCAGAATGACCCACATTTTTCAATGACATTAAAGGAAAATATAATTTTTGGATCTTCGTATGATGAGGGAAGGTTTAAAGATGCAGTCCAAAAGGCCGGCATAACCAGCCTGATTGAGTCGCTGCCGCTGAAAGAGGATACTTTGCTGGGAATGGCGTATGATGAGGGAAGAGAATTATCAGGCGGCCAATGGCAGCGGATAAATTTTGCACGTTTACTATATAACCAGTGTGATATTGTTATTTTGGACGAGCCGACTGCCAGTATGGATCCATTGGCAGAACGGGATCTGTATTGTGAGATCAAGCGCATTTTCCAGGATAAAATAATAATCCTTGTTTCGCATCGGCTTAGCAGTGTTGGTATTGCAGATAAGATCATATTTTTAGAGGAAGGAAAAGTAACGGGCTTTGGCACACATGAAGCCCTCTTGAGTAATTGTGCTTCCTATAGGTCTATGATAGCGATCCAAGAAGCAATATCAGAAGGAGGAGCATGTTGCTGAAAGTGAAATAGGATCAAATGGTAATATTATGGTTGATAGCGTAAAAAGAGGTAATCAACATTCAGGGGTTGTATTTTCCTGTACAAAGGGTATCTGGAGGCAGGGAACTGTTTGTAGAATCATGTTGAGGAATCCACTGCATAGTATAATCTGGTAAGAAAACAGCCTCGAAACGGAGACGCTCCGGAAGGAGAGGCTGTTTATTTTATTAGCTGGAATTTTCTTCCGCTTCCAGGGGGCGTAGTAGAGAAAAAGCGGAATTGTAAGGAGGATACAGACATGGGCTGGCAAAGTTGTCCGTTTTTAGTCACGCCGAAAGAACTAAAAACTGCTTTTGAACCTTTCAGGCTTGTTGTAAATATTTGCCGGATTTTTACTGTATCAAAAGTAAGGAGATAGAAATTTTATAATTTCCATAGGTAAATAGTGAAGATATAAAATTTTGTACCCTGAATTTAGCTTGGTTCCCGCGGGCAGTGAGTTAAAGCCTCCAGGGCGTTGGCGAATGGCGCGGGGGGCTTTTTGAAGATTCTTGTTAGAAATACAGGTGTGTCTGGCAGATGAAAAACTAAAGCAGTGCGGCGGGGCAGGTATTGGCTGTCCCGCCGCACTTGTCTGTGTGCGCCCAGCCCTGCGTGTTCCCGCCGCGGGGTATGGGAGTTTGCTACAATAGTTCCCTGGCAGGGGAAGAAGGCTGAATTTGGATACAGGATGCAGAGAATGCTGTTTTACAGTATTTTCGGCAGTCCCGCAAAGCCTGCCTCCAAATCCGCTTCTGTAGGAATGTAATCGGTCATCTCACCATTATTGTATTTCTCGTATGCTACCATGTCGAAGTAGCCTGTTCCGGTCAGGCCGAAGACAATGGTTTTAGTTTCTCCGGTCTCCTTGCACTTCATAGCCTCATCAATGGCAACACGGATGGCGTGGGCGCTCTCCGGAGCGGGAAGGATTCCTTCTATCCTGGCGAACTGCTCTGCCGCCTGGAATACAGCGGTCTGCTCCACGCTTCTTGCCTCCATCAGGCCATCGTCATAGAGCTGGGACAGGGTGCTGCTCATGCCGTGATAGCGCAGGCCTCCCGCATGGTTTGCAGAGGGGATAAAGCCGCTGCCCAGGGTGTACATTTTGGAGAGAGGGCAGACCCTCCCGGTGTCGCAGTAGTCATATGCGTAGCGCCCTCTGGTGAAGCTGGGGCAGGACGCAGGTTCTACGGCAATGATCTGGTAATCCCTTTCGCCGCGCAGCTTTTCCCCCATGAACGGAGAGATCAGTCCGCCCAGATTGGAGCCGCCGCCGGCGCAGCCGATGATGATGTCCGGGACAATCCCGTATTTGTCAAGTGCGGTCTTTGTCTCAAGTCCGATGACTGACTGATGCAGCAGTACCTGGTTCAGGACGCTGCCCAGCACGTAGCGGTAGCCTTCCATGCTGGTAGCCGTTTCCACAGCCTCGGAAATGGCGCAGCCAAGGCTTCCGGTGGTCCCCGGATGCTCCGCGAGGATCCTTCTGCCTACCTCCGTGGTCTCGGAGGGGGAGGGGGTCACGGATGCGCCGTAGGTACGCATGACCTCCCGGCGGAAGGGCTTCTGTTCATAGGAGACTTTTACCATATATACCTTGCAGTCCAGGTCGAAGTAGGAGCATGCCATGGAGAGCGCCGTTCCCCACTGGCCTGCGCCGGTCTCGGTGGTAACGCCCTTTAAGCCCTGCTTTTTCGCATAGTAAGCCTGAGCGATGGCGGAATTTAACTTGTGGCTGCCGCTGGTGTTGTTTCCCTCAAATTTATAATAAATCTTTGCCGGTGTCTGGAGCTTCTTTTCCAGGCAGTATGCCCTTACCAAAGGCGAGGGGCGGTACATTTTGTAGAAATCCACAATTTCCACGGGAATGTCGATATAGGGATTGCTGTCATCCAATTCCTGCTTGACAAGCTCGTCGCAGAAGACCTGTCCCAGCTCCCGGGCAGTCATGGGCTGCAGGGTTGCCGGGTTCAAAAGCGGCGCCGGTTTGTTCTTCATGTGGGCGCGCACATTGTACCACTGTCTTGGCATTTCCTTTTCTTCCAGATAAATCTTGTAGGGTATCTGTGTATTGTTTGTGCTCATAATGACCTCTTTCTTAGATAGTTATCTATTATTATTTATAACAGTTTAACAGGGTAATGTGACAAAGTCAATATGGAGTTGGGAGGCAATTTTTTAAAATGCTATTGACACACAACTGATTATGCTGTATATATAACATATAAACAGTTGAAAGGAGCGCGCAAACTTGAAACTATTACAAAATTCGGGAGTACCGATTTATCAGCAGATTTCTGACCAGCTAAGGGCGGATATCCTTGGGGGAAAGCTGAAAGAGGGCGACTATCTCCCATCCATCCGCGGGCTGGCAAAGGATCTGAAGATCAGCGTCATCACTACCATGAAGGCATATGAACAGCTGGAGGCGGAGGGGCTGGTAACGGCTGCGCAGGGCAAGGGCTTCTATGTCAATGCCCAGGACAGCGAAATGCTGAAGGAGCAGCATCTGCGCAGGGTGGAGGAGGCGCTGTCGGAGGCGATACATGCGGCGGAGATAGCCGGAATGTCGGACGAGGAGCTTCTGGCAACTTTGCGGACGCTTTTGAATATGAGAACATAAAGTCGGCTTTCCGCGGAATGGAAGCAAGTATAAGACAGGGTAAATGATAATTCAAGGCATATCATAACCTGCAAAAAGGAGAATAGCATGAGCAATTTATTTCAGACAGGAAACGTAGTGGAGATCACAGATTTAAAGAAAAAATATAAGGGCTTTGAGCTGTCTGTTCCCAGGCTGCAGATTCCGAAAGGCTTTGCTACTGCGCTGATCGGGGAGAACGGAGCGGGCAAGACCACCCTGCTCAACATCCTGGCAGGGATCCGGCTGGATTACAAAGGGGATGTGACATACTTTGACAGCCAGGAAAAGCTCTGCCCGGAGGTTCAGGAGAAGATGGGCTACGTGGGAACGGGCAGTTATTTCCTGCCCCAGTGGACTGCCAGACAGGTAACGGAGATGAGTAAGCTTATGATTGAGAAATTTCATGAGGACGTATTCTGGAAGCTTTGTGACGAGCTGAGCATTCCGGTGGAAGCAACCAGGAATATCCGGAAGCTGTCTGCCGGAAATTGCATGAAACTGATGCTGGCGCTGGTACTGGCGAGGGATACGGAGTTTCTGGTGCTGGATGAGCCTGCCTCTCCCCTGGATCCGCTGATGCGCGACAAGCTCTGCGATATGATCCGGGGCTATCTGGAGGAGGGGGACGGCGGGAAGTCGGTCTTTTTCTCTACCCACAATATTTCCGATATGGAAAATGTGACGGATTATGCCATCATCATGGAACATGGCAGTGTGGTGGAGGAGGGCTTTGTGGAGGAACTAAAGGAAAAATATATTCTGGTGAAGGGCGAGGCGGCGGACGCTGACGCGGCAGGCGGGATCCTTTTCTCCATTACAAAGGGCAGCTATGGCTTTGAGGGCATCTGCCTGGCGGAAAATCTGGATAAGCTTGCAGGGATGGATATTTCCAAAGAGACTCCTACCCTGTATCAGATCAGTGTGGCGGTGATGAAGGCAAATACGCAGCTGAAATTTGTGCATTAGGGATAGGATTTTGGATATAGGAAAGAGGATTGATGGGATGAAAGCAATAAAAGGATATTTGGCGTTTACCTCTTATATTTATCGGATTGTCATGTTTGGCGTGCTGCCGCTGGCTTTGATCGCCTTATATGTCCTGGGGACTGTGGTTATGGGAAATGCAGCGTTGATTATGATCTTTATAATACCGTTTGTGGCTGTCATGGTGGAGGTTGCAGCGGATACCTGGATGTTCGGGGGAATCCAGAGGAAGGATGCGGCGAAAATGGATTTCCTGAAAACATCTTCAGGGGGGATGGGGCTGCTGCAGGATGCGCTGGTGATGGATCTGGCCAGGAGGCTGCTCTCTCTTTCGGGAGTCATGGTTATTTGCCTTCTGGTCAGTGCAGTGGAGGGAGTGGAAATGTTCAAGGACACCGCGGAGGGAGCCGGGATTATTGTGTCCCTGATCCTGTCCGCCTACGCAGTGTCGGTTTTGTGTACACTGCTTTCCAGGTTTGGCGCAATGTTCTGGCAAAGCCTCATGGCAGGCTATCTGGGGCTGTTTATAGAGGCGATGTGTGTGTGGCTTCTGGTATTGCCGGGGCATCCGCTTGTATTGTGCTGCATCTATGGAGTTCTGGCGTTGGGGGTCAGCGTTCTTGCTGTAAGGTTTGCGATGAAGAAGGTAAGGGGTGGATATTATGATGAATAATTTTAAGCTTGGGATAAAAACGCTCCGATATGGGAGCGGTATCGTTTACATGACGATTTGCGGGATTATTTTTTTCCTGCTGGGGCTTCTGATGAGTATCTGGGATAAGGTGCTTGGCGTGGCCGGGCTTTCGGGGGATGTGCTGATGGTGCTTCTGGCAATGTTCCCTGCCCAGGTTATCTATTCGCTGAGTGCCTCCAACTTTGTGCAGTCTTCTCCTGTGAAAAAGAGGATGCAGACATCGGTGCCTGCGACTGTTACCTGCATCTATATGATAGCCCTGTATCTGCTGAATTCGTTGATCAACGGCATTATGATCATGGGACACCCGGAATATACAGCGGGAATCTGTAGGGAGATGGTGACAATGGCGGCGTTTGTGGTATTTATTATGGTCAGCATCGGTGTGGCGTATAAGCATTTCTGGGTATCGATCATCCTTGGCATCGCCGTATATTTTATGATTTCCTCCAGAATGACCCTGGTGAATGAGCTGCGGTTCGGAGTATTCGGCAATGATCCCGGCTCTTTTGTACTGGCGTTGGTCCTGGGGCTTGTCATTATCGTGATCGGGGGCTTCGGGCAGTACGGCGCGTCCCTGCTGGTCTACAAGGCGCCCATGTCCAAGTATTCACAGTCGGCTGCGGTAAGAAAGGAAATGTAGGTGTAATTTTTAGTTGCAGAACAGCCGCTTTCTCTGTTAAGATAATTGCATCAGGGACTGTAAATAAATTTTTGCAGTTCCTTAGGTGGGAAGGACGATAGAAACGGTCATGTACAGAATTTTCATCATAGAGGACGACTATGCCATGGCACAGACCATGAAGAAACAGCTTGAGGTCTGGGGACACGAGATCCGGCTTGCGGAAAATTTTCAGAATGTGATCCCGGCATTTGTGGAATATGAGCCGCATCTGGTGATGGTGGATATCATGCTGCCTTTTTTCAACGGATATCACTGGTGCAGCGAGATCCGCAGGATATCCAATGTGCCTGTGATATTTATTTCCTCCGCCTCGGACAATATGAATATTGTCATGGCGATGAACATGGGAGGGGATGACTTTATCCCAAAGCCGGTGGATCTGAATGTGCTGACGGCGAAGCTGCAGGCGGTGCTGCGCCGGACTTATGAGCTTGCCGGCCAGGTGCCGGTGCTGGAGCACCGCGGTGCGATTCTGAACCTGAATGATACCGTGCTGGTCTATCAGGGGCAGCGTATTGAGCTGACCAGGAATGAATTCCGCATCCTGCAGACCCTTATGGAAAATAAGGGCAAGGTGATCAGCCGGGATACCCTGATGACCAGGCTGTGGCAGGATGACTGTTATGTGGAGGAAAACACGCTGACTGTCAACGTAAACCGGCTGCGAAGGAAGCTGGAGGGCGCAGGTCTGACAGATTTCATCACGACCAGGGTGGGGAGCGGGTATATTGTGGAGAGTGTGCAGGGGACATGAGTACCTTAATATTGATTGAATAAGCCAAGCGTCGTGCCTGCACGGGCATAAAGCAATATTGTAGTTTGGCGAATGCCACGGGAGTGAGTGGTATGCGTAAAGGGGGTACAAATCCTTTTATGAAGTAAACAGGGGAGGACAGGGCTGTAAGTATGAACGTGGATAAGGATGATTTCATCGGAAGCACAGATAAATGGTACAGGGTTCTGGGGAGTTTTCTGAGGCAGTATAGGAGTACTGCCTTGATTTTTGCGCTTTTTTCCGTTATTTATTTGATAGTCTTTTCACTGTATGATCTGGAGACGGAGGCGGTGCTGTATGCAGCAGGCTTGTGCATGCTTGCAGCATTTGTGATCATGGTGGTGCATTTTTTCCGATATGTAAGGCTGCACAGGGAGAGGCTTCGGATTCTGCAAAATATCAGGATAGAGTACCACAGGCTGCCGGAGAGCCGGAACCCTGTGGAACAGGATTACCAGCGGATGCTGCGGGCGCTGGGGCACATATGTGAGAACTGTGTGACGGATATGGAGACAAAGCGCCGGGAGACGCTGGACTATTATACCGCGTGGGTCCACCAGATCAAGACGCCTATAGCGGTCATGCGTATGCAGCTGCAGGGGGAGGACACCCCGGAACATCAGACCCTTCTTGCGGAGCTGTTCCGCATCGAACAGTATGTGGAAATGGTACTGTGCTACATGCGCTTAAACAGTGAGTCCGCGGATCTGGTGATTGGACAGTATGACCTTGACAGGATCATAAGGCGGGCTGTCCATAAGTATGCGGCGCAGTTCGTGCAGAAGCGCCTGAAGCTGGTCTATGAGCCGGTTCAGGTGATGGTGCTGACGGATGAGAAATGGCTGCAGTTTGTGATAGAGCAGCTTTTGTCCAATGCTGTCAAGTACACTGTCCGGGGCGGCGTTACGATTTCTGTCACGGAGGATAAGGTGCTGCGGATTGCCGATACCGGGATAGGGATTGCCGCGGAGGACCTGCCCCGGATATTTGAAAAAGGCTTCACCGGGTACAATGGCCGCACTGACAGGAAGTCTACGGGGCTGGGGCTGTATCTGTGCAGAAAGGCGGCGGATAAGCTGTCTGCGCCCATTTCCGTACAGTCCGCGCCGGGAGAGGGGACCGTGTTTTCCGTGGATCTGCACAAGGAACTTCTGGAGGTGGAGTAGGGATAGGGAATCAGGCGGCCCCTTACAAAAATGTCACATTAATCCCCTGAAATGTCACATGATACAATGTCGGCGTTTCGGGGTTTTTGTTATTGTAATATTGTGATTACAAAGAAAGGCGGATTATAAGTATGTGTGTTTTGGAAGCAAATGCTATCTTGGAGGTAAAATGCCTTCAAAAAATCTATACTACCAGGCTGGGGGGAAATCAGGTGCATGCCCTGAAAAGCGTGTCCTTTTCCGTGGAGAAAGGGGAATATGTGGCGATCATGGGAGAGTCCGGCTCCGGGAAAACTACCCTCTTAAACATTCTGGCGGCGCTGGATAAGCCTACCGGAGGACAGGTGCTTCTGGAGGGGAAGAATCTTGCGGAGGTGGGAGAGAAGCAGCTGGCTGCCTTCCGCCGGGATAATCTGGGTTTTGTGTTTCAGGATTTTAATCTTCTGGATACCTTTACTTTAAGGGACAATATTTTGCTGCCCCTTGTGCTGGCGGGCATGAGCTTTAAGGAAATGAACGGCTGGCTGACGCCTCTGGCAAGGAAGCTTGGCATACAGGAGCTTTTGGACAAATATCCCTATGAGGTTTCCGGCGGGCAGAAGCAGCGCGCCGCGGTGGCAAGGGCGCTGATCACCTGTCCCAAGCTGGTGCTTGCCGACGAGCCTACCGGGGCACTGGATTCCAAGTCAACGGACGAACTGCTGAAGATATTTACGGAGATCAACCGGGAGGGGCAGACCATTCTCATGGTGACACATTCCACAAAAGCGGCAAGCCATGCCGAGCGGGTGCTTTTTATTAAGGACGGAGAGGTATTTCACCAGCTCTACCGGGGCGGCTGTACGAATCAGGAGATGTACCAGAAGATTTCGGATACGCTGACGCTGCTTGCGGCAGGCACCCGGTTCGGGGAAAGCCAGGGGGCGCTGTAGGATAGGTTGGTAAGCGCATCATGGTCAGAAATTAAGACAAGAAAGGATAATCAACAATGAACCGATTTTTTTATACAAGGCTTGCGGCCCGGAATATCCGCAAAAACGCAGGAATGTATATCCCCTATATCTGCACCTGCGTCTTAACCATAATGATGTTTTATGTGATAAAATCCCTGTCCGTAAACCCGGGGCTTGAGGAGGTATATGGGGCGGCAGCCATTGTTATACTTTTAAATTTGGGTGTATATATCATAGGGCTCTTTTCCCTGATCTTTCTTTTTTACACCAACAGCTTTCTTATGAAGCGCAGGAAAAAGGAGTTCGGTCTTTTTAATATATTGGGGCTTGAGAAAAAGCATTTGATCAAGATTCTCTTTCTGGAGACGTTATATGTAACTATGTTCAGTATATTTATGGGCATTTTTCTGGGGGTTGTCCTGGATAAGGCAATGTTTTTGCTGATCACAAAGATTTTGGGGCAGCCTGTGACGTTGGGCTTCTTTGTGTCAGGCAGGGTCATGGCAGCCACGGCGGTGTTTTTCTGCGTGATCTTTGCCCTGATCTTCCTGAAGTCCGTCCCCATGCTGCAGTTTTCCAATCCCATAGAGCTGCTGCGCGGGGGACATGTGGGGGAACGGGAACCCAAAGTGAAATGGCTTCTCGCATTGCTTGGCGCAGGACTGCTGGCGGCAGGATACTATATGTCCCTGACGGTTCATAATCCGGTGGCGGCAATCCCCATTGTTTTTGTGGCGGTGGTCCTGGTGATCATCGCAACCTATCTGCTGTTTACCGCAGGCAGCATCGCTTTGCTGAAGCTGCTTAAGAAAAACCGGAAATTTTATTACAAGGCGAAGCATTTTATCAGCATTTCCGGCATGATCTACCGCATGAAGCAGAATGCGGTAGGTCTGGCGAATATCTGCATCCTCTCCACCATGGTCCTGGTCATGGTATCTACCACCGGTTCCCTGATGGTGGGCATCGAGGATAATCTCCGCAGCCGCTATCCCAGGGAGGTTGGCATATACCTGTATGGCGCCAGCCAGGGACAGCTGGGGGACCTGCGGGAGGAGGTCCGTCTGCTTGCAGAGCAGGAGCTGCTTACCGTGGAAGATGATGTCAGCAACTATTATCTCAGCGTCACGGCGCTGCAGGAGGGAAATGTCTACGAAACAGATAAGTCTGTGCTGAAAGAAACGGAGCCGGTTCAAACGATGGAGCGTATGAGGGAAGTGTATATTGTGGCGCTTTCCGATTACAACAGGCAGATGGGAAAGGAGGAGGAGCTTCAGGCGGATGAGGTGCTTGTGCATTATAACCGGCAGGGGATGAATCACAAGACCCTGGTCTTTATGGGCGAGGAGTACAGGATTGTACAGGTACTGAAGGAATTTCCGGAAAACGGCATGGCGGCAATGAATATCGTCAGTTCGCACAGCATTGTGGTGGCGGATGAGGTGTTCGAGCAGCTTCGCCGGAAAATGGAGGCGGATGAGGAGGATCTGTACAGCTCCATACTGTGTTATTATGGCTTTGATACAGAGGCGGACGAGAAAGCGCAGAATGACTTTCAGTTTAAACTGGCTGGCAGGATTGCGGAGAAACTGGGGGTAGACTGCAATATAGAAATACGCGGCCAAAACCGTGCAGGCTTTATGTCAATATATGGCGGGCTGTTCTTCCTGGGGGTTTTCCTTGGAATGTTGTTCGTCATGGCAATGATTCTGATCATTTATTACAAGCAGATCTCGGAGGGACATGAGGATAGGGAGCGTTTCGCCATCCTGCAGAATGTGGGCATGAGCCGCGGGGAGGTAAAGGCGGCGATCCATTCGCAGGTACTGACCGTATTTTTCCTGCCGCTGATCGCCGCAGGCATCCATGTTGCTGCCGCCTTTCCCCTGTTAAAAGAACTGCTCGCCCTGCTCAATATGGTGAATGTGCGGCTCTATGTGCTCTTTACCCTGGGATGTTTCCTGGTATTTGCGGTGCTGTATATGCTGATCTACGGGCTGACTGCAAAGGCATATTACCGGATTGTAAGCAGGTGAGGGCATTTAAGGGTCTTGGCTCGGCGGAGTCTGACAGGGAATGTATGCGGCAGCGTGCCTGTTAATTTACTCTCTGTTTCCTTCTCCGCCGGATCCCCTTAATAATTCCCACAATCAGCAGGAGGAGCAGCAGGAGAAGTACAAGTACCACGACTGCCACCATCACGGCGAATTTATTGGGCTTTTTCAGCAGGCTTGCCAGGGAGGTGCTGTCGTCCACCACCTTCCGTCCCTGGTTCTCTGCATAAAAGGCGGGTACGTTGGAAATGCCGTCGCCGTCTGTGTCCTCGAAGGAATCCAGATAACCGGCGATGGCTGCCCATGCCTTGATCTCTGAGCCGTTGCTGGTAATGATGGCATCTTCAATATTTTCAATGGGGGTGCCGTCCGCAAATTTCGGCTGAATGGACAACAGACCGTAGGATACATCCGTGGCTGCTCCCAGCATCTGTCCGCTGTAGAGGTCACACACTACCCGATAGAGCCTGTCGCTTTCTATTTCTATCCTGTTCCCATCGTCATCGGTAAAATAGCAGTCCGTAACCCTGTTTAAGAACAGCCGGTGGGGGTTATAAGTAAAATTCAGTCCGCTCAGGTACAATCTTGCCGTGGTCATGATATCCGAAACGGAGGCGTCTATCTCCAGGCTGGTCTTGATCTCTGCGCCGGTGACATAAATGCTGATCAGCGGATATCCGGGAATGCCGTCCATGCCAACGCCCAGGGAGTAGGAGTTAAAGACATCCTCCACCGTAATGTCGCCCTGGACGAAAGTGCCGCGAACGCAGCCGGAAGGAACCAGGGATACGGCCACGGGGACACCGTCAAAATCAGGGGCATTTTCCACCGCATAGGTGAAAGCATCGGACATAATGCTGCCCAGATTCTGCTCTGTGTGGACCGTGCTCATGGAGCGCAGCGGGGAAAAAGCAACGGCATTCTGCGCCAGCACCTGTTTCCTGTCATAGCCGAACTGAGACAGATAGGAGGCGTCTACTTTTTCCATGAAACCGTCAATTTTTTCCTGGGCAGGCGCATCGGCGGCAATGGTCCTGTCTACGGGAATCAGGGCATAGGAATCCATGACCCAGCGCCCGCTTTCCGGGGACTGGTGCATGGAGAGGCTGCCCAGGTTCACACCGTAGGAGCCGCAGGACACGATATAGGTATCGCCGTGCCGTATGGGTTCCGTCAGGGCCGTATGGGTGTGGGCGCTGATGATCAGATCCAGCTCAGGCACATTTTTTGCAAGGATTTCGTCCTCCGATTTCTTCTCATCTGCCCAGGTCCCGCTGTGGGATACACAGGCGATCATGTCCACGTTCTCTGTGGCCTTGATCCTGGCGATAGTTTCCGCCGCCGCTTCCGAGGCGTCCCGGAACTTCAGCACACAGGTGGGGGCACAGGAGAGGGAGTCCTCGCCGAAGATTCCCAGCACTGCGATCCTGACATCCCCTTTTTGGACGATCACATAATCTTTCAAGCCATAATTGTCGAAGGCATTCTTTAAAAGCTGCTGTTCTTCTGTCAGCCCTTCCGCCTCCATGGCTGCCCAGTCAATATTGCACAGGGCAAGGGCAGGGACGGGGTCGCCGCTTGCCGCCGCAGCGTTCAGGGCGCTGGCAAGCCCCTGGGAGCGATAGTCAAATTCATGATTTCCAAGGGTGCTGACATCGCACCCAAGGGCGCCCAGCATCCGAAGCTCCGGCGCGTCGCTGTGGAAAATGGTCTGCACCAGGGTGCCCATGGAGAAGTCCCCGCCGTCCAGGATCAGCGTATGGGGATTGTGCTCTTTTGCCTCATTGATCAAGGTTTTGATATGGGCAAAGCCGCCTGCGAGCCGCACTTCCTCGTCTTCCATTGTGAGGAAACTGTCCAGGTGGGAGTGAGTGTCGTGGAGAAAGAGGACATCCACTTGTTTGCTGTCTTCAGGCATATCGGTGCCAGGAGAGCCGGCAGCCGCCAGAACGGTGGAGGGGCTGCCCGCGGCAGTTAAAAACGCAGTACCCGCAATTGGTGAAAACATGGCAGGCGCGCCCGCGGCAGTTGTAGCGGTGGGCATGATTCCTGCTGCAAGTAAGAGCATAAGCAGGCCCAAAGCGGCAAATTTTATCAGATTCTTTTTGAAATTTTTCATATAAGCTCCTGTCTGAAGGTCAGCTGCCCGCAGCTGCATTCATTCCGATTCATAACGTTGATACTTTGTAATAGGTTTACCATTGTCTGATTTGTGGCAATTATTTAGATTGCAACAGACCATTTCTTCTATCTGCATATTTTCCTTCCTGCGTTTTTTATTATAACCAATGGGTTGGGCATAGTCAATGCAGGCTTTATCGGCGTGCAGTGCAAATTATGCAGAATTAAGTGTTATTTTTACGGACAGATAATCCCTGTCAATTTCCGCGCGGATACTTCCCCCCATAGCTTCTATGAATTGTCTGCACAGATAAAGTCCGATGCCGCTCCCTTTGCCTCTTGACCTATCCTGTGTATAAAATCTGTCAAATATCCGGGCGGCATCAACATAAGTGCTTATAGGGTTAGATACGCTTATGCTCACCTGTCCGCTTTCCTGGCAAATGCGAAAGAATATGTCTCCGCTTGTATATTTTACACCGTTTGAAATCAAATTCTGGATCACCCTGTTCAACAGGGCAGGATCTGCAGAAGCGATAACCGACTTATCTGAATCCTCAAAATGCGGAGTTATGCTTTTG
Organism: uncultured Lachnospiraceae bacterium; assembly: GCA_948470905.1. Classification (GTDB taxonomy): domain Bacteria; phylum Bacillota; class Clostridia; order Lachnospirales; family Lachnospiraceae; genus Acetatifactor. Next base: position 3,184 of record CAOKQK010000068.1, on the reverse strand, counting down.
CTCTCAAAGACAGGATAATTGGCGAGTATCTGTTCACAGATCATTCCCGCTACGTCTACCCTTTCCAACTCGGGAGTACAGCCCTGAGATTCAAGTACAGACAGCTCAAAAAAATTATTAATTAACGAATTGCAGTAATGCGTCCGCTCCAGACATATCTTTATGTATTCTTTTGTTTTCTCGTCATTACATTCTCTTTCTGCCAACTGTAAATAACCGATGACTGATGTCAGCGGCGTTTTCATATCGTGTGATATGTCCGCTATGGAAGATTTCAATGACGAAGAAGCTGCATTGCTTTTGATAATCGTCTGTTGTATCTTTTCAAGCAGTCTGTTAATTTCCAATGCAATTGTTTCAAGGTCACTGTCTATAAACTCAACTGTCACAAGAAGGTTTGCTTCATCTCTCAGCTGTATGGAAACAGCCTTCAACTGTTTCTTCAACCTGTGATATTTTCCTGCCCAAAATACGACAGCGCCAAGAAGTAATAAGATGATCAAATATTCCATTGTTTTATATTCTCTATTTTATCTCTGCTTTTCTGAAGACAAAGTGTGTCGCTGTCAGCGAAGCGGCAATTACTGCGGCTGCAAACACCGCCGACAATGCAAGGGTTCCGGTGTCGCTTGTCTGTGCAAGACTGAAACAGGTCAGTCTGAATACGCTCTTGCTGATGAAATTTCTTAGAATATTGCAGGATACAAAGCTGAAAACAACCGTTACTGCTATTCCTAATGTGGCTTTTTTGACAGCAAAAACAATAAACGTAACGATACAGATGTTGGCACATATCTGCAGCATGACTACCAGCAGCCAGACAAGGTCTGTAATGGAAAATATGCTGCTGTCAAACCTGTATTCAACGGCAAATCCGAGAACCGTTGCGAAAATATAGGTCAAATGAAGAAGCGCTGCCATGACAAAAGCAGTGATCGTTCTTGCCATGAATACCGAAAAACGGCTGTATCCTGCTTTTATTTCATTATGTATTGTCCGGTTTAGAAAATCATTTCCCGCAAACCAGGCTGCGACAAGTGAAATGATAAACATAAAAGAGGGATCGCAGACGGAAAGAGAGAATACCTCTGCCGTATCCAGGCGTTCCGGAAGCTTAAGTAATCCGAGGAAAAATCCTGCTGCTGCAAGAACTGCCGCCGCAAGATACATTATGATAAATCTTTTCGCTTTATATCTTTCAATCATCAGCTGGTTATGCATGATTGTCACCTCCTGTGACACTAAGGTAGTATTCTTCAAGGCTTTGCTCCGTAACGGAGAATTCCTTAGTGACGATATGATTCTCCATGAGAAGCCTTGCTATGTCCTCTGCCCTGTCAGTATGCGAGAACAGGTGCAGAGTCTCATTATCAATGACAGTATATTCCGCATCATGATACGCATTCTCAATGACGGTGATACATTTCGGCAGCTGGGATGTCTTTAGCTTTATGTACTGCCGGCATTTTTCCTCAAGCTCATCATGGGTGAGCGACTGGATTATCTTCCCCTTGTGGATAATATAATAATCAGTGGCAAGCAGATAAAGCTCGTTAAGAATATGGCTTGATATCAACATCGTTACCTTGTCTTCCTCGTTCAGCCTTTTGAGCAGGCTGCGCAGCTCGGATATGTTTTTGGGATCAAGACCGTTTATGGGCTCGTCGAGGATAAGCAGCCTTGGCTTGCCCACAAGAGCCATTGCCAGGCTCAGTCTCTGCTTCATGCCCAGGGAGAATTTCCTTACTTTCTTATCCCTGACCGCTGCCAGCCCTGCCATTTCCAGCAGCCTATCGCATATTTCCCTGTCGGGATTGCCCATGAGGATGCGCTGTAATTCAAGATTACGGTAAGCGGAGTATTCCGGATAAAGGGCAGGAGCTTCAATGGTGCTGCCAATCTGCCGGCGCATTTTCAGAATGTCGGACGGGTCGTCCTTCCCGAACAGTGAGAAGGTGCCGCTTGTGGGATAAAGCAGCCCCGTCAGCACTTTCATCAGCGTGGTCTTGCCTGCGCCGTTCTCGCCGATAAATCCATAAATATGCCCTGCCTTCAAAGTAATGGAAATATCGTCCAGAGCTTTGAATTGGCCGTAGGACTTCACAATGTTTTTTGTCTGTAATACGGTTTCCATTTTCTTTCACCTCCAAAACAATCCTACAGGGCAATGTTAAGAGGATTCTTCACAAAACTTAAAGAAAATCTAAATTTTATGTCTTTTATCTGACGACATTTTCATCATGTGACATTGTTATTATGTGACACTGCCATCATGGCAAGCCGGTATCCCATGCCGTATACGGTTTCAATATATTTTTGATTCGTGTGTTTTGCTATTTTCCGGCGGAGATTGCTGATGTGGACATTCATTGTATTATCTTCCTGTAAATAGTCCTCGCCCATTACAAGCTCATACAAGGTGCGCTTTGAAAATATTCTGGCCGGATTTTTCATCAGCAGCTCCAATATGGCATATTCTGTTGCTGTACAGGCAAGTTCCGCATTATTTATAAAGACACGTTTTGAATCCGGCCTTATAGTAAGCTCATGGAAAACAATTTCGTTGTTCTCCTGATGGGCAGTTCTGCGGAGTACCGCTTGAATCCGCAAAAGGACTTCATCAATATCGAATGGTTTCGTTATATAATCGTCTGCTCCAAGCCGAAGCAGTTCTATCCTGTCATGTATTTCGCCTTTAGCTGACAGTATGATAACCGGGGTTGCGCTGGCTTTGCGAAATTCCCGGAGGATTTCCCCGCCGGATTTCCCCGGCAGCATCAAATCTAATAATATCAGGTTGTAATTCTCATGCAGACTCATGGCAAGCCCGTCGGCACCGTTACAGGCACTGTGGGCAATGTGCCCGTTCCTTTCCATTATGTTCCGCAAAAGCCCGTTGATTGTCATATCATCTTCAATAATTAAAATTCTGCTCATTTAACGTACCTGCCTTAGGGTTCACTTTGATATACCGGCTTTCCGGTCTTTCTTCCATATTCAAACACAGTCAATACCGCCGATATTATTATAATGCGGCGGGCAGGATAAGACAACAACCCAAGTTATATTTTTAACAGAGCCTCAGCGGTGGGTGGACTGTTGCCGCCGTCGTATCAGTTCAGACAGGTCACTGAACCAATGTCAGTTAGTTTAGCTAAAAGGTTAGATTCCTTCAAGGGGTCTA
>CAOKQK010000067.1 GCA_948470905.1 uncultured Lachnospiraceae bacterium | reverse complement strand
TTGGGACATTTTTATTTGTGGTCTACTGAGACATTATCATAAATGGCTTATAAAAAAAGGTTTTTGAGAAAAATCAGTTGACAAATCTTACTACTCTATGTATAATGACTCAGTGTGTAAAAAGAAATCATGCTAGTATGCCGATACGTTAGTATTGTGTATGGGAGCTGCTATGTTAGTAAATTTATCTGATGTGTTGACAGTGGAAGGCAGGCAGGAGAAAAGGGAAATTCCCCTGGAGATGACGGTCTTTGAGGACGGTCAGGGGAGTTATGAGATCACAGCGAAGGAGCCTGTGAAGTTTGTGTTCACCAATGCCGGGGCAGGAAAAGCCAGGATTGAAGGAAGCACGACACTGACCTTTCAGGTGAACTGTGACAGATGTCTGGCGGAAATGCCTCTTATCCTGAAGGTTGAATTCGGGCAATGCGTAGTTTCGCCCGATGTTAAATCCGGGGATGGAGAGGATGGGGATTCGTGTCAGGGGGAAGACGTACAGGGCATGGATGACCAAAGCTTCATGGACGGTTATCAGTTAGATACAGAGGCTTTTATACACGGAGAAATTCTGGTAAACTGGCCGGCAAAGATTCTCTGCAGGCAGGACTGCAAGGGGGTCTGTCCGGTGTGCGGGCAGAATCTGAACGTTGCGGAGTGCGGGTGCGATACTTTTGTTCCTGACCCGCGTATGGCAGCGATACAGGATATTTTTAACGCAGGTAAGGAGGTGTAACAATGTCTATTTGTCCTAAGAATAAATCTTCCAAAAGCAGAAGAGATAAGAGGAGAGCAAACTGGAAAATGAGCGCTCCTACGCTGGTAAAGTGCAGCAAGTGCGGTGCGCTTATGGTGCCTCACAGGGTTTGTAAGGCTTGCGGCTCTTACAATAAGAAGCAGGTTGTAAGCGTTGACTGACCCTCGCGTAAGCTGCGTGTTTTTAAGTGTGCTTTGCATGCCTGAAAATACTATCTGAATGTTTTGGCTTATGAAAAAACTACTGGTAGATAGAGCCGGTAGTTTTTTTGTGCTGTGCCCTGGAAAGGCATGCAGCGGGGAAGCCGCAAAAAGTCCTTGATTTTTATATAACTATCTATTATAGTAAAATAGGGTACGGGGCAGGAGGAAAATAGTTCCTCAGCCTCGCAGGAGACGGATTACGGAAGGAAAAGTCAATGGCTGAAATGGTAAAGGTAGCGGTAGATGCTATGGGCGGTGACAATGCGCCGGGTGAGATTGTCAAGGGCGCGGTGGAAGCTGTCAATGCTGACAGGCGTGTGAAGGTATTTCTGGTAGGCAGGGAGCCGGCAATCAGAGAAGAATTAAAGAAATATACCTGTGATGGGGACCGGCTGGAGATCGTACATGCGGAGGAGGTCATTGAGACGGCGGAGCCTCCTGTGATGGCGATCCGCAGGAAAAAGGATTCCTCCATCGTGAAATGCATGAACATGGTAAAGGACGGGACGTGCGATGCCATGGTTTCCGCAGGCAGTACCGGCGCGGTGCTGGTTGGGGGGCAGGTCATTGTAGGGCGCATCAAGGGTGTGGAGAGGCCGCCGCTTGCGCCGCTGATCCCCAATGCAAAGGGCGTGAGCCTGCTGCTTGACTGTGGCGCCAATGTGGACGCCAGGGCTTCCCAGCTGCTGCAGTTTGCCAAGATGGGCAGCATTTATATGGAGAGCGTCATCGGTGTTAAGAACCCAAGGGTCGGGCTTGTAAATATCGGCGTGGAGGAGGAAAAGGGAAATGCTCTGACCAAGGAGACTTATCCCCTGCTTTTGAATTGCCCGGAAATCAACTTTATCGGTAATGTGGAGGCAAGAGATATCCCTGAAGGTGCGGCGGATGTGCTGGTATGTGAGGCTTTTGCGGGAAATATTGTCCTGAAAATGCTGGAAGGGGTCAGCAGCGTGCTGGTGGGAAAGATCAAGGAAGGCATGATGAGTTCCCTTAAAAGCAAGCTTGGCGCCCTGCTGGTAAAGCCTGCTTTGAAAAAGACTTTGAAGGGATTCAGTACCGAGGAGTATGGAGGAGCGCCGCTGCTTGGCTTAAACGGGCTTGTGGTAAAGACTCATGGGAGCAGCAAGGCGATTGAGATCCAGCATTCCGTGCTGCAGTGTATTGCGTTTAAGGAGCAGAATATAAACGAAAAGATAAAGGAACAGATTGTTTTGGAAACTTCCTGAATAATAATATAGTATACTCAAAAATGGTATCATACAAAAAACATAATGAAAAGAGGAAAAGCGTATGGAATTTGAAAAGTTAAAGAAAGTGATTGCGGAAGTACTGAATGTTGATCCTGAAGAAATTACCATGGACACTACTTTTCTGGATGATCTGGGAGCTGATTCCCTGGATATATTTCAGATCATTATGGGTATTGAGGAGGAATTTGACATAGAAATTCCTGCGGATAAGGCGGAGAAGATCACAACTGTGGAGGAAGCGGTGGAGCTGATCAAGGGCGCATTGAACTGAGGGCGGATTTCCATTGACTCCCGCGGACAATGAACCACAGGTCCAGGGAAGTAAACTTCCTGAAAGTTTATTTCTCCGGGACCTTGGCGAATGCCGCGGGGAGTGTTGGCTTAGAGCAGTACGCGTAGCGGACTGCTCTAATGCGTTAGACGAGAGACGCCCCCGGAAGGAAATGCCGGCTGAAGCCCTAAGCAGCTGGAATTTCCTTCCAGACCATGGGGGCGTAGGAGAGCAGAGACGGAACTTTTATACAGTCTCGAAGCGAAGACGCCCCCGGAAGGAAATGCCGGCTGAAGCTCTAAGCAGCTGGAATTTCCTTCCAGACCATGGGGGCGTAGGAGAGTAGAGACGGAACTTTTATTTGGAGGATGAAATGAAGGAAGGATATACCCTGACGGACCTGGAGGATCGGATTGGATATCACTTTGAGGATATTGCATTGTTGAGACAGGCGTTGACACACAGTTCCTTTACAAACGAACAGAAGATCAATAAGATGCAGAATTATGAGCGCCTGGAGTTTTTGGGGGATGCGGTGCTGGAGCTGGTGTCCAGCGACTTTCTGTTCAGGGAGCATCCCAACATGCCGGAGGGGAAGCTGACAAAGCTGCGGGCGTCCATGGTCTGTGAGCCGTCCCTTGCATTCTGTGCCAGGGATCTGGAGCTGGGGCGCTTCATACGTCTGGGAAGAGGGGAGGAGTCCACAGGGGGACGGGAGCGTGACAGTATCACCTCCGATGTCATGGAGGCTGTCATCGGAGCAGTTTATCTGGATGGGGGAATGATGCCTGCAAGGGATTTCATCAATCGTTTCATCCTGTCCGACCTGGAAGATAAGCAGCTCTTTTTTGACAGCAAGAGCAAGCTCCAGGAGCTGGTCCAGGGGGCTCTGAAGAAAAATGTGACCTATGAGCTTTTGGAGGAGACGGGGCCGGAGCACGACAAGACTTTCTGCGTGTCGGCATACATGGATGATCAGTGCATGGGAACCGGCACGGGGAGAACAAAGAAAGCTGCGGAACAGGAGGCGGCATATAAGGCGCTTTTGTTTCTGAGGGATAATCAATGTATTTAAAAAGTATTGAGGTACAGGGCTTTAAGTCCTTTGCAAACAAGATAAACTTTCAGTTCCACAACGGTATTACGGGGATTGTAGGGCCTAACGGCAGCGGTAAGAGCAATGTTGCCGACGCGGTGCGCTGGGTTTTGGGCGAGCAGCGGGTCAAGCAGCTGCGGGGCGCCAGCATGCAGGATGTCATTTTTTCGGGAACAGAGAACAGGAAGCCTTTGAGCTATGCCTATGTAGCGATCACGCTGGACAATGCGGACCATCAGCTCGCCATTGATTTTGATGAGGTGACAGTGGCAAGACGCATCTACCGTTCCGGAGAAAGTGAATATCTGATCAACGGCAGTGCCTGCCGCCTGAAGGATGTAAACGAGCTTTTTTATGATACCGGCATCGGCAAGGAGGGTTACTCTATCATCGGACAGGGGCAGATCGACAAGATCTTAAGCGGCAAGCCCGAGGAGCGCAGGGAGCTTTTTGACGAGGCGGCGGGGATCGTCAAGTTCAAGCGGCGCAAGGCGGCGGCGCAGGCGAAGCTGGAAAACGAGAAGCAGAACCTGGTGCGCGTCAAGGATATCCTGTCAGAGCTGGAAAAGCAGACAGGCCCTCTGGAGCGTCAGTCTGAGGTGGCAAAGATCTACCTGCACAAGAAAGAGGAATTAAAGACTCTGGATGTAAATGTCTTCCTGCTGGAAAACGCCCGTTTGAAAGAGCAGCTGTCTGCGGTGGCGGAGAAGTATGACCTGGCAAGCGGCGAGCTTACGGATGCAAGCGAAAAGTATGAGGGGATCAAGACGGAGTATGAGAGAGTCCAGGGTGAGATCGAAGAACTGGAGGCGGTCATCGAGCAGGCGAGAAGCACTGTGACGGATGCGGGGCTCATGCGCGGAAAGCTGGAAGGTGAGATGAATGTCCTGAAGGAGCAGATCAACTCCGCAAACGGCAGCGAGGCACATCTGAGCAGCCGCCGCAGCGCTTTGCAGGAGGAGATTGCCGCTAAGGAAAAGGACAAGGAGGATATTTTAAACGAAAAGAGCACCACGGACAGCCAGGTGCAGGAAATTACAGCCACTGCCGGCGAAATGCGGGCGAAGCTGGATGAGATCCAGCGCGATATCGAAAAGCTGAACAGCGGTATTGAGGCAGGGAAAAATACGATCATTGGCGAGCTGAACCAGCGGGCGACCATCAAATCCAGGCTGGGGCGCTTTGACACCATGATGGAGCAGGAAAATATCCGCAGGGCGGAACTGAATTCCAGACTGCTGCGTGCCAAGTCGGACGAGGCTGCAAGGGAAGAAACCATTAAGAAGCTGGAGGAGGAGTTTGCGGCTGTCACGGAAGAAATCCGCCAAATGAACGAGAGGCAGGCGTCGATGGATCAGGAGCTTGGGGATATCAGGGAGACTCTGACGAAGAAGGACGCCAGGCTCAGGGAGACTCAGAACGCCTACCATATGGAGCATTCCAAGCTGGAGGCACTGTCCAACCTAACAGAGCGTTACGAGGGCTACGGCGGAAGCGTCAAGAAGGTCATGGAGCAGAAGGAGAAAGAAAAGGGAATTGTCGGCGTGGTGGCGGATATCATCAAGGTGGATAAAAAGTATGAGACCGCCATTGAGACTGCTCTTGGCGGCAATATCCAGAATATCGTCACGGAAGACGAGGAGACTGCAAAGCGCATGATCGGGTTTTTAAAGACCAACAGACTGGGGCGCGCCACCTTCCTTCCCCTGACCAGCATTACCAGGCCGCAGGAATTTAAGAATACGGAGGCGCTGAAGGAAAAGGGAGTCCTGGGCATGGCGGACGCGCTGGTGCAGATTGATGACAGATATCGGAATGTGGCGAAGTCCATGCTGGGCCGTATCGTGGTGGTTGACAATGTGGACAATGCGGTAAGGATAGCAAGGAAGTTCGATCATAGTATCCGCATGGTGACGCTGGAGGGCGAGCTGCTCGTACCCGGCGGCGCCATCAGCGGCGGGGCCTTCAAGAACAGCAGCAATCTCCTGGGCAGGCGCCGTGAGCTGGACGAGCTGGAAAAGAACGTAAAGAAGCTGAGGGCGGATATTGATGCCATTAACAGGGAGGTTGACGAGACTAAGGCGAAAAGGAACAGGCTGCGCATGGAGGTGGAGGCTCTGCGCACAGATATCCAGCGCAAATCCATCGAGCAGAACACAGCCAGGCTGAATATCAGCCAGACCCGTGAGCGTATGGAGGAGGAAGTGGAAAGCGTCGCCTCGTTAAAGCTGGAAGAAAAAGAGATTGAAAGCAGGGTTTTTGAGATCAGGCGCGACAAAGAAGCTGTCCAGAGGGAGCTTCTGGACAGCGAGGCACTGGAGAAGGATACCCAGGAGCAGATTGCTGTTTTCCAGAAGGAGCTTGAGGGCAGGCGTGGGGAGGAGAGCCGCATGTCCGCCATGGTTTCCGAGTGGGAGCTCAAGGTGGAGAAAATGCGCCAGACCCTGGATTTCAAGCAGGCGAACGTAGACCGTATCAATGGTGAGATCGAACGTTCCAGGCGTGAACTTGCGGAGATCCTGGAGGCGCTGGAGGAAAATAAAAAAGAGATCCAGCGCAAAAAGCAGAGCATTGAGGAGATAGAGAAGACCATTGCCGCTTCCTATGACGCTCAGAATGAGTCGGAGGCCAGGTTGAAGGAGACGGCGGCGCGCAGGGAAGAACTTACTTCCAGACAGAAGAACTTCTTCCAGAGGAGGGAGGAGCTGTCAGAGCAGAGAGCGGCTCTGGACAAGGAAGTGTACAGGCTGGGCGCCCAGAAGGAGAAGCTGGAGGAGTCACTGGAATCGCAGATCAATTACATGTGGGACGAGTATGAGATCACCTTGAGCGATGCGGCTTCCAGCCGGGACGAGAGTATGACGGATCTGGCTGCCATGAAGAAAGAGATCGCGTCCCTGAAGGATCAGATAAGGAAGCTGGGGGACGTCAATGTCAACGCCATTGAGGATTATAAGAATCTCATGGAGCGCTATACCTTTATGAAAAACCAGCACGACGACCTGGTGGCGGCTCAGGAGACGCTGGAGGGCATTATTGAGGAGCTCGACACCGCCATGAGGAAGCTTTTTGCGGAGAAATTTGCCGACATTACCAGGGAGTTTGACAAGGTGTTCAAGGAGCTGTTCGGTGGCGGCAAGGGCACCCTTGAGCTGATGGAGGATGAGGATATCCTGGAAGCGGGCATCCGTATTATCGCACAGCCCCCGGGCAAGAAGCTGCAGAACATGATGCAGCTCTCCGGCGGAGAGAAGGCTTTGACAGCAATCTCCCTGCTCTTTGCCATCCAGAACCTGAAACCATCCCCATTCTGTCTTCTGGACGAGATCGAGGCGGCGCTGGACGATTCCAATGTAGGCCGTTTCGCCAAATATTTACATAAGCTCACAAAGAATACGCAGTTTATCGTCATCACCCACAGGAGAGGTACCATGGAACAGGTGGACAGGCTTTACGGCATTACCATGCAGGAGAAGGGTGTGTCCACGCTGGTGAGCGTGAACCTGATCGACAAGGATCTGACGGATTAAGGCTCAGGGATTTGACGAATCAGGAGATTATGGGCAGATTTCAGATGGAAGGAAGGAAAGCATCATGCGTAAAGGGAGTCGTAATGAGAGTATGGAGGAAAGGCATTCCATGGAAGAAAAGCATTCCATGGAAGAAGAACGTTCCGGTGAAGTTTCACAAAAGGAGGAAAAGAAGGGGCTGTTTGCCAGGCTTAAGCAGGGGCTGGCGAAGACGAGGGACAGCATTGTCAGGGGAATTGATTCTGTGTTCAGCGGCTTCTCAGCCATTACGGATGATTTTTATGAGGAGCTGGAAGAAATCCTGATCATGGGGGATATCGGCATCAATGCCACCACGCAGATTCTGGAACGGCTCAAGGTCAAGGTCAAGGAGCAGCATGTCAAGGCGCCCCAGGAGTGCAAACAGCTTCTGATCGACGGTATCAGGGAGCAGATGTCCGTGGACGAAGCCGCCTATGATTTTGAGAAGGAACAGTCCGTCATCATGGTGATCGGCGTCAACGGGGTTGGCAAGACCACTTCCGTGGGCAAGCTTGCAGGCAAACTGAAAAGCCAGGGCAGGAAGGTGCTGATTGCGGCGGCGGATACCTTCCGCGCCGCCGCGGGAGATCAGCTGGCGGAGTGGGCAAGGCGTGCGGACGTCCCCATGATAGGCGGAAATGAGGGAGCGGACCCCGCCAGCGTAGTGTATGATGCAGTCAACGCGGCGAAGGCGAGAGGGGTGGATATCCTGCTGATCGACACCGCAGGGCGTCTTCACAACAAAAAGAACCTTATGGAAGAACTGCGGAAGATGAACCGCATCATTGACAAGGAATTTCCCGATGCCCACAGGGAGAACCTGATCGTGTTGGACGGCACTACAGGTCAGAATGCCCTGGTGCAGGCAAGGGAATTCGGGGGAGTCGCCGAGCTGACCGGCATTATCCTGACCAAGCTGGACGGCACCGCAAAGGGCGGCATCGCCGTGGCAATCCAGTCGGAGCTTCATGTGCCGGTGAAGTATATCGGCGTTGGCGAAAGCATTGATGACCTGCAGAAGTTTGATTCGGACGCGTTTGTTACCGCTCTGTTTGATGTGAAGCCGGATGAGGATGAGACGGACGGCGGGCAGGACGGAGAGCGGGAAGCAGACTGGGAATGATACTCGCGGGAGAGGCAAACGTCCAGAGGGAAGCTGCAGAATGAGATAATGTCCATAGCGGACACAGTGGTGAACAGGCATGTAGGTGTGATGGAAACAAACATGGAGAAGAAAATAAAGATGGAAATGGGCAAAGCGATGGGAACAGAGATGGAGACAGAAAAAGAGACGGGAACAGAGGCAGGGACGGAAGTAAAAGCAGAATATGCCGCAGACCAGGCGGAGATGCTGACGCTGGATAAGTTCGAGGAGGCATCCGAGATTGTAAAGAAGGTGACGCTGGAGACAAAGCTGGTATTCAGCGATTTTCTCAGCGGCCAGACAGGAAACAAAGTGTATTTGAAGCCGGAAAACATGCAGTTTACCGGGGCATATAAGCTGAGGGGCGCATATTATAAAATGAGTACCCTGACAGAAGCGGAAAGGGCCAAGGGGCTGATCACCGCCTCTGCAGGCAATCATGCCCAGGGTGTTGCCTACGCGGCAAAGTGCTACGGCGCCAGGGCGACCATCGTGATGCCCACGACCACGCCCCTGATCAAGGTAAACCGCACCAAGGGCTACGGCGCGGAGGTGGTGCTCTACGGCGATGTGTATGACGAGGCGTGCGAAAAGGCGTACGAGCTTGCAGAGGAGCACGGCTATACCTTTATACATCCCTTTGACGATCTGGCTGTGGCGACCGGGCAGGGCACTATTGCCATGGAGATCGTCAAGGAGCTTCCGACGGTGGATTATATTCTGGTGCCCATTGGAGGAGGCGGGCTTGCCACGGGAGTATCTACGCTTGCCAAGCTTTTAAATCCAAAGATCATGGTCATCGGGGTGGAGCCTGCAGGGGCAAACTGCCTGCAGGCATCTCTTGCGGAGGGCAGGGTGGTCACACTGCCAAAGGTGAACACGATTGCGGACGGCACGGCGGTGAAGACGCCGGGCGGGAAGCTTTTTCCCTATCTGAAGCAGAACCTGGACGGTATCATCACTGTGGCGGACGAGGAGCTGGTGGTGGCATTTCTGGATATGGTGGAAAATCACAAGATGGTGGTGGAAAATTCCGGCCTGCTGGCTGCTGCTGCATTGAAGCATCTGGAGGTAAAAGATAAGAAGGTTGTGGCAATCTTAAGCGGCGGGAATATGGATGTGATCACCATGTCATCCGTGGTCCAGCAGGGACTGATCATGCGGGACAGGATCTTTACAGTATCGGTGCTGCTGCCGGATAAGCCGGGAGAACTCTGCCGCGTGTCGGGTGTCATCGCCGGAGCAAGCGGAAACGTGATCAAGCTGGAACACAATCAGTTTGTGTCCATTAACAGGAATGCGGCTGTGGAGCTGCAGATCACGCTGGAGGCATTCGGCACGGAACACAAAAAACAGATCATGGATGCCCTGGAAAAAGAAGGCTATATGCCCAAGCTGGTGCGCACCAATATTTAGTGCCTGAAAATGTTTTGATTGATCAAATCTGCATACACTAACGAAAGAAAGCTTATTGTGAAGGGTATTGATGGTGGGAATAAAAAATGGGGGCAATATGAAGCAAAGGTCAGTGGACAGGGAACAGGAGAAAGAGATCCAACACGAGGAAAAAAAGAGCCTGAAGCGCAGGCTGCTTGATTATGTTGTCATCACGGCTGCGGCGTTTTTATATTCTGTGGCGGTCAGCCTGCTCCTGGATCCCAATTCTCTTGCGCCCGGAGGGATTACCGGTGTTGCCATCATTTTGAACAGGGTGTTTAAGGTGCCCACAGGAACCTGGATCCTGCTCATCAATATCCCTATACTGGCAGTGGGAATGTGGAAATTTGGGTGGAGGTTCATCCTGTCAACCATGTATTGCACTGCGCTGACATCTGGCTTTACCAACCTGCTCTCCAAATTTGGGGCTGTGACAGAGGACCCGTTTTTGGCGGCTGTAGCAGGCGGCTCGCTGATGGCGGTCTCACTGGGGCTGATATTCAGGTCCGGGGCAACATCCGGCGGAACGGACATCATTGTCAAGCTGCTGAGGCTCAGTTTTCCCCACTTGAAGACGGGATTTTGGTTTTTGACCCTGGACGCTGCCGTGGTGACGCTCTCTGCCTTCGTGTTCCAGGATGTGGATGCGGCGCTTTATGCAGGAGTGGTTGTGGTCATTAATTCCATCTTGCTGGACGTGGTCCTGTATGGGCGCGACAGCGCAAAGATGATGTTTATCATCAGCGACAATTATAAGCAGATCGCGGCGCGGATGCTGGAAGAAATGGATATCGGCGTCACTTACATCTCGGGGAGCGGCGCCTATAGCGGCAGGGATAAGGAAGTTATCATGTGCGTCATGAAAAAGCAGCGTTCCCACATGGCGGAGGAGATCATCCGCGAGGAGGATCCCAATGCCTTTATGATCGTCACCAGCGCAACGGAGATTTACGGTGAGGGCTACAAAAATATATTCAGCCCCAAATTATAATTTTTTTCTCTCCTTCCGGAGTTGTGTACCCGTTAAAAATCAGCCTTAACATATGCATTGTGGAGGTCCCGCAAATATTATATAATCAATAAATCGAAATATGGAATATGAAATATGAAAGGATAATGGGTGTATGGAAGATTACGGGAAACTATGGGATGATTATTCTATCGAGTTCAATTCAAAATTAGTAGACTTAAACGGAGACTGGAGCAGGCTGGACGAAGATGAACAGGAGATTGCCGCCCTTTGGAAGCTCTTTGTGGATATCAACAATGGAGGATTTATCCAGTTTTTCTGCAACTGGGGCTTCCAGTGTTTATGTTATGCCATGCGTGGATTGAAGCGAATTAAAGATAACAGTCTCTATGATTTACTAGCAGATACATATTATGATGTTCTGGAGAAATTCAAGGATGATACCAGATTGACAAAATATTGGGACATACCGGAATATCTGACAGATGAAGATAATGAACGTCTGGATTCCACCGATTCGCAGTTTTACGAAACAGAATGTGAGCCTTTTACAAAAATGGCTTATGAATATTACCACCAAACATTAGATAAAAAGGTAACGCCGCTGGATGCTTAACTATTCCGGTTTACAAATTGTTAAGAGGGTTCATATTCGGCAATTGCAGGTAAGGATATACATTATGTTTCAAGCTTTATGCAGGGGGAATACTTTTCCAAAAAGGGAAAAATATAACAATAAGGATAAAAACAGTCTTGTTCAGGACGAATTTTTGTGTATAATGATAAGAGAAAATGCCGGGCAACTGGGAAGCGGCGGGAAATTGACTGCAAATGAGAAGAAGACAGGGAGGGTATATGAGAAGGACTCCATATAAAAGGACAGCGGGAAACAGAAGCAGGGCGCGGATTGCCGCAAGAAGAAAACTGGTCCGCAGTGTGGTGAAATTGTTGCCGGCGGCTTTGCTGGCAGTTATCGTCGTAGTGCTGGCAGTGCGGGGATGCATGAACCTGCGTGACAATGCGATCGAGAACGAAGATCAGGAGCCGTCGCAGATTTATGCGGGACGACAGGGAACGGCAGGTTACGGAGATGTCGGCTCAGATTTGAAAGATAATGTGGCTGTAAAAGAGATTGCCAATATGGGGAGCAGCCATCAGGGGAACGCGGGTCCTGATGACGGCAGAGTGAATCTGGTGGGAACGGACAGCACGCCGGCGCCTACAGCACGTCCTTTGGTGTCACCGTCGCCTTTGCCTTTTCCGTCGCCGGAGCCGGCTTCCAACGGGCATGAGCTTGACAGCGAAATGGTGATTGTAATCGATGCAGGCCATGGCGGATATGACGGGGGAAGCGTGGTCGGCGATGTCATAGAGAAGGATATAAACCTTGCCGTGGCAAAGGAGATTGCAAGGCTTTTGGAGGAACACGGCGGCATCACTGTGGTGCAGACCAGGGCATCCGATGAGCATGTGGGCCTGCAGGAACGAAGCGATATAGCAAATGAGGCAAAGGGCGATTATTTTGTCAGCGTTCATTGTAATACGTATAAGGATGATGCTTCCGTGAGAGGGTTGGAGTGCCATTATAATGAGAAGTCCGACGAGGGGGCGGATTTTGCCCGGAGTGTGACCAATGACCTGAAGCAGTATACAGACATGAAGATCCGCAGTGAAAAGGCGAATGATCTGGCTGTCACCGTACATACCTATTGTCCGGCAATCCTGATCGAGATGGGATTTCTGACAAATGCCACGGACTGCGCAAACCTGTCGGACGCGGATTATCAGAAGCAGCTTGCGGAGCGGATCACAAAGGCGGTATTGAAGGCTGCCGGGTTATAGGGTTCAGGCAGCCCTCCAGACAGATTTACAAGGGAAAAGTACATCATCAGGTGGGCAGAAATAGCTGCCGTTATTGGCGGTAGTGAACCACAGGATTTATATAAGTTCATATATGTCTATGGGCAGAAAAACTTTGTTGATATGAATCAGATATGTAGAAATTTGTTGTCGGATAAAGCTGATTTTGTGTTGTCGAATCTCTTTTCTGATATTAGTATTGCCAGTTTATTTTTCCTATACATGTTTTTCAAATTTTTTGCACACCAATCAGGCATTAGCAGCAGGAGGATTGTCCGTGGGCTCTGCCCATACCAGGCATCCGGATTAAGGCTGGATATTTGTCCTTATCCTGTTCTTTGGAGGAGACCGGGGCGCGGGGGCAGGGTTGTAAAATCCTGTTCCCCGTTTTCGGCACCGAAATGGCAGCGGCAAAAATCCAGACGTTCAAGGGCTTAAGAGTGGAGATTTTTTCGCGCCCTGTGCGAAAAAATACTACTTGGTCCTCGACGGTCTGGATAGGCGAAACGGACGGGAAATGCAGATTGCTTTTTCTTATTGACTGTGGTATAATTTTTCTGGTATATACTGACAAAATGGCATTTGACGAGGTGATTCCAATGCTTGTTTTATGCTCGAATGGATTATCAAGTGGAAAATTATTGGCTCATCTCGGCAGTAAAATGGTTGACTGTAAGACAGCCGCATTAGTAGTGACAGCAGACAATGAGTACAAAGAAAACAATTATCACGTTCCCAGATGCGTATTAGAATTACAAGCACTAAATCTTCACGTCGATATTTTTGATTTGGATAAACAATCTTCCGAGTTATTGCTGAATTATGATGTGGTCGAATTTATTGGAGGGAATCCTTTCTATTTACTATACTCAATCAGAGAAAATAATGCGATTGAAATATTAAGAGATATTGCTGCATCTAAAATTTTAATCGGTTGGAGTGCAGCAGCATTCGTTTTTGGCCCTACACTTGAATTGGTGAATCGCTATTCTCCGGAAATGAATTTCTTAGGACTATCAGATTATAGTGGTCTCTCATTAACCAATATTCAGGTACTGCCACATTACAGTAAATTTCTCACACGATTTGAACTGTTTGAAGAGAATTGCTGTATTTATGAAAGAGAACATAATGTCAATGTTATCCGCATTAACGATGGCGATGGGGTATTTATTGACCCTGAAGTTTATATTTGCAAAGCATAAAATCCAGTTTGACAGTCAGATAATCCCGCGCCGCCGGAAGGAAGCCGAGCGGCAACGGAAAAAATACCACCTTTCTACGCATTTAGGCTATGAGAGAAGCCCATAAATAAAGGCTTTTCAACACCACTACCCGACCATGAGCATAGAGGAACTTTGCGCTCTCCCCGTTGCCAGCCTTGCGGCAGAGGACAGCGCACTTTTTTTGTGGGCGACATTCCCGCAGCTTCCCGAAGCTGGAGAACAAGCCCATATCCGAGCTTGCACCGGGACTTTTAACGCCGGAGCAGCTTGAAATGTTTCGGGTGTACTTGGAAACCGGCGGCAGGTCATTAAGCGGTAGCGACGGCTGAACGCTTTTAGTGGAAGTCATCATTATCTTGCAGGGCAGGCAATGGAACACAGTGAATCAGAGGTGTGTCAAGAAAAAACACTTGACACACTTCTTTTTATGTAGTAATATACACAAAGTCGGAGAAATTTGACGGGACGGTCGTCCGATGTATCCGATATAAAGTAAATCAGGTCGGGATACAGATGGATAGGCTTTATGAACAGACAATGTTGTTTGATTTTTACGGGGAACTGCTGACAGAGCATCAGCGCGCGGTCTATACAGATGCGCTTTACAACGATATGTCCCTTGGGGAGATTGCCGAAGAACGGGGCATCAGCAGGCAGGGCGTGCATGATCTTATCAAAAGGTGTGAGAAGATACTGCTGGAGTACGAGAACAAACTCCATCTGGTTGAGCGTTTTGTGAAGGAGAAGAAAACGGTCAGGGAGATTTGGGAGCTGTCGAAGGCGGAGGATGGGGCGGAAAAGGACATGGCCTGCAGGCTGCGCCGTATCAGTGAGCTGTCAGGGGAACTGTTGGGGGAATTATAGGTGGCATTTGAAAGTTTAACAGATAAATTACAGAATATATTTAAAAATCTGCGGGGCAAGGGCAGGCTCACGGAGGAGGATGTCAGGACCGCCCTGAAGGAAGTGAAGATGGCGCTCCTGGAGGCAGATGTCAATTTCAGGGTGGTAAAGCAGTTCATTAAATCAGTGGAGGAAAGGGCTATTGGCCAGGATGTGATGAATGGCCTGAATCCCGGGCAGATGGTCATCAAGATTGTCAATGAGGAAATGATAGCCCTCATGGGAAGCGAGACGACACAGATAGCTTTCCAGCCCGGCAAGTCCATCACTGTCATCATGATGGCGGGGCTTCAGGGCGCAGGTAAGACTACAGCTACTGCAAAAATTGCCGGGAAGCTGAAGCAGAAGGGAAAGAAATCTCTGCTGGTGGCATGTGACATCTACAGGCCTGCGGCGGTGGAGCAGCTGCAGATCAACGGGAAGAAGCAGGAAGTGGAGGTGTTCTCCATGGGAACGGATCACAAGCCTGTGGAGATAGCAAGGGAAGCCATTGCCTATGCGGAGAAGAACGGGCACAATGTAGTGATCCTGGATACCGCCGGGCGTCTTCATGTGGATGAAGAAATGATGGCAGAGCTTCAGGAGATCAAGAACAGTGTCTCTGTCCATCAGACTCTGCTTGTGGTGGACGCAATGACCGGTCAGGATGCCGTGAACGTGGCGAAGGAATTTGATGAGAAGGTCGGCATCGACGGCGTGGTCCTCTCCAAAATGGACGGCGACACCAGGGGCGGGGCGGCGCTTTCCATCAAGGCAGTCACCGGCAGGCCCATCCTGTATGTGAGTATGGGAGAGAAGCTCTCCGACCTGGAGCAGTTTTATCCGGACCGCATGGCAAACAGGATCCTGGGGATGGGAGATGTACTTTCCCTGATCGAAAAGGCCCAGGAGAGTATTGACATAGATGAGGACAAGGGCCGGGAGATGGCGGGGCGCATGAAGAAGGGTAAGTTCGATTTTGAGGACTACCTGGAGAGCATGAAGCAGATGCGCAACATGGGCGGGTTAGCCAGTATCCTGAAAATGCTTCCGGGCATCGGCGGCAAGGGCGCCGACCTGGAAGCCATGATAGATGAGAAACAGTTAAAGCATATGGAGGCGATCGTGCTCTCCATGACAAAGGAGGAGCGCAGGAATCCCAAGCTGTTAAATCCTCAGAGGAAACACCGCATTGCCAGGGGTGCAGGGGTGGATATCGCTGTGGTGAACCGTTTTATCAAGCAGTTTGAGCAGAGCCAGAAGATGATGAAGCAGTTTGGCGGCGGCAAAAAGGGCCGCGGAATGTTTGGCGGCTTCCCGGGGGGCAGGTTCCCGTTTTGAGCTCCGGTGCGGAGTGCCTGGCGTGGTTCTGCCGGGGGGCTTTGAGTTTAGGGTGAATATGGCTGTGTAAATGCAGGCCTTTTCATAATATACATTTTAAAAACAAAATAACTTTTATTTTATGGAGGAAAGAAGAAATGGCAGTAAAGATCAGATTGAGAAGAATGGGACAGAAGAAGGCTCCTTTTTACAGAATTATCGTTGCGGATTCCCGTTCTCCCAGAGACGGCAGATTCATCGAGGAGATCGGTACTTATGATCCCAGCACCGACCCCAGCACCTTCAAGATCAATGAGGAGCTTGCCAAAAAGTGGCTTGCAAGCGGCGCACAGCCTACAGAGGTGGTAGGAAAGCTTTTCAAGGCGGCTGGCATTGAAAAATAAAATCTGATTCTTTGGAGGTGGCTTATGAAGGAATTAGTGGAAGTCATTGCGAAGGCACTTGTTGACAATCCGGACGAGGTTGTCGTAACAGAGAAAACTGAAGGCAGAAATATAGTCATCGAACTTCATGTAGCTTCATCCGATATGGGCAAGGTTATCGGCAAGCAGGGAAGGATTGCAAAGGCGATCCGTTCTGTTGTAAAGGCTGCATCATCCAAAGAAGATTTAAGGGTAGATGTTGAGATTGTATAAGCTGTGACGCAAAATGACAAGGAGGGGCAGGCTTTCGTCCCTCCTTACTGTTTAGGCAAAGGGGCGCAGCATGCGCCCCGGGCAGCGGGCAGGCAGAGGGGGACTCCTGTCCTGTCACGGGATAAGGAGCGGTATATGGAAGTTTTTTTTCAGGTGGGGATCATCACTTCCACCCATGGAGTGCGCGGGGAGGTAAAGGTATTCCCCACAACAGATGACGCAAGGCGTTTTAAGCGTCTTAAGAGCGTAATATTGGATTCAGGAAAAGAACGGGTTTCCATGGAGATCGAGGAAGTCAAATTTTTGAAACAGTTTGTTGTCTTGAAATTCAAGGGAATCGATGACATAAATGAGGCGGAAAAGTATCGGAAGTGTTCTCTTTTTGTAGAGAGAAAGGACGCGGTGCGGCTGGGCAGGGACGAATACTTTGTGGCGGACCTGGAGGGGCTTACAGTCCGAAACGAGGACGGCACGGAAATCGGAATATTAAAAAGCGTCATGGAGACAGGGGCAAACGATGTGTATGTGATCGCCTTAAACGACGGAAGGGAGCTGCTTCTGCCGGCGATCAAACAGTGTGTCCTTGATGTGGATGTGGAGGCGGGCTTTATCAGGATACACATATTGGACGGGCTGCTGGACGGGGAAGGGCAGCAGTAAGGCATTGGCTGGCAGGCGGCAGGGGCAGCAGTCCCGCGGCCTGCCAAAACGGTTTACCCTTTAGGCAAGGATGATTTGTAAAGATGAAATTTCATGTGCTGACTTTATTTCCGGAGATGATAACCGGAGGATTAAGGCCCGGTATAATTGGCAGGGCGGTTGAGAAAAAGATCATTTCATTGAATGTTGTGAATATCAGGGATTACACTCATGATAAACATGGCAGTGTGGACGATTATCCCTACGGCGGCGGTGCAGGCATGCTGATGCAGGCACAGCCGGTTTTTGATGCCTGGAAGGCTGTGGCGGAAGGGGGAGCTCCGGGAGGCGTGATTCGGGGTGGCGCTGTGGCGGAAGGCGCTCCGGGAGACGCGATTCCGGAAGGCGCTGTGGCGGAAGGGGGAGCTTCGGGAGGCGTGATTCGGGATGGCGCTGTGGCGGAGGAAGGCTCCCCGGGGGAGGCTTCCCCGGCGGGTGCTGATGCGGAGGATGCGGTCCATGTGAGCCGGAAGGTCAGGACGGTCTACCTGACGCCCCAGGGGATCCCTTTCAGCCAGAGCATGGCGCAGGAGCTTGCGGGGGAGGAGGAGCTGATCTTCCTCTGCGGGCATTACGAGGGGATTGACGAGCGGGTGCTGGAGGAGATTGTAACGGATTATGTCTCCGTGGGGGATTATGTGCTGACAGGGGGAGAATTGCCGGCAATGGTGATGATCGATGCCATTGCAAGGCTGATACCCGGGGTTTTGGGAAATGAGAGCTCCGCGGAGGAGGAGAGTTTTTTCAACGATCTTCTGGAATATCCCCAGTATACCCGGCCGGAGGTCTGGCATGGGAAGCGTGTGCCGGAGGCGCTTCTGTCGGGGAATCATAAAAGAGTGGCGGTGTGGAGGCTGGAGGAGGCCAGGAAGCGGACACAGCAGAGGCGCCCGGATCTGTACCGCAAATATCAGGAAAAGACGGAACTGATCAATCAATTGCTCCGGGATAAGCGTAATCATATCCACATGATAGAGAGCCTTTCCAGAGGGCTGGGAGAAATCCTGTGCTATGAGGGCGAAAATATATTGATATATGACAAAAAAAGCAAGGTGAGCATGGCGCAGGCGGCAGATGATGTTTCCTCTGCCCGGATTGCGGAGTTGGTTCCAGAGGATACGGAGCTGGTCATGTCCGCACAGGAGAGCTTAAACAGGGCCCTGGAGGCCAGGGGGTACAGGGTGGACTGTGCCACATGGCAGTACCTGTACACGGAGAAGGTTCCGCTGCCTGTGAGAAAACAGCTTGACATCAGGCAGTTAAAGCCGGAGCATCTGGATTATGTAAGCGCCCGTCAGGAGCATAATGACCGCAGGTATGTGAAAATCTGTATAGAGCTTGGAAACCTGTACGGGGCTTTTTCAGATGGTCAGATAGTGGGATTTATCGGCATGCATAGGGAGGGCAGCATAGGGCTGCTCTATGTGGACGAGGAATACCGGGGGCAGGGGATCGCGGGGATGCTGGAGGCATTTATGGTGAACCGGATGCTGAAAAGGGGGTGGACGCCTTACGGCCATGTGGTCCGCGGGAATGAGGCTTCGCAGAAGCTGCAGGAAAAGCTTGGCTTTTATAAGGCAGGAAAAACCATGTGGTGGCTCACCGGCGGGCGGAGATAAGAGACTTTTTCAACTGGGACTTGAACCTCTTATATCTGTGTTTTCAGGGTGATTCAACGAGAAATTGATAGCTTTTTGCGGCTGGGAATGTTTTAATGTGGATACAGGCCTGAAGCAAAAGTAACTGGAACACCACAGCCTCGCAGTGAAGACGCCCCGGGAGAATTTTCAGATGCAATTTTAAGCAGCTGAAAATACTCCCAGCCAGGGGGGCGTAGAAGCGTAGAGGCGGAACTGGAATAGGAGGAAAAAGGATGAGTGAATACAAATTTCAATTTGATATGGATCAGGTTGGCAGAAAGATATCAATGCTGCGCAGGGAGCAGAATATGACGCAGATGGAGCTGGCGGACAAGCTGGGGATCAGTTTCCAGGCTGTCTCCAACTGGGAGAGGGGCAATACCATGCCGGATATCGGCAAGCTGCCGGAGCTGGCGGAGATTTTCAAGGTGACTACGGATGAACTGCTGGGGGGAGCACCCGGGCTGCTGCGCAGCGCCGCTAAGGGAGAGATGGAACGGTATATGGAAGAAAATCCGGTGACGGTGGAGGAGTTTGCACAGACGGCGCCTCTGCTTACGCCTGCACAGGCAGACGCCGGGTTTGAAAAGCTCACAGAGAAGAATGCAGGGCAGGGGGGGATAAAGCTGAAGGATCTGGAGGATATCCTGCCTTTTCTCGGCAGTCATCTGGTGGATGAACTGGCATTAAAATGTGTGGATCCTTACGATGGGAGAGCGCTTGGCGGAATGGCGCCCTTTGTGAGCCGTCAGGTGCTGGAGCAGATTGCGGACAGACTGGTGTCGGAGGGGAAAAGCATAGATGAAATTGCGCCTTTTTTGTGTACGGAACGGTTAGACCAGCTGGCGCAAAGGTATGCGGATGCCCATGAGAAAAGGCATTTGGAGGATATCCTGCCATTTATTTCAGAAAAGACTTTGGTCAGGCTGGCCGGGCAGTTCTATGAGACAGAAGGGGTGAGGGGCATCGGGGATTTTATGCCGTTTCTGCCGGGGAAGATGAAAGAGGACATTGCCCGCAGGGAATATGAGAAAAACAGTCTGCGCTATTTTGAAAACATTGCGCCTTTCCTGAACGGGGATTATCTGAATGCGCTTGCCCGGGAGGCGCTGGAGAAAGAAGGGATCAATGCCATCAGCCCCATCGCCCCATTCCTGGACCAGGAGCTGCTTGAACGGTTTGTCAGGGAGAGGTATCTGTCCGCCGAATGATCTGAAGCGGAATGATCTGTAAAAAAAGCTGTCAAGCATTTTTGAAAATGTCCCGAAAAATTTATAACATTAGCCCTGGCTT
>CAOKQK010000066.1 GCA_948470905.1 uncultured Lachnospiraceae bacterium | reverse complement strand
AATGAAGGGCTGTAGTGAAGATATGGAAATGGAGAGAGAATGCGAAGATTTGAATTGATAGTTCCCTGCCATTTTGGAATGGAATCCGTCTTGAAAAGGGAGATTGACCGGCTTGGTTATGATATTACGGAGGTGGCGGACGGCAGGGTGACTTTTTTCGGGGATGAAGATGCGGTGTGCCGCGCCAATATATTCCTAAGGACAGCCGAACGTGTTTTGATAAAAGTGGGCAGTTTCCATGCGGAGAGCTTTGAAGAACTGTTCCAGGGCACAAAGAAGCTGCCCTGGGAGGAATACATACCAGAGGACGGGAAATTCTGGGTGGCGAAGGCGGCGAGCGTAAAATCCAGGCTTTTCAGCCCTTCCGATATACAGTCGGTTATGAAAAAGGCAATGGTGGAGCGCATGCGGGAAGCGTGTCATGTGGAATGGTTTCGGGAGGACGGAGAAAGCTTCCCGGTGAGAGTGTTCCTGATGAAGGATGAGGTGACGGTGGGGCTTGACACCACTGGGGAATCTCTGCACAAGAGAGGATACCGCAGGCTGACGGCAAAGGCGCCGATCGCCGAAAACCTTGCGGCAGCACTGATCCTGCTGACACCCTGGAACGGCGGCAGGATACTTGTGGACCCATTCTGCGGCAGCGGGACCATTCCCATTGAGGCGGCGATGATGGCGGCATCCATCGCACCGGGCATGAAAAGGACCTTTACGGCACAGAACTGGGGGCATATCGTTAATGCACGGTTCTGGAGCGAGGCAGCGGAGGAAGCGGAGGATCTGGCAGACAGGACGGTAAAGCCGGATATTCAGGGATATGATATAGATGACGGAATGGTGGATATTGCCCGGCAGAATGCCAGGCTTGCCGGGGTGGACCATATGATCCATTTCCAGAGGAGGGGCATGGAGCAGTTCAGCCACCCCAAAAAGTACGGCTTCCTGATCACCAATCCGCCCTACGGCGAGAGGCTTCAGGACAGTGAACTGCCTGCGCTGTACCGGCTTATCGGAGAGAAATACAGGGCGCTGGATTCCTGGAGTATGTACCTGATCACAGCCTACGAAAATGCGGAAAAAGATATTGGGCGGAAAGCGGACAAGAACCGCAAGGTCTATAACGGCATGATGAAGACATATTATTATCAGTTCCTTGGACCGAAGCCTCCAAAGCAGGGTAAAGCGCCGGCTGATAAAAAGCAGCCTGAGCCCCTGCAGTAAGAGGGCAGTGTGTCAGTTTGCAGTGCAGCAAAGGAGAAAGTGTTTCTCCGAATCGCTTTGGAACAGGGTTACATGGCAGCAGTCGAAAAACGGCAGATTGAGAGGAAAGATGAAAAGAATGGTTTTTGCCACAGGGAATGGGGGCAAGATGAAGGAAATCAGGATGATCATGGCAGATTGCGGCATGGAGATTTTATCCATGAAGGAGGCGGGCATTCAGGCGGACATCGAGGAAAACGGCAGTACTTATGAGGAGAATGCACTGATCAAGGCGAGGGCGGTGGCAGCGCTTGCGGATGCGCTGGTACTTGCCGACGATTCCGGTCTGGAAGTTGACTGGCTGGGCAGGGAGCCGGGGGTACACTCCGCGAGATACATGGGTGAGGATACACCCTACAGCGTCAAAAATGCAAATATCATCAGCAGGCTTGAGGGAGTGCCCGATGAGAAGCGCACTGCGAGATTCGTCTGTGCCATCGCGGCTGTCTTTCCTGACGGCAGGGAGCTTACGGTGAGGGCGGCGATAGAGGGCAGGATCGGCTATGAGGAAAAAGGAGCCAACGGCTTTGGATACGATCCGATCTTCTACGTGCCGGAATTGCAGAAGACAACGGCAGAGCTCACGGAGGAAGAAAAAAACCGGGTCAGCCACAGAGGAAAGGCACTTCGGCTCATGAAAGAGGAACTGAAAAAGTATGAAAATTTTAATCGTCAGTGATACGCACAGGAGAAACGAAAACTTTTTTGAAGTGGTCCGCAGGCAGCATCCGGACCTGGTGATACACTGTGGGGATTCGGAAGGGGAGGAGAGAGCTCTGGAACAGGCAGCGGACTGTCCTGTCAAGATGGTATTGGGAAACAATGACTTCTTCTCGTACCTGCCCAGAGAGCTGGACCTGGTGATCGGTCCCTACAGGGTCTGGGTGACACACGGGCACAATTATTATGTGTCCATGGGAATAGGAAACATCAAGCGTGAGGCAGTGGCACGAGGCGTTGATATCGTTCTGTTCGGGCACACCCACAGGCCCCTGATAGATATTGATGAAAACATAACCGCAGTAAATCCGGGCAGCCTTTCCTACCCGAGACAGGAAGGCAAGAAGCCCTCTTATGCGATCATGGAACTGGACAATAAGGAAAAAGTGCATTTTACCATAAAATATTTGTAAAATTCTTGACAATATAAATCAGAGTGCGATATACTGTCTCATGGATATTGTTATCGGGGTGTGGCTCAGCTTGGCTAGAGCGCCTGGTTTGGGACCAGGAGGCCGCAGGTTCGAATCCTGTCACCCCGATTTTTTATTGCTATGAGCCGGGCGATGCTGCGCCCCTTTTTGATTAACTGAAAGGTGTCTGGCGAAGTCTGATATCTGTTATTTTGTTCCTGCTCCGTCTGCGCTCCACTGGAACGCCACTTCCAGACTGACGGTTGGAACAACGAAAAAAGAATCATGAAGCATAAAAACATTATGAATAAAAGAACCATGTCAAGCTGTTGAAAGTCCACATGGTTCTTTTTTGTAGCGCAAATACGAAAGGAGAGCGCGGTTTGAAATATTCTACGATAAAAACATTCAACTGTATGGTTTCCCCGTGTTTCAACCTGGCTGTTGATGATGTTGTTGTCAGGAAAAACCCATGCAAAGGATGTCTGGGGGAGTTTAACAGAGATTCGGATCGGGTTAACCTGGGACGATATGGATTTTAAAAGTAAGGAATTGAATATCGATTTTTTTAAGGTGCTGAAAAGCCCTAAAAATAAGGCTTTGAGAAGGTTTTAGAAAACGTTTATATATTTATTAGCACTCACTGCTTGACAGTGCTAACAATAAGTGTTATAGTACATTTAGAACAAGGGAAGGAGAGAACACGAAAGGGTGGAGATCAAAATCCCAGGTTCTGTAACAAGGTGACAGGTAAAAAATATAGATTTTAGAAAAGGAGAGATGACTTATGATGCTGCCCAGTATTTTCGGAGAAAATTTATTTGATGAGTGGATGGGGAATGCTTTTTCCAGTTTTGCAAATGCGGATAAGGAGCTTTATGGAAAGCGGTCCAAAAACATGATGAAGACGGACGTAAAGGAGACAGACGGCGCTTATCAGGTGGCGATTGAGCTGCCCGGTTTTGACAGGAGCGAGATCAGCGCAGAACTTCGGGACGGTTATCTGACTATCACAGCGTCCAAGGGCGTGGATAAGGATGAGCAGGACCAGGAAGGCAGGTACATCCGCAGGGAGCGTTATGCGGGAGCCATGCAGAGGAGCTTTTATGTGGGCACTGCAGTGCAGCAGGAGGATATCAAGGCGAAATATGAGAGCGGTGTGCTGAAGCTGGAGGTGCCCAAGAAGGATCCGAAGGCTGTGGAGCAGAGCCGGTATATCGCTATTGAGGGCTGACAGGCAGGATGCCCTTCCGGCGAAGGCAAAGTCACGGTTTGCGGCGGTCATGGCCACCATGCGATTGTTGCCAGACCAGGCAAAAGGAATATTGAGTCCATTTGGACAAAAGAAGAATCCCCAGGCTGTAGAGGTGTACGGCAGGGGATTCTTTTTTGCAATGGCAAAGCGCCATGCCGGGAAATGGGGAGAACAGATAGATGAAATGTTTTGCTTATTTTTGATATATATTGTATAATGCAGGAGGATGCAGAACGCGCCTTGAAGGAGCGGATAAGAAGATAAGGAGCTGCTGCTGAAAACAGTCGGTAAAAATATGAAAGTAGTATATTCTGCCCTGGATCCCCAGGGCGATTTTGAAAAATGGCTGAATAAGGAAATGGAGGATTTTGATTTCACTGTTGCGGCTCGGTTTCTGTTGTGATATACTTGACCATAACTATTGTTTTCAGGGAAACTCTGATCAAAGCGTTTTCCGTGCCGCAAGGGTAACAGGCAGGATGCGGTTTTCGGGACGGCATTCCGCCTGCAGGGATGCAGGATTGATATCCTGCTGCCTGCGGCAGGGCTGCAGACTGACAAAAGGGAGATAAAGAGAGCAAATGACAAATAAGATAATGTTCATAGATTACAGTTTTTATGAGATGGTGTTCCTGTTCTTTTTCTGGGGAGTGATAGGCTGGGTGATCGAGGTCATTGATATGAAGATTGAGGCCGGGGAGTTCCAGAACAGGGGCTTTCTGCACATGCCGATCTGCCCGCTTTACGGAGTAGGGATTCCCGTGCTGTGCGTGCTGCTCAGAAGCCAGAAACAGTCATATATTGTGCTTTTCCTGTATGGGATACTGCTCTGCTCTTTAATGGAGTATGTGATCGGGTGGCTTCTGGAGAAGCTGTTCAACGCCCGGTGGTGGGACTATTCCCATATGCGTTTCAACGTCAGGGGCAGGGTCTGCCTGCGCAATTCGGTGCTCTTTGGGGTCGGAACCCTGCTGGCGGTGGGCTTTGTGGAGCCTGTGGCTGAAACGATGATACATATGATTCCCCTGCAGGCAGGGCGGGTGGTCTGTGTTTTCGCCGTAGTTGTCCTTGCCCTGGACATTGCGGCTTCCGTGCGCAGGGCGCTGCAGTATAAGGACAGGGTGCCCTGCGGGGAAACGTTTGTCATTTTTAAATCACACAGGTGAATGCCTTTAAGAGCAGCGAAAATCCAGCACTGCGACGCTGTATTCCGGCAGGGTCAGCCGCAGGGAGGCAGTCTGTCCGCCGGGGGCTATGTCCAGGGCAGCCTGCTGTGTCCGGGGGCTTACATTTTCCGGAAACTGGTGGGAGTTGACGGCGTCCGGCGGGGCGGTGATGACGGAACAGGTACAGGAACAGCCCGTCCAGGCACGGCAGGGAGCCTGAAGGTTCAGCAGGAGTTCTTCCGGCTCAGCTGCCAGATTTACCAGCTTGCAATATATGTGTTTCCCGTCTTCCGAGAGGCTTGATACCGTTTTCAGGGTATCGGGCAGGGAAGCTTTTGCTAGGGTCCTGATCAGCGCCGTGCCGGTGTTGTTGGAAAAGAGCTTCTGCACATAGTAGCTGGGGGTGCCGTAGACATGGGTATTGTCAAACCAGATAAGGTTTGGCTGCCATTGGTTGTGCCCGGTCCTTGCCAGCAGGGGCGCATAGCAGGTCATGACCACATGGTCTGCATTTCTCTCAATCCCGGTCAGAAAGGCGGCCTCGCAGAGGGCAGCCTGCCAGTTGTTTTCCCGTCGGGCCGTCTCAGGGGAGGAGTGTACCGCGTATTCTCCTGCAAATACTTTGGGGAGCGTCCTGTCATAGTTGTCATAGCGGCGGACATTTTCCAGGAACCATTCGGGGGACTTGTAAAAGTGCTCGTCTACGGCGTATGCCTTGTCCCTGTTTGCACGCATCCAGGTGTAAGCAGTGTCAAAATCTTTTCCTTCACTGTTCCAGCCGGCACAGGTGATCAGCCGGATTTCGGGATGTTCTCTTGACAATACCTTCTGAAAAGCCTCATATCGTTCAAAATAAGCCTCGCCCCATTGTTCGTTGCCTATGCCGATGTATTCCAGCCCAAAAGGTCCGGGATGTCCCATGGCGGCGCGCCTGCCGCCCCATTGGCTGTCAGCGTCCCCATTGGCAAATTCAATCAGGTCCAGGACATCCTGGATCCATCTGTCAAGCCGGTCCATGTCCGCAAGCAGCCCCTCGTGCCACTGGCAGGTCATTCCCGCGTTCATGACGGGCACGGGCTTTGCTCCGATATCCTCACAGAATTGGAAATATTCAAAAAAGCCCAGCCCGTAGGACTGAAAGTAATCCTCCGAGGAGCGCCCGTCTATCTGGTATTCGTCCATCTGCCAGCGGTTCCAGTTGGTGCGGCGGCGGGAAAGAGCTCCGATCGTCTCCTTCCAGTTGTACATGTTTTCAAAGCTCCTGCCCTCCACGATACAGCCGCCGGGAAAGCGCATGAACTTAGGCGAGAGTGCGGCGATGATTTCCGCGATATCCCTGCGCATGCCGTTTGGGTGTCCCTGATAAGTGTCCGCGGGGAAAAGAGAGAGCAGATCCAGGTCCACGGTCCCGTCCCTGCCCAGCAGAAAATGTGCGCGGACACAGTCACAGGTTCCTGCGGAGGTGAGGGTGCAGGTGTATTTTGCCCAGCCGTGCCCGGCGCGCACCAGAGCAAGCTTCTTTTCAGCATAAGAGGTCCCGTCTCTGCCAAGCAGGCGTATGATCAGGGACATGGGCGCGGCATTCCTGGCATGGCAGGAAAAGCGGAAGGTCTGCCCTTCCCTCACGGCGAAGCCCTCGCCGCAGAAGCCCAGATTAAAAAAACCGGATCCGGCAGTTCCTGAAAGCCTTGCGTAGTTGCCGTGTGCGCGGCTGATGGGGAAACGGGTATTTATGGAGAAATCGCAGCCGCCTTCCGGCTCCCAGCAGTCTTTTCGCCTGTCGGTCCTGCCGTCGCGGTCATAGTATTCAAAGGAGCGGTTGGCGATCAGCTCCGCGTAGAGGCCGCCGTCTCCTCCATAGTTGATGTCCTCAAAGAAAATCCCGTAAAGCATGGGGCTGATATCATTTATTTTCTGTGAGGGAATGATGGTAAGCTCTGTCATTTTGCGCCTCCCTGTGAATTGTTAATATGGCACTGCTGTAATAGGGTGGAAACAAGATTATTATAGCACTTTTTTGGGGTAAGCGAAAGGAATTTATGAGTATAACGCCAGCATATAGTAGATTTTCACAAAAATTTTCAAAAAAATTAAATTTTCTATACTTTTTTCATATAAGTATGGTATAATAGATTCGTATTCCAGACATGGAACGGCCAGGTGGCCATCAATACCATATTCGTCCTGTGGACATGGTAAAATGTTGACACAGAAAGGCATTGTGTCAACTTCTGATTCCATGTGCGCGGGAGTGCATGTAAATATGGTAAAATATAATAAATCAGCGTGGAGGAAGTCATATGGAGATCAAAGAGTTCACAGATATGGAAGAGTTTGAAAGAATCATGGCGAACTGGGCAACGGCTACGGGTCTGGCTACCGTGGCGGTAGGAGCTGACGGGAAGTATATTTCCGAATGCTATAATTTCACTGACTTTTGTATTAAGCTCACAAGGGGAAGCTCGGAGGGCTGTGCCCGCTGTGAGAAATGTGACAGGGAAGGGAAAGGTGTATATCACTGTCATGCAGGTTTGATCGATTTTGGCATTCCACTTGAGGTAGATGGGGTGCAGGTAGGCTCAGTCATCGGAGGACAGGTCCTTCCGGAGAAGCCGGATGAGGCAAGGTTCCGTCAGGTGGCAAGGGAGATCGGCGTCAACGAGGATCAGTACATAGAAGCATTGCAGAAGGTCAATGTGCGCACGGAGGAAGCGATCAAAGCCTCCGCCGGGCTTTTGGGGCAGGTGCTGAATCACTTTATCAATTCGGAATATGCAAAAAAGAAGAATCAGGTCATTATTAGAAAGCTTTCGGAGGGGGTCAATACTACCCATGAGCTTGTGGAGCAGATTTCCGTGAAGACCACGGAGCTGAAGGCGCTGCAGAACAAGCAGAAGATACTTGCGCTGAACGCCAGCATAGAGGCGGCAAGGGCAGGTGAGAAGGGTGCAGGCTTCTCTGTTGTGGCAAAGGAAGTGGGTAAGCTTTCCGAGCAGAGCACTCTTGTGAATAAGGAAGTGGAGGATATCGTCCAGAGGATTGCGGACGCGGTAGAGGCAATGAGAAATTAACATATGACAGTTTGGGCAGTCTGCCGGACTGTCAAACGAAAGCATAAGATAAAGGAGAAGAATTATGGGTGTTGGAGCAGACATTATGGAATTTGTGGCAGAATTTGCGGGAAGCCTTGTATTCCTGCTGGGGGGATATGCATACATGTGTAATGTCACCCTCAAGAAGACCCTGGTTTCTACCCTGAATTATGTGGAGCTTGTGATCGCGTGGAGCCTTGCGGTGGGGCTGGGGCTGACCACGGCGGTCATCATGGGCGGTCCCGCGTACTTAAATCCCGGCGTAGTGTTCGGAAATATCATCACGGGCGCCCTGCCTGTTGTGGACGCTCTTATCTATCTGTTGATGGAATTCCTGGCAGCGGGCGTGGCTGAGATTGTCTGCCTTGTATTTTTCTGGGATTCCTTTCAGGCATCCAAGGGTGTGGCAAAGAGGGGGATTTTTTCCGCGTATCCGGTGGAGAAGAAGCTGTGGCTTAACTTTGTTCAGGAGATCATTGCAACCTTTGCGTTCCTTTTCCTGGTATTTACCTGCCTGAAGGCAACCAGCGGGGATTCCGCTGCCCTGCAGATCGGAGTCATTGGATTCGCGGCGGTTGCCATCCTGGCGCTGACCTTAAACAGCACGGGCTTCAGCATGAATGCCATGCGTTCCGTGTTCAGCAGCGTATGGTTCGCGCTGCTGCCCTTTCCCAATAAGGACGGAGAGAAGGTGGATTGGCCTTATCAGCTGATTGTCAATCTGGCGGGGTCTTCCATCGGCGGCATCCTGGCGGTGGTTGTAACGGGATTGTTCTGATATTGATATAATTGGGCAGGGAAGATTTTCGCCCTGCTTGCACCATGGCTCCGCATGCTTTGTCAGCAGCAGGTTTCCATATGCGGATCTGGTGATTAAAAAGACACTTTTTTGTACAAATAGTGTCTTTTTTTTACTGTGGGTTATGGTATAATGTTTATGTAAGCGGCGGGCAGTGCGGCGAAGGGAAGATAAAAGCTTATGATCGCATAAAAGCAGTTTTTGCCCGGGAATAAGGGAAAAAGCAGATTCTTCTGAGGGTACTGCAAAGTCGGGGAAAATATGATTTTCCAAATGCATTATGTGTAAGTAACAGGAAAGAGAGGTATCGTAATGAATCCGTATTATCTTGCAATTGACATTGGGGCATCCAGCGGGCGACATATCCTGGCGCATATGGAGGACGGCCGGATGGTGCTGGAGGAGGTCCACCGCTTCCCAAACGGGATGGTGGAGAAGGACGGCGAAAATGTATGGGATGTAGACGAGCTGTTTAAACAGATCAAAGAGGGCATGAAGAAGTGCGCCAGGCTGGGGAAGATACCGGTCAGCGTAGGTGTTGACACATGGGGTGTTGATTTTGTCCTGCTGGATGAGAACGGGAAC
This sequence comes from uncultured Lachnospiraceae bacterium, assembly GCA_948470905.1. Taxonomy (GTDB): domain Bacteria; phylum Bacillota; class Clostridia; order Lachnospirales; family Lachnospiraceae; genus Acetatifactor. The sequence goes on along the minus strand of CAOKQK010000066.1, from coordinate 11,323 downwards.
CGCATCGGCAATGCGGTGGCGTACCGTGACGGGCGTACAAAGGGCATGGATGAGGAGGTATACAAGATCATCTCCGAGGATGACCTGTATGCCCGCACCGGCATCCAGAAGCAGCAGTTCAACACGATTTACCAGCTTATGGCGCTGAAGACCAGGAAGCCTGAGCAGCTGGCGCAGGCGAAAACAATGCTGATGATGCCGGATTATTTCCATTATATGCTGTCCGGCGTGGCGGCGACGGAATATACCAATGCCACTACAGGGCAGCTGGTAAGTCCTAAGACGAAGCAGTGGGATATGGAATTGATAGATATGCTGGGGTATCCCAGGCAGATCTTCCAGAAGATTGTGACTCCGGGCACTGTCCTGGGCGAGCTGACCCCGGAGGTCCAGAAGGAGCTTGGATTTAACTGCAAGGTGGCAGCGCCTGCAACCCATGACACCGGTTCGGCGGTCATGGCAGTTCCTGCAACCAGCGACAATGCGCTTTATATCAGCTCCGGTACCTGGTCCCTGATGGGAACGGAGCTCATGGAGGCAAACTGTTCCCCGGAGAGCAAGGCGAACAACCTTGCCAATGAGGGAGGCTACGATTATCGATTCCGTTATCTGAAGAACATTATGGGCCTGTGGATGATCCAGTCTGTGAGGAAAGAGATCGCGGCGGATATGGGCTTTGGCGAAATCTGTGCCCAGGCGGCGGAGTGCGGCATTTCATCCATTGTGGACTGCAATGACGACAGATTCCTGGCGCCGGCGAACATGACAAAAGAAGTCCAGGAGGCGTGCAGGGAGTCCGGGCAGGCTGTTCCGGAGGGGATTGCAGAGGTGGCGTGCGTCATCTACAACAGCCTCGCAAAGTGCTATGCCAGGACCATCGACCAGATCCGGGAGATCACCGGTCAGAAATATGACTGCATACATATTGTGGGCGGAGGTTCCAACGCGGATTATCTGAACAGGCTGACCGCGGAAGCTACAGGGCTTACCGTTTATGCAGGGCCTGGGGAAGCAACTGCCATAGGCAATCTGGCGGCGCAGATGATCTCCGCAGGGGAGCTTAAGGACCTGAAGGCGGCGAGAGCCTGTGTCTTTAAGTCCTTTGACATCAAGGAATATGCCCCGGCAGGGAAGTAAGAAAGAAAGTGAGGAAAAAGAAATGACAAGATTTGAATCTGCAAAGGAGATTTATGCATCCTACGGCGTGGATGTAGAAGAGGCGATGAAGACCTGTATGGAGGCTCCTGTCGCCCTGCATTGCTGGCAGGGCGATGATGTAACAGGCTTTGACCATGACGGCCCTCTCACCGGCGGCATCCAGACCACCGGCAATTATCCCGGAAAGGCCAGGACACCGGAACAGCTGATGGCGGACATGGATAAGGCCCTGAGCCTGATGCCCGGCAGGAAGAAGCTGAACCTGCACGCTTCCTACGCGATCTTTGAGCCCGGCGAGTTTGTTGACCGTGACAAGATAGAGCCCAGGCATTTTAAAAAGTGGGTGGATTTTGCCAAAGAGAGGAATATGGGAATTGACTTCAACCCCACCTTTTTTTCACATCCAAAAATGAAGGACGGCCTGACCCTGTCCAGCCCTGACGAGGAGATCAGGAAATTCTGGATCGACCACGGCAAGGCATGTATCCGTATTGCCCAGTACTTTGCCGAGGAGACAGGCATGCCCTGCGTTATGAATATCTGGACCGGCGACGGCTTTAAGGATGTTCCTGCCGACAGGATGGGGCCCCGGATGAGGTACAAGGATTCCATCGAGCAGATCCTTTCCGAGCCCTTTGACAAGAATAAAGTAAAGCCCTGCGTGGAGTCCAAGGTATTCGGCATCGGCGTGGAGGCGTTTACCGCCGGGAGCGCGGAGTTTACCTTAAGCTTTGCTGCAACCCATGAGGGCTGCCTGCCCTTGATGGATAACGGGCATTATCATCCTACCGAGGTCGTGTCCGACAAGATTCCCGCGCTGCTCTGCTTCTACCCTGAGATTGCGCTTCACATCACAAGGCCCATCCGCTGGGATAGCGATCATGTGGTATTGTTTGACGATGAGACGAAGGAGATGGCAAAGGAGATCGTCAGATGTGACGGCCTGAAGCGTGTCTACATGGCTCTGGATTATTTTGATGCCAGCATCAACCGAGTGTCTGCATGGGCTATGGGCTTCAGGAGCTGGGAGAAGGCTCTGCTTGCAGCGCTGTGTACTCCCAATGCGGCGCTGAAAAAGCTTCAGGACGAGGCGAATTTCACAGAGCTGATGGTGGAGCAGGAGGCTGTCAAGCTTCTTCCTCTGGGCGATATCTGGGAGGAATACTGCAGGCGCTGCGGCGTTGCCACCGACAGGGAGTTTTATGCCGAGGTCAGGAAATATGAGGACGAGGTCCTGTCCAAGAGATAAAAGAGGGGCAATAAGGTTGCGGGGCATCTGATGGGTGCCCCGTTTCCGCATACATGCGCCCATGTGGGTGCGGGAAAATATATGGGGCTGCCGCGCCTGCGGTTTGCTGCGGGGTTTTTGATTTCAATAGGAAGGAAGGAGAGATAGAGGGATGAACAATATCTTTGGCGTTAAGGTAATGGAGGAATATATCCGCATGTGCCATGACGGCGTCAGGCAGGGCTGGCATGAGAGGAACGGCGGAAATTTGACCTACCGCATGAGGGAGGAAGAAGTGGCAGAGTGCCGTCCGTATTTCAAGGCTGTCCCGGGAGAATGGGTAGCCCTGGGCGTGCAGGCTGACAACCTGAAAGGAGAGTATTTCATTTCCACCGGCAGCGGAAAGTTCCTGCAAAATGTAGGGCTGGAGCCTCAGAACAGCATCTGTATCGTGGAAATCAACAGTGCAGGAGATTCCTACCGCATCGTGTGGGGGCTGGAAAACGGCGGCAGACCCACCAGCGAGTTTCCTACCCATTTTATGAACCATTCCGTGAGGAAGCGCGTGACAGGCGGCGCCAACCGCGTGATCTACCACGCGCACACCCCTTATGTGATCGCTCTGACTTATGTGCTGCCCCTGAAGGCGGAAGTGTTTACCAAGATGCTCTGGAAAAGCGCTACCGAGTGCTGCGTGGTGTTCCCCGGCGGCGTGGGCGTGGTGCCCTGGATGGTGCCCGGCGGTCCCGAGATCGCAAAGGCGACCTGTGTGCTGATGGAGAAATATGATGCGGCGGTCTGGTCTTTCCATGGGCTGTTCGTGTCCGGCCCTGATTTTGACACCGCTTTCGGCCTGATGCACACTATTGAGAAGGCGGCGCAGATCGCGTCCATCGCGCTGTCGGCGGCTGGCGGCAGGGCGCCCAGGCAGGTGATCACTGACGATGAGCTGAAGGCGATCGGCAGGGATTTCGGCGTGGAACTCAACCAGGAGATCCTGGATTATCATTCGGATGAGATGTACTGCGGATAAGACGGTTACGCGCTGCTGATCTGATAAAATGCACCCAGAGTATGGCTTTGGGTGCATTTTTTGCCGTGTGGGAAACTTCCTTTACTTTTTCTGCAGGCTGTTGTATAATTCCTGTAATACAGTATGGACAATCTTTAAGTCCCGCAAAGCGTATGAGGACGTAATCTTGGCTTGGCCCAGGAGGGCTGCCTGAACTGTGAGTGCGGAATCATGAGATCAATGTCCGCAGGGGCGGGCGGAGGATGAAGGGAAGTATGAAAAAAGTCTTGAAGATAACGGGAAAGCTTTTCCTGTGGGTGTTTGTGACATTAGTATTATTGTTGGCGGGATTCCTTGTGATGCTATATCTTGTGTCCAGGGGGCCGTCCTCCCAGATCAGAAATCTCTTTGTCACTTCGGTGAGGGAGACCAGCGCGGCGGGATTTCTTGCGGATATTTTCCTCACGGAGCAGGAGGTGGCACAGATCGTGGCCGCCAATGTGTTGGAGGTGGGAGAGGTCAGCACGGACACGCAGCTTTTTGCTTTTGAGGCAGAGTCTGATAAAGAGGGCGGTGAGGGGGATGACGGGGAGAGCCGGGACATTGAGATCATAGAGGTGAAGGGCGCTCTCTATAAAGGCAAGATGATGATCGTCAAGGATCCCTCCAGGGTGAAGGTGGGCGTCTGCGATGAGTTTGACATGGACAAGCGGGGGCTGACCCTTCTGGAGATCATAGAGAAGTATGATGCCGTCGCGGGCGTAAACGGCGGGCGTTATAACGATGTGAACGGCTTTGGCAAGGGCGGCCTGCCGGAGGGTATCGTCTTTTCTGAGGGAGAGCTGGTGTACGGAGAGCTGGACAGGACTTATGATATCTATGGCTTTGACAAGGATAACGTGTTCATCTGCGGGAGGATGACGGGGAAGCAGGCTGTGGATAAGGGATTCCGGGATGCTGTGACCTTTGGACCCGCGCTGGTGGTGAACGGTGAGGCTGTTTCGGCTGCCGGAACCAGCAGCGGCCTGAATCCCAGGACTGCCATCGGGCAGAGGGCGGACGGCGCTGTGCTTTTGCTGGTCATCGAGGGCAGGCAGACGTCTTCCCTGGGGGCGACTTATCTGGATCTGATAGAGATCATGCTGGAATATGAGGCGGTCAACGCGGCGAACCTGGACGGGGGCATGTCTTCCGCCATGGTATATGAGGGTGAGGAGATCATACACAATTGCTCTGTCAAGGGTTCGAGAGATATGCCCACGGCTTTTGTGGTGGAGAGATAGCAGTTCAGACAGCAGCTCCCGCGAAGCCGGCAATCGTAATGTGTCGGAAAGACGTATTGGTATGCAATTCTGTGAGATTTTCGCGAGGGGTAAGGCTCCGGCGGCTCGTCTGAACCGCAAAGAGACAGAGCCTGGGAGAATATTCTGCAGGCGGGATCGGACTTGATCGGGATGTCTGTGGGAGCAGGCAAGGGAGAGCATTGTGAGGACGGAAAAGAGGATAACGGGAAAGAAGAAAAAGGGCAGGGGATACTGGATATTCCTGGCTGTCTGGAGTGTCCTGCTGGCTGGGGCACTGGCGGTGTTTTTGAGGTGGTTTTACACCTTTTTGGAGGATTATCAGAGAGTGTTCGAGGAGACGCGCCCCATACTGTATCAGAATGAGGTGATGAAGATATTTCACACAAAAGACGCGGAGCAGATCCTGGAGCAGGCGGAGCCTGTGGAGCTGGGACCCTTTGAGAGCAGGGAGGACTTTGCGTTCTTTCTGAACGGTTATCTGGCAGGAAAGAGCATGGATTTCGGGACGAAGGCGGGGGAGCACATCGAGGAGAGGCCGGTGTATGTGGTGACGGCGGACGAGGTGCCTTTTGCGGTGGTGCGGCTTAAGAAAAAGGGGGAAACGGCGGCTTACGGCCTGCCCCTTTGGGAGACGGACAGGATCGAGCTGCTGCCCATGGTCACAAAGGGATATGAACTGCTCGCGCCGTCTACCGTAGCTGTGACGGTGAACGGGATCCCCGTGACGGAAGCTGCGGTTGAGGAAAGGGGGATCCGGGGCAGGGCGGAGGGATATCTGGAGGCATATACACAGATACCTTCTTATAACAGGTACGATCTGGGACAGTTTCATCAGGAGCCGGAGCTTTATGCCGCCAATGAGGCCGGTGAGCCTGTGGAGATCAGCTATGATGAGGCGGCGCATTGCTACAGGGCTGATTTTGGAGGGGACAGGGTTCTTGAGGCGCAGGTGGAGGATTATGTGATACAGGTGATGTCCGACTATGCCATGTACGTGTCCAACGACGCGGCATATGATTCCCTGGATCCGTATTTTCCGGAAGGCTCGGCCCTGCTGGACGGCATTAAGAGGAATCAGAGGAAATGGTTTGACAGCCACCGGAAGCCGGAAATAAAGAACCAGGAGGTGACGGAGTTCACCGTGTATTCCCGGGATGCCTTTTGTGCCCGGGTGTATCTGGAACAGCATATGTATGTGACTTTTACAAGAAAGACGGAGGTAGTGGTCACGGATCTGCAGGTGTATTTTGTGAGGAAAGACGGGGCATGGAAGGTGGCGGGCATCGCCTTTGTATAGCGGGAAAACAGGCATCGCAGCGTGTGCCGGATGCCCCGGGAAGGCGGAAGGACAGGAGAGAGGAGAATGTTATGAAATTTAAGCACAACAGTCAGACTGCGGCAGGCAGGCTGAGCGCGGAAGGCTGCCACAGGGTCATTTTTATGGTCCTTATGGCTGTGGGGATTGCCGTCCGCGTCATCGGTTTTGGGGTGATCCCCGGGGACCTGAATCAGGATGAAGCCTTCGGGGGCTATGAGGCTTATTCCATGCTGAAATATGGGGTTGACTCGGCGGGTTATCGTTTCCCGGTCTATCTTTTCGCCTGGGGAAGCGGGATGAGCGCTTTGAATACCTACCTGATGATGCCGTTCATGGCGGTTTTCGGGCCGAAGATATGGGTGGTCAGGCTGCCGCAGCTTATTGTGGCATGTCTGACCTTATGGGTAGTATACCTGCTCATAAAGAGGATGTTCGACGGGAAGATGGCGTTGTTTGCCCTTTTTTTGATGGTCATCTGCCCCTGGCATATCACCATGTCCCGCTGGGGGCTGGATGCGAATCTCGCGCCGGGGTTTTTGATCTTTGCCCTGTATTTTTATGTGAGAGGTCTGGAGGATCACAGATTTTTGATGCTTTCGTCCCTGATGTATGGGCTTTCTCTGTATTGTTATGCTACCATATGGGCAATCGTACCGTTTATCGTGCTTTTTGAGTTCCTGTACGGGGTGTATGTCAGGAAGCTGCGCATGGACAGGTATGTGTTTTTTTCCATTATCATCCTGGGTGTGCTGGCTCTGCCGCTGATCTTGTTCCTGCTGGTAAATATGGACGTGATCGGTGAGATCCGTCTGCCCTTTCTTTCCATACCAAAGCTTCTGTATATGCGCAGTGACGAGATGTTCCTGTCAAATATCGTGGAGAGGGCAAAAAATGTATGGCATCTCATGAAGATACAGTATGATGACCTCCCTTTTGACGGTACGGAAAAGTATGGGATTTATTATGGGGGGACTCTGTCCTTTTTTTTGTTGGGTGTATACTTCTGCGTGAGATCATTCTTAAAAAAGCTTCTTAAGAGGGAGTATGCCCCGGAATTCCTGCTTCTGCTCCAGGCGGCAGGAGGGATAGCCCTGGGGCTGCTGTTGTCCCGCACCAGCATTTACCGCAATAATATCCTGTTCATTCCCATGGTGCTCATCGCAGCCCTGGGGGTGTACCGCCTTTTTGAGCTGATCAGCCTAAAGGAGCTGATCCTGCCTGTATTGTACTATCTGGTCATGTTTGCGGGCTTTGTGCATTATTATTTTACGGAGTATAACGAAATGTTGGACTACTGGTTCTGCCGGGGGCTGCAGTCTGCCGTGGAGGAGGCGACAGCCTATGAGGGGCCGATCAATTACAGCCGGGGGATCGAGCATTCCAGGATCCTGTTCCTGGCGCAGGTGCCCGTAAGTGAATTTACGGATACGGTGGAATATTTTATGTATCCCCATCCTTATCTTGAGGCGAAATCCTTTGGGCGCTATAACTGCGACTTTGATCCCGGGGCGCCGGATGTGAATGTGACTTATATATTGAGTAGAAGTGCAGACTGGGGGCTGTATGAGGATCAGGGGTTTGTGGTGCATATTTATGATGAATTTGCGGTTGCCCATCATCCGGACAACAATAACAGTTCAGCAGACCGCTGAACTGCTGTGGACAACACCTGTGAATGCAGCGCTGTGCCGGGGAGGTTTGCCGGGGAATGGATCATTTTTTGAAGACCCATTCCCGCTGGATCTGGTAGCTGATCAGGAATAACAGGGTATCCACTATGGCTTTGATCAGGGTTTTGCCCCCCCCATTGCCGGCGTGGAACAGGGAGGCGCCCAGGGAAACCAGCCCGGCGGATGCCATGAACTGCAGGACGCAGAGCAGATAATAGCGTGCCAGGGAGGCTTTGCTTTTGGAGCGGAATACCTTCTTGCTGTTGAGCAGGTAGTTGCACAGGGAGGAGCAGATCCTTGCAGGAGCGGCGGCAAGGAGAACATTCCATACGCCCTCCGGCATGAAAAAGGTCAGGATGCTGATAAAAATGAAAAACAGGATCAGATCCACCAGGGAGGACAGCAGGGAGCTTGCCAGAAAGGCAAAGATCGTCCGGTAGATCTTGATGGAATCCTTCAGCGGATGGAAGTGGGAGGAGTCATTGTCATCCAGATAGATGGTGCGGATCGTCACTTCCGTGAAGGGAATCTCATGTGTCTTCATTTCCAGGAGCATGTTTGTCTCATATTCATAGCGTTCCCCGGAGGTTTCCAGCATCAGGGGAAGATACCGGGAGGGGATGGCCCTCAGCCCGGTCTGGGTGTCCGTGATGCGGATGCCGCAGGCAAAGCGGAAGACGCCCCGGGTGATCACATTGCCCAGGCGGCTCCGGAGGGGAACCTGTTCAGCGGAGAAGCTCCTTGCGCCGAGGACGATCTGTTCCGGGAGTTCGGACAGCTTTTCACAGCAGGCCAGGATGTCGTCCGGGTGGTGCTGGTTGTCGCCGTCTACGGTGATGACGCCGGTGCAGGAAGGGCGGTTTTCCATACAATAGGAAAATGCAGTCTTCAGGGCGCAGCCCTTGCCGCGGTTTCCTGTGTGGGTGAGTACGGTGACATTGGGGAAAGCCTCCGCTTTCTCGAAAATGGCGTCGAAGCCGCTGCCGCTTCCGTCGTTGACGACGATCACATCGCGGAAGCCTTTTTGTGTCAGACCTTCCAGAACAGCCAGAAGCTTTTCATCCGGCTTGTAGGAAGGCAGGACCACGGACATATTTTTGATAAAGTCGTTCATGTCAATACCTCATTATTGTAAATAGTATGGGCAGGGCAAAATATTTGCAGCAGTTCCGTGAACTGTTTGGGTTGTTACAGATATTTCGCCTGTATATCTGCGTTTTGCTCATTTGGTGGTGGGCGGCAACTGTGCAGGTTGAAAATATTCCCTACCAGATTGTAGCATATGTCAGGTGAAATTTACAATAATTTAATTTATTCCCGCGGGCAATGAGTCAAAGTCCGAGAAGTTTACTTCTCTGGGACCTTGACGAATGCCGCGAGGGTCAAATACCCCGCAGCTTGCTGCGCATCAAGCTTGATACCCCGTCAGCTTGCTGCGGGGTTTTTGATTTCTACAGGCAGGGGCGATGCTCCGGGGCTGTTGGAGCGATTATCATGTTGGCTTGTAAGATACCTGCGCCATAAGCCGCTGCCACACGCTGCTTATCTAAATGGAGTGTGAACTGCATCAAACGAAAAACAGCCATGCCCGGAAGGAGGATGGATAAGGAATGGATAGATTAAGAAAGGTTTTATCAATATTTTTTTGGGGCTTCCTGCTGCTTACGGTCCCGGGAATTCGGGTGTCGGCGGAGGAGCTTACGCCGGTGGTCGTCTCGGACAGCAGTGAAAACACTATCACCATCACGGCGAAGGACGGCCGCGGGATAGGCGCCGTCTATATCAAGTGGGATGATCCTGTGGCACCGTATCAGGTCAGAACGGACCAGGGCACTGTGGAATGCGGGCAGTATGGGTTTCTGCATGAATTTATCCTGCTGCCGGAGGAAAGCCGGACGGTGACGGTACTGCTGCCCAAGCAGAAGATGAGGCTGTACAAGAAGGAGGTGCGGATCTTTACGGACGGGGAGGTGCCGGAGGACGTGCAGATCTGGGAGCCGCCCTGTGAGCGCGCCGATATCATGCTGATCCCTGCCCATGCTGACGATGAGATCCTGTATATGGGCGGGATTGCCCCCACCTACGGCGCAGAGCTGGGCGCAAGGGTGCAGGTGGTCTATATGACAGAATTCCGCAGCACCAATCAGAGCGTGCGGGAACATGAGAAGCTGGACGGGCTGTGGAGGGACGGTGTGCGCAATTATCCCGTCTGCGGGAATTTCCGGGATGTCTACTGCAATGACCTGGAGGATGCCAGGAAAAAGTATGATTATCAGGCGGCGGTGGATTACCTGACGGACATGCTGCGCCGGTTCCAGCCCCAGGTGCTTGTGACCCATGATTTCAACGGCGAGTACGGGCATGGCTTTCATATGCTGACCGCAAGTGCTGCCGCCCAGGCGCTGGAGGCTGCGGCGGACAGCAGCTGCAGGACGGATACAGAGTATTTTGAGACTTATGGTATATGGGATACGCCCAAGGCATATTTTCATCTGTACGGTGAGAACAGGATCCGGCTGGATCTGCGCGTGCCGCTTGCGTCCATGGGAGGGCAGACAGCCCTGGAGGTGGCAAAGGAGGCTTACAAGCAGCATGTCTCCCAGCAGAAGTGGTCTTTTTATGTGTCGGATGATTATAAACACAGCTGCGCGGAATTTGGGCTGTACCGGACGAATGTAGGCTATGACACAGGCAGCAGTATGTTGGAAAATATCGTGCTCTACAGCGAGCAGGAGCGCCTGGCTAAGGAGGAGCAGGAGCGTCTGGCGAGAGAGGAGCAGGAGCGCCTGGCAAAGGAAGAACAGGAGCGCCTGGCAAGGGAGGAACAGGAGCGCCTGGCAAGGGAGGAGCAGGAGCGTTTGGCAAGGGAGGAACAGGAGCGTCTGGCAAGGGAGGAGCAGGAGCGTCTTGACGCGGAAGCACTTCGTGCTGAGCAGGAAGATTTGCAGCGCCGGATATTGATCATTGCCGTTGTTATCGTCCTGGCGGCTGTTGTCGTCCTGGTGTCGGTGCGCATGGGTGTTTTAAGGGGGAGGAGAAGTAAGTAGAGATGTTTGAGGTGAGGAATACGGAAGATAAGGGTAAGGACAGGATGGAGATCGTCGGCTCTAATGAGGGAGATGAGGGGGACGGTGTACATGATACATATGAGGAGGAAAAGAACACTGAGATATATGGGATAGATGTGGAGGAGGATGCGGAGGAGATATATGGGGCAGATGTGGAGGATGAGCCCGATGAGGTATATGGAGCGGATGTGGAAGATGAGCCCGGTGAGATATATGGGGCAGGTGTGAATAGTGAGGCGGATGAGGTAAGTGTGGTAGATGTGACCGGCGAGTCGGATGAGATTGTCGGGATGTATGAGGCTGGCGAGGCGGATGAGGTCAGTGTGGTATATGAGCCAGGCGGGTCGGATGAGGTCGGCGAGTCGGACGAGGTCAGCGAGGTGTATGAGGCTGGCGGATTGTATGAGGCTGTCAGGCTGTATGAGTCGGGCGAGGTAGATGAGGTCAGCGAGGTGTATGAGGCTGGCGAGGCAGATGAGGTCAACAGGGTATATGAGCCAGGCGGATCGGATGAGGCTGTCAGGCTGTATGAGTCGGGCGAGGTAGATGAGGTCAGCGAGGTGTA
>CAOKQK010000065.1 GCA_948470905.1 uncultured Lachnospiraceae bacterium | reverse complement strand
GCTTTGAGGTTGAGCACTTCGGGGGCAGTGAATACGCGCTGCGCAGTGTGCCGGTGGATCTGTATGGCTGCGATGAGCGTGAGATGTTCCTCGCCGTGCTGGATCAGCTTGCGGACGGGGTCAGCTTCGGCGGCGTTCGGGTCATTGAGGAGAAAATTGCCTCCATGTCGTGTAAGGCGGCGGTAAAAGGCAACAGCACTTTAAGCGCTGCGGAGGCGGAGAGTCTGATCGATGAACTTTTGACTCTGGAAAATCCATATAACTGTCCTCATGGCAGGCCAACCATTGTCGCGATGACAAGGGCAGAGATGGACAGGAAATTTAAGCGGATCGTCAGTTAAAAAAGCTGCATGCAGGCAAACCATTGGATTGCAACCGCGCAGGTGGAAAAAGTTAGGAGATTTGGATATAAAAGACATGCAGAAAATGATTATTTTGGCAGGTCCCACTGCGGTGGGAAAGACCAGACTTTCTATTGAGTTGGCAAAGGCGGTGGGGGGAGAGATCATTTCCGCCGACTCCATGCAGGTGTACAGGCACATGGACATTGGCACTGCCAAGATAAAGCCTGGCCAGATGCAGGGAATCCCTCATCATATGATCGATATCCTGGAGCCCTGGGAGCCTTTTAATGTGGTTGCTTTCAAGGAAAAGTGTGAGAGATGCCTGCAGGATATTTATGAAAAAGGGCATCTTCCCATAGTCACCGGCGGCACCGGGTTTTATATCCAGGCGCTGCTGCGGGACATTAACTTTACGGAAAATGATGAGGATATGGAATACCGGGACCGGCTGGAAAAGCTGGCGGCAGAAGAAGGGGCAGACAGGCTGCATGAAATGCTGCGGGAGGTGGATCCTGATGCCGCGGACGCAATCCACGCCAACAACATTCGGCGTACCATCCGTGCCCTGGAGTATTTTCACCTGACTGGGGAACAGATATCCCGTCACAACGAAACGGAACGGGAAAAGCCTCCGGCGTATGATTTCTGTTATTTTGTGCTGAATGATGACCGCGGGCGGCTTTATGTACAGATTGAAAGGCGTGTGGACGAAATGCTTGCCCAGGGGCTGGCGGAGGAGGTCAGGCATCTTCGGGACCTTGGGTGCCATCGGGAGATGGTTTCCATGCAGGGACTGGGTTACAAGGAGATCCTTGCATGGCTGGACGGGGAGGCTACTTATGAACAGGCGGTGGAGCTCCTGAAAAGGGATACCAGGCGTTTCGCCAAGCGTCAGCTGACCTGGTTTCGCAGGGAAAAGGACTGTGTGTGGGTGAATAAAAAGGATTTTGGATACGATGAGGACAGGATGCTGCAGTTTATGCTGGAGGAGCTGAAGGCGCGGGGGATTTGGGGTTAAGGTCCTTCGGACGTTTCCTCATTGCACGCAGGAATAAATTATTAAAAGAAAGGCATTATGGATTCACATGGACGGATTACAGGATATATATGCTCAGATGGGCATAGGGAAAAAGGTATATGAATACGGCGAGGCAGTTTTGGAGAAGCTTGCCGGGAGGTTTCGGGGAATAGATGAAATTGCCGAGTATAATCAGCTGAAAGTGGTGCAGGCAATGCAGGAATGCCAGGTCAGCGAGGCATGCCTTCTGGGGACCACAGGCTATGGATACAATGACCTTGGCAGGGACAAACTGGAGGAGGTTTACGCCCATGTTTTCCACACGGAGGATGCGCTGGTCCGTCCCCAGATTACCTGCGGCACCCACGCGCTGGCGCTGGCGCTGATGAGCAACCTGCGCCCCGGGGATGAACTGCTTTCCCCTGTGGGAAAGCCTTATGACACCCTGGAGGAGGTGATCGGCATCCGTCCCTCCAGAGGCTCTCTCGCTGAGTACGGTGTCTCCTACAGGCAGGTGGATCTGCTTTCGGACGGTGCCTTCGACTATGAGGGCATCCGAAAGGCAGTCAATGGGAAGACCCGCCTGGTGACAATACAGCGGTCCAAGGGCTATCAGACCAGACCCACACTCTCCATAAAGAGGATCGGTGAGCTGATCGCCTTTTTGAAAGGGCTCAAGCCGGATGTGATCTGTATGGTTGACAATTGCTATGGGGAATTTGTGGAGGTGCGGGAGCCAAGCGACGTAGGGGCGGACATGGTGGTAGGCTCCCTGATCAAGAACCCGGGGGGCGGGCTGGCGCCCATAGGCGGTTATATCGCCGGCAGGAAAGAATGTGTGGAGAACGCGGCGTACAGGCTGACCTCGCCTGGGCTGGGGAAGGAGGTCGGCGCATCCCTGGGGGTCTTAAAGGATTTTTACCAGGGCCTGTTCCTGGCGCCGTCCGTGACGGCTGCTGCGCTGAAGGGCGCGGTTTTTGCCGCAAACCTGTACGAGCCGCTGGGGTATGATGTAGTGCCGGACGCCTCGGAGAGCAGGCATGACATCATCCAGGCGATTACCTTCGGAAGTCCCGAGGGGGTCATTGCCTTCTGCCAGGGCATCCAGGCGGCGGCGCCTGTGGACAGCCATGTGACGCCGGAACCCTGGGACATGCCGGGCTATGATGCGCCGGTGATCATGGCAGCGGGAGCATTTGTGGCAGGTTCCTCCATCGAGCTGTCCGCGGATGGTCCCATCAAGCCCCCCTATGCGGTTTATTTCCAGGGCGGACTGACCTGGCAGCATGCGAAATTTGGCATTTTAAGGTCCCTGCAGGCGGTCCTGGACAAGGGGCTTGTGATATTATGAGAAAAAAACAACTTAAAATACAGGATCGGATATTTTGATTGGAATAACCCCATGTAAGATAATGTAGAAAAACATAAAAATAATTTCTATGATTTTTATGTACAGCATTTACATTTTGTGGTACTATATAAAGACGTACAGGCATTTCCACGGGCAGGAAAGCCTGTATTGGCTACATTGTACCAAGTCATTGTACTAAAGCACGAAAGAAAGATGAGGGAAGCGTTTGAAAAGGGTAAATTGGGTTTTACTGCTCCTGGTGCTGGTGGGTTTTGTCATCGGCAGGTTCATCGGTACTTATTTTGACGGTACCTTTCTGAATTACGGGCAGTCCTTTGGTTTGAGCTCTCCTGTGGTGCTGGATCTTGGCTTCATCATCCTGACGTTCGGGCTGACGATCCAGATCACGATCGCCAGCGTTATAGGCGTTGTCATTGCATTGGTGATCTACAAGTTTATCAGATAGGGCAGGTGCGTCGGAGAAGGAAGAAAGAGAAGGCGCATGAAAACAAGAGACAAGCATTCCATGGAGGAGAAACTTTCCATGGAAGGAAACCATTCCAAAGAAGATAAACATTCTATGGAAGAAGGGCATTCCATGGAAAAAAGGCATTCCAAGGAAGAAAGGCATTCCAAAAAGAAAGATGCGGCTCAGACGCTCCCCTATGAGAGGTTTCTGAGGTTTGGGGCGGAGAGCCTGACAGAAGCTGAGCTGCTGGCCATCATCATCCGCACCGGGACAAAGGAAAAACCGGCACTGCAGCTTGCCCGGGAAGTATTAGAGCTCGCCAGGTATCCCAAGGAGGGGCTTTTAGGGCTTTATGACGTGACGGTAGAGGAGCTGAAAAAGATATCCGGCATCGGAGAAGTGAAGGCTGTCAAACTGAAATGCCTGACAGAATTGTCCATGAGGATGAGCATGGCACGGGCAAAGGAGGGCATCAATTTCCAGCGCTCCGGGCAGGTAGCCGCATATTTCATGGAACAGCTCAGGCACCGGAACACGGAATGTGTCTATCTGGTCTGCCTGGATTCAAAAGGACGGATGCTGTGTGAGAAAAAGCTGTCCGAGGGAAGCGTGAGGATGTCCCTTATCTCGCCCAGGGAGATATTTCTTGCGGCATTGGAAAATAAGGCAGTCAATATCATCCTGGTACACAATCATCCCAGCGGGGATCCCACGCCCAGCCGCTCCGACCTGGAGCTCACGGAAAACGTGAGGGAGCTGGGGCAGAAGATGGATGTGAACCTGCTGGACCACATTGTGATCGGTGATAACCGCTATATCAGTTTCAAAGAAGCTGTATGGCTTCAAGATAATTAATATGTTGTACCACAATTATTGTATCGCTGTTTTTTGTATCATCACATAAGAAAGGGGTTGTCGTTTTGGCAAACAACGCATTCGGTATCGATCTCGGTACCAACAACATTAAAATTTACAGTAGGAGTGATGACAGAATTCTGGTGGAAAAGAATATGATCGCCATTGAAAACAAGAATACCCTGTTCGCCTACGGTGACTCTGCATTTGAAATGTATGAGAAAGCTCCCAGCAATATTCATATTTCCTATCCTTTGTCCAGCGGTGTCATCGCGGACATCAAAAACATGGAGACGCTGGTGCGCAATTTTATATTTGACCTGCAAAAGGGCAACGGCAAGCCTGCTGATTTCTATATCGCAGTCCCCACCGACGTGACCGAGGTGGAGAAAAGGGCATTTTATGACCTGATCAAGGACTCCAATGTAAAGGCGCGCAACATCATGGTGGTGGAGAAGGCGGTTGCCGACGGGCTGGGGATGGAGATAGATGTAAAGAATTCCCAGGGTGTGCTGGTGGTCAATGTGGGCTATGAGACAACCGAGATCTCTATCCTGTCCCTGGGCGGCATTGTGCTGAGCCGCCTGATCAAGACAGGGGGACTGAAGTTTGACGAAGCGATCCGCGCCGCGGTGAGAAAGGAGTTCAGCCTGATCATCGGCGGCAAGACCTCCGAGATGGTGAAGATTTCCCTAAACGAGCTGGAGAAGGACGAGAAGGGCGCCGTGGTCTACGGGCGGGATATTGTCACAGGGCTTCCCGTGGAGAGAGAGATACCCACCAGGCTGGTGGAGGAATGTCTGGAAGAACATTTCAATACCATTGTGGACAATGTAAAGGTGATCCTGGAGAGGACGCCGCCTGAGCTGGCGGCGGACATTTACCGCCACGGCATATATCTGACAGGAGGCGCGTCTCAGATCAGCCATCTGGCAGAGCGTCTCGCCACAGGCACGGGGCTTCGGGTCAATGTATCCGAGAACCCTCTGACCAGCGTATGCCTGGGGCTTGCAAAGATTATCAAGGACGACAATTATAAATCTGTGGCATATGCGATCGAAGGGATGAGCAGATGAGTCCGATCATAAAGAGAAAAAAGGAAAAGCATGCTCTGCCGGGCAAGTACCTCCTTTTTATCCTGACGTTTGTGTGTACCCTGCTCATGGTCATCACTATCTGTACGGACTTGCTGAACAGGCCCATAAACACGGTGGTGGGCTATGTGATCGTTCCCTTCCAGCAGGGGATCGGCAGGCTGGGCGGCTGGCTTTCGGGGCGCTCCGAGGAGCTGGTCCAGATCCGCACCCTTCTGGAGGAAAACGCCAGGCTGAAGGAGGAGATTGCCGCGCTGACAGAGGAAAACACCCTGCTCCAGCAGGACAAATATGAGCTGGTCAGCTTAAGGGAGCTGGTTTCCCTGAGCGAGCAGTACGGCGAGTATACCAAGATTGCCGCCAGGATCATTGGGAGGGATTCCGGGAATTGGTTTTCCGCCTTTACCATTGATAAGGGCGAGGATGACGGGCTCGCCGTCAACATGAACGTGATCGCCGGGGGCGGGCTGGTGGGGCGTATTACCGCCGTGGGACCCAACTGGGCAAGGGTGACATCCATCATTTCCGACAACAGCAACGTCAGCGGCATGACCATTGCCACAGAGGACAACCTGATGGTAACAGGCGACCTGAAGCTGATGGCGGAAGGATGTATCACCTTCAGCCAGCTGATGGACAGCAATGACAGAGTTGTGGCGGGAGACAAGGTTGTCACCTCCAACATCAGCGACAAGTATCTGCCCAACATACTCATAGGCTATATCAGCTCCATTGAAAAGGATGCAAACAACCTGACGAAATCAGGGCTGATCATTCCCGCGGTGGACTTTGAACACCTGGGGGAGGTGCTGGTCATCACAGACATGAAACAGTCCGTCATGGATGCGTCGCAAAATTAAGGCAGCAGAAAAAAAGGAAAAACAGGAGAGCCGATGCTTAGGAAATTCACAGTGGCCTTATTGATCTTGATATGTTACGTCCTGCAGAGCAGCGTTTTTGGCGGCCTTACCTTTGGGGGTATCATCCCCAACCTGCTGGTCATCCTGACCTCCTCCTTCGGATTTATGCGGGGCGAGAAGGAGGGACTTTTCATAGGTTTTTTCTGCGGCCTGCTGAACGATATCTTTTTCGGCAGTTTCCTGGGCTTTTATGCGCTGGTCCTGATGTACATAGGCTATCTGAATGGCAAGTTCAGTCGGATCTTCTATCCGGAGGACATTAAGCTCCCCATTGCCCTGATCGTCACCAGCGACCTGTCCTATGGAATTATATGTTATGTTTTATCTTTTATGCTTCGCGGCAGGTTTCAGTTTACATATTATTTTGCCCATGTGATCCTGCCGGAAGCACTGTATACCATTTTGATCACCCTGCTTTTGTATCCCATTCTATTAAAGATCAACCAAAAGCTGGAAGCAAGGGAAAAAAGGAGAGAGCAGAAATTTGTTTGATGAGTTAAAGGATAAGCTGAAAAGCATATTGACCAGCAGAATGACGATATTTGCGCTGTTGTTCATCCTGTTCGGCGGCATCCTGATCTATCGCTGCTTTGACCTGCAGATCATCCATGGGCAGGAGTACCTGGATGATTTTGTGCTGGAGACGGAGAAGACAAGGAGCCTCGCCAGCACCAGGGGGAATATTTATGACAGGAACGGCAACCTGCTGGCTTACAACGAACTGGCATATTCCGTCAAGATAGAAGACGTGTTCGAGTCCGGCAGCGGCAAGAATGCCAAAATGAACGAAATTGTCCGTAACCTGGTCAGGCTGATTGAGAAAAACGGTGATACCTGTATCTCGGATTTTCGAGTCATCATCGATGAGGACGGAGAGTTTGCCTTCAATGCGGAAGGAACGACGCTGCTTCGGTTTCTTGCCGACGTGTATGGAAGGAAGACCATCGACCTGCTGCTGGATTCGGAGCGTACTGCCACCGCCACAGAAGTCATGGAATTTCTCAGCAACAACAGCAGTAAATTCGGAATCGGCGAATATGAGGATCCGGACGATTCCAAAAGTGCTTTTATCCCCGGCAAGGGCTACAGCCGGGAGGAGTGGCTGAAGCTGGTCACAATCCGCTATGCCATGAGCCTGACTTCCTTCCGCAAATATATCGGCACAACGGTGGCTGCCAATATCAGTGAGAAGACCGTGGCCGTGCTCATGGAGAATTCCGATATCCTTCCCGGCGTCACCATTGTGGAGGACACCGTCCGCCGTTATGTGGACAGCAAATATTTTGCCCATGTGCTGGGCTATACGGGCAAAATCTCGTCCGACGAGCTCACCCAGCTGAATACGGAAATAAGGCATTCCGGGGAAATAATGAATTCCGGGGAAATGCCGGAGCGCGGCGGCGATGAATACACCATCAACGATATGGTGGGAAAAAGCGGCATCGAAGCCTATCTGGAAACCACGCTGCAGGGCAGGAAGGGCTATGAGAGGGTAGTGGTGGATTCCATGGGCAGGGTGTTGTCCATCCCCGAAAGGGAGGAGGCGCAGGTAGGGCAGAACGTGTACCTCACCATAGACATGGATCTGACCAAGGCGGTCTACAACATCCTGGAACAGAAGCTGGCGGGGCTGGTTTCCAGCAAGATCATCGACGCCAGGGATTTCCAGGTGGATGAGGATACCAACGGGGACATAAAAATACCAATCTATGACGTCTATTTCACCATGTTCAACAACTCGGTCATCGACCTGAAGCACCTTGCCGGAGAAGATGCAGGAGAGACGGAAAAAGCAGTGTACGCGGCATATGAAAGTTATAAGGCATCCGTCTATGAGACCCTTTTAAGCGAGCTGACAGATAAGAAGACACCTTATAACAGGCTCTCTCAGGAATATCAGGTCTATCAGAGCAATATCGTGACACTTTTGAACCGTAACGGCGTTATCATGACAGAAGCTGTGGACACTTCAGATGAAACTTACATTAACTGGGTCACAAAAGAGACCATCAGTCTCAACGAGTATCTGAGATATTGCATTTCAAAAAACTGGATTGATGTCAGCAAGCTGCAGCTTGACGATAAGTACTCGGACTCCTCGGAGATTTATGACCAGCTTCTGGACTACATTATCTCCATGGTTGACAAGAACACGGAATTTCAAAAACGTTTTTACAAATACATGCTTCTGTCAGATGTCATAAACGGCAGGCAGGTGTGCCAGATCCTGTGCGAACAGGGGCTGGTGGATATCCCTGAGGCGGACGAGGATGCCGTCTTTGCGGGGAAAATGACCGCATACCAATTCATGAAGAACCGTATTGACAGTCTGGATATCACGCCGGCACAGCTGGCGCTGGATCCCTGCAATGCCTCCGTGGTCATTACGGATGTCAATACCGGGGACGTGCTGGCGCTGGTTTCCTATCCCGGCTACGACAACAACAAAATGGCCAACACTGTGGACGCGGAATACTTTGCAAAGCTCAATGCCGACAAGTCCAATCCCCAGTGGAATTATGCCACACAATCCACCCTGGCGCCCGGTTCCACTTTTAAGATGGTGGTTGCGTCGGCAGGGCTGATGGAAGGAGTCATTACGCTCAGGAGCAGGATAAACTGCATCGGGACCTTTTCCGAGATCCCCTCCGCTCCCAGATGCTGGCAGAGACGCGGCCACGGGAATGAGACGCTCATAACGGCGCTTCGGGATTCCTGCAACTATTATTTTTATAATGTGGGCTATCAGCTTTCCACCCGGTCAGGCACCTACAATCAGGCGGAGGGTCTGGACACCCTGTATGAATATGCTGATAAATTCGGGCTGACCGAGAAATCGGGGATTGAGATAGCAGAGGTGTCTCCCAACGTATCAACGGAGGATCCGGTACGTTCCGCTATCGGCCAGGGCACCAACAGCTACACTACCGTAGGGCTGGCCAGATATATCACCGCCGTGGCAAACAGCGGTACATGCTACAATCTGACATTGATTGACAGGATCGCGGATTCCGAGGGCAACACGCTGAAGGAGTATGAGCCGGACATCCGCAATGTCATCGAGATGCCCCAGGAATATTGGGACGCCATCCATTCCGGCATGCTCCAGGTGGTGGACGGCAAGAGTTATTTTGAGGGCCTGACAGTGAGCGTCGCCGGCAAGACCGGTACGGCAGAGCAGACCAGTTCTCGTCCCAGCCACGCGCTTTTTGTGTGCTACACGCCCTATGAGCGGCCTGAAATCGCCATAGCAACCAGGATCCCTTTTGGTTATTCCTCGGACTACGCCGCACAGATGACCAGGGATATTATCAAATATTATTACGGGCTGGCAGAGGAGGACGAGCTGATCACCGGTGTCGCGGATGCCCCGGACGGAGGCATCTCCAACGAACTATAAAAATGGAAGAAAAGCATTCCATGGAAGAAAAGCATTCCACGGAAGGAAAGCGTTCTAACGAAGAAAAGCTTAAACATCCAAACATGGAAATTACTGCCTGCCTCTGGCAGGCATGGGGTGTAAAAATGAAAGATGCGGTTTTGATAAAAAGCTATCCGAACGGGATCTCGCTTCATCTTGGCGAGGAACAGTCCTTTGAAGAAATTCTTCATGAGATTGGCCGTAAATTTTCGGAGGCAAGGAACTTTTTTGGAAAGACATCCACAGCATTGTCCATTGAGGGGCGGGCTCTGTCCGCCTCAGACGAGATCAGGATCCTGGACGCCATCCAGGACAACAGTGACCTTCGCATCATCTGTATTGTGGGCAAGGATGACAATACAAACAAAAATTTCATCAAGGCACTTGTACACACGGAAAGGAAACTTGCCAATGATGAGGATGGGCAGTTCCTGAAGGGAAGCCTGAAAAATAAAGAGGTTGTGGAGACGGAGAACAGCATTATCGTGCTGGGGGACGTCTATCCGGGAAGTGCCATTATCAGCGCCAGGAACGTGATCGTCCTGGGCGGCCTGTACGGCGAGGTTTACGCCGGGGGCAACGGCATGGAGGGAGCCTTTGTGGCAGCGCTTGAAATGGAGCCGGAAAGAATCAAGATCGGCGATTTCAAATATAAACCCAACACAAAGTCAAAATGGGGGATACGCCCTAAAGTACAGCCGAAAATTGCATGTGTGAAGAACGGGAAGATCGTATTGGAAGCTCTCACCAAAGATTTGCTGAGCACCTTTTGACAGGTGCTTGGAGGACGACAAATTATAATGGAGGATAAGGAAAATGGGAAATGAATTTTCCAAAGAGCAGAAAAGCTCGGAAGTTATTGTCGTCACTTCAGGTAAAGGCGGTGTAGGAAAGACCACTACATCCGCAAACGTGGGAACGGGTCTGGCAAAACTTGGGAAGAAAGTGTGTCTGATCGACACGGATATCGGGCTGCGCAACCTGGATGTGGTCATGGGACTGGAGAACCGTATCGTCTACAACCTGGTGGATGTGGTGGAGGGGAACTGCCGGATCAAGCAGGCGCTGATCCGGGACAAACGGCATCCGGGGCTGTATCTCATGCCGTCGGCACAGACCAGGGACAAGTCCGCCGTATCGCCGGGACAGATGGTAAAGGTGATTGAGCATTTAAAAGAGCAGTTTGATTACATTATACTGGACTGCCCGGCCGGCATCGAACAGGGCTTTCAGAACGCCATAGCCGGCGCGGACAGGGCGCTTGTGGTGACAACGCCGGAGGTCTCCGCCATCCGGGATGCGGACCGGATTATCGGGCTTTTGGAAGCCAACGGCTTCAAGAAGATGGAACTGATCATCAACCGTCTGCGGATGGATATGGTAAAGCGGGGCGATATGATGTCTGCCCAGGATGTGGTGGATATCCTGGCAATTCCATTGATCGGCATCATTCCTGATGATGAGAATGTGGTGATCTCCACCAACCAGGGCGAGCCGCTTGTAGGAGGCTCAAGCCCTGCGGGACAGGCGTATGCCAATGTGGTGCAGAGGGTTTTGGGCAAAGAGGTGCCCTACCTGAATTTTGACAGGGGAATTTCTTTTTGGACCAGGGTTTCCGGAATATTTCATAGGGCATAAGGGGGCTGATGTGTATCATGAGACATTTTTTTCGCAGAAAAAGCTCCTGCCAGATTGCGAAGGACAGGTTAAAGATACTGTTGATCTCCGACAGGGTAAACTGTTCACCGGAACTGATGGAGCTGATCAAGACGGATATTGCCAAGGTGATATCCAAGTACATGAAGATAGATGCTGATAACATGGAGATCCAGATCAATACAAAAGGGAGCAAGTCCGGCAGGGGAGGGAGCAAACCTGTTCTCTATGCAAACATCCCCATTGTAGATGTCTCTGCGGCGCAGGATCTGGCTCTGAAGCAGTAAAATGTCTTTCGGACGTTCGGAAGAAATTCAGATGAGGATACTATGTTAAAAAAATACAGGCTACGGGATTATGATTTTAAATTGGTGCTGATGGTACTTGCGCTTTCGGTCGTCGGTGTCATGGCGATCGGAAGCGCGGAGAGTTCGCTCCAGAACAGGCAGCTGGCGGGAGTTATCGCAGGCGTCGTGTTTATGATCGTATGTTCTCTTTTTAACTACAATTTTATCCTTAAATTTTACTGGCTGATGTACGGCTTTAACCTCGCGCTCCTTCTCATGGTATCGCTTCCGGGATTGGGGCACGATTCACACGGGGCGCAGCGGTGGCTTGATCTGGGAGGTTTCCGCTTCCAGCCTTCGGAAGTTGCCAAAATTATATTGATTTTATTCTTTGCACAGTTTATTATGAAACATAGGGAAAAATTCAATACCGTCGGCATCATAGGAAGCTGCGTGGTGCTGATCGCGGTGCCTCTGGCGCTGGTGGTAAAGCAGCCCGATCTGTCCACTACCATTGTGCTCGCATGCATTTTCTGTGTCATTATGTTTGCGGGAGGCGTCAGCCTTAAATTGGTAGCAGGCGTGATAGCGGTGGCGATACCTGCCGCCGCACTTCTGATCTCGCTGGCGCTGCAGCCGGACAGCGGCCTGCTGACAGATTATCAGAGAGGGCGCATATTCGCGTTCCAGGCTCCGGATAAATACCCGGATCAGGCGCGCCAGCAGCAGAATTCCGTCAAGGCAATCGCCTCGGGGATGCTGGACGGGAAAGGGTACAAGAACAACGAGATCACCTCGGTGAAGAACGGTAATTTTATCTCGCAGACACAGACAGACTTTATATTTTCCGTCATAGGAGAGGAGTTTGGCTTTAAGGGGAGCATTGCGGTGATACTGCTCATATTCGGCGTCTCGCTGGAATGTGTCTCCATAGCGCGCAGGGCGAAGGATTTGGCAGGAACAATCATATGTGCCGGTGTAGGAGGGCTGGTGGCGTTCCAGGGTTTTATCAATATCGGGGTGGCGACCTTTATCATGCCGAATACAGGATTGACATTGCCGTTCGTAAGTTATGGTCTGACCTCGCTTTTAAGCCTGTATATGGGAATAGGCTTTGTATTAAATGTGAGGCTCCAGATCCCGAGATCAAAATAGAATCCAAACAAGTGCATTAATGTTTGCAGACAGGGGGTATGGCTAAATGAATATTGCATTGATCGCACACGATTCCAAAAAAAAGCTGATGCAGAATTTCTGCATTGCCTACAGGGGGATACTGAGCAAAAACGATCTATACGCCACCGGTACGACGGGGCGGCTTATCGAGGAAGTAACAAATTTAAACATCCACAAGTTTCTTGCGGGCCATCTGGGCGGAGAGCAGCAGATAGGCGCCCAGATTGAACACAATCAAATGGACCTGGTCATTTTCCTTAGGGATCCGCTCACGCCCAAAAGCCATGAGCCGGATGTAAACAACGTGGTAAAACTGTGTGACATGCACAACATACCGCTGGCGACCAACCTGGCAAGTGCGGAGCTGTTGATCAAGTCCCTTGACAGAGGAGATTTAGAGTGGCGTGAAATGTACAAATAGAGAAATACCAAAGAGGATATGGATCAAAAGCATTCCATGGAAGAAAAGCGTTCCACGGATATTATCACTGCTGTGTGCTGTGATTCTTTTCACCGGCGTCTTATCAGGATGCGGCAGCCTGTCCTATGATATGGCATACAGCGTGGATGCTGCGGTCAGCGGCTTTAATGTGCTGCGCAGGCAGGAGACGCGGACAGTGTCTCCCTTTACCTCCGACCTCTGTGTGGTCACGGAGGATGTGACTGCAGGGACGGATCTGGACATGTCCACCGTGGGTGCGGCAATGCTCCTGGACTTGAGGACAAGCCAGGTCCTCTATGCGAAAAGTGCCCATGAGCGCATTCATCCCGCCAGCGTGACCAAGATAATGACGGCACTGGTGGCACTGGAAAACGGTAATCTGGAGAGCACGTTGACGGCGACAGACACAGTCCTGATCAAGGATGCAGGGGCGGTGCTCTGCGGCTTAAAAAGCGGTGACACCATGACCCTGGACCAGGCGCTGAGGATACTGCTCATCTATTCCGCCAATGACGTGGCGATGCTGATTGCCGAGAATATCGGCGGCAGCGTGGAGCATTTCCTGGAGATGATGAACCAGAAGGCACATGAGCTGGGCGCTACCAACACCAACTTTGCAAATCCCCACGGGCTGACTGATATCAACCATTATACTACGGCATATGATCTCTATCTGATCTTCAAAGAGGCAATCAAGAACGAGACCTTTAACGAGATCATCCATATGACCGGCTATCAGACTACCTACTACGACAAGAACGGGAAGGCAAAGGAATTTAACAGGCAGACCAGCAATCTGTATCTGAAGGGCGACCGCAAGGCACCGGAGAATGTGACGGTCATCGGCGGCAAGACCGGGACCACCAACGCGGCGGGATACTGTCTGATCCTGTTGTCCAGGGATGAGAGCGGGTCCCCGTATATTTCAATCGTCATGCGCGCAGGCTCCACAGACGAGCTCTATAACAAGATGACAGATTTACTGAAAGAGATTCATAAATAGAGGTTGTTTTTTGGAACCATTTCACTTATAATATAGGCAGGGCAATACATAACGATTACGATAGGAGGGCTTTCCAATGGTTCAGTTAATTGTAGGCAATAAGGGTAAAGGTAAGACCAAACAGTTGTTGGATAAAGTAAACAGTGAGGTCAAGGAGATTCCGGGCAACATTGTATATCTCGACAAGAGCAGCCAGCATATGTATGAGCTGAACAACAAGGTGCGCCTGATCGATGTTTCGCAGTGCAGCATCGAGAACAGCAGCGAGTTCATCGGCTTTGTGTGCGGGATCATGTCCCAGGACCACGACCTGCAGCAAATGTACTTTGACAGCTTCTTAAAGATTTCCTGTCTGGAAAAGGCAGGGGCTGTGGATCATGACGCTCTTACCGCAGCCATTGAAAAGCTGGAAAAACTTAGCAAAAGCTTTGAAGTGGATTTCGTCCTGAGCATATCCATGGACGAGGCGGAGCTTCCCGCAGGCCTGAAGGACAAGGTCCTGGTCGCCCTGTAATGCACACGAAACGGAAGCGGCAAATTGCATGAACAGTTACAGACAATGTTTTATTCCCGCGGGCAATGAGCCACAAGCCCAAGTAGGTAACTTCCTGAAGGTTTACTTACTGGAAGCCTTGGCGAATGCCGCAAGGGTCTAATATCCCGCAGCTTGCTACGTTGCAAGGTTGATTACCCCGGTCAGCTTGCTGCGGGGTCTTTGATTACGAAAGCCTCGGATTATACTGCCGGGGCTTTTGTTTGGAAGGCGGCTGAGAATTGGCAAAAAGAACGGCAAAAAAGACGAACAGCAAAATAAGGAAATACAGAAAACCCTTAAATTTAAATATCGGTATGATCATCTTCAGCGTTATTTTCATTTATGTTGTCGTCTGCGTGATCATTTATTTTCAGACCAGCCACATCGTCCGCTATGAGGTTCAGGAGGGTTCCCTGTCCACAAACAATCTCTACCGGGGTATCGTGATCCGGAATGAGACTGTCGTACATACTCCCTCCACAGGCTATGTGAATTACGGCGCCAGGGAAGGGGAACGGGTTGCCAAAAACGACCTGGTCTATGTGGTGGATGAAACCGGGCGGCTCAGCCAGGAGCTGGAGTCCCTGAACCTAGGTGAAAACACATTATCAAAAAAAAGCCTTGCCGAATTCCGCAGCGAGCTCGTGGCATTTTCCCATGATTTCGACTGCACGGATTATGATGCCGTATATGATTTTAAATATTCTCTGAAAAATACTGTCCTGAAGCTGGCAAACGAAAACATGCTCCAAAGCATCCAAAATCTGGGCGCCGGAAATGCCGTCAGCTATTCCTATGCACCCAGGACAGGTGTTGTGGCTTATTGGACCGACGGCTATGAGAGCCTGCAGCCACAGGACGTGACGGAGGAGATCTTTGAAAAAGAGAAGACGGATTATAAAAAAAAGCAAAATATGAGCAATACGCTGTTGGCTGCGGGCGATGCCGTCTACAAGCTCTGTACCGATGAAAACTGGTCCATCGTCATACCCATTGACACAGAGCGCGGGGCGAAGCTTCAGGACGAAGAATATGTCAGGGTCCGCTTCCTGAAAAACCAGTATGAATCATGGGGGAAGACAAGGCTTCTTGTCAACAGGGACGGAAAGTCCTACCTGCAGCTTTCCTTTACCAATTCCATGATAACCTTCCTGTCGGACAGGTTCCTCGATGTGGAGCTGATCGTGGAGGATGAGATAGGCTTAAAGATTCCCCTTTCCTCCATCGTACAGAAAGAGTTCTTCCTGATACCGGAAGATTACGTGATCCCGGGCGGCGCAGACGGCGGCGACAGTATCATGAGACAGTGTTATCTTGAAGACGGGACGATTTCCAGCGAGGTCATAGATACAAGCGTGTATTATTTTGACAATGATACAAAAGAATATTATGTGGACAGCTCCATGCTGAATCCGGGAGATATCCTGTATAAGCTGGACAGCCAGGATACCTATACCGTGAGCAGACGTGCCACCCTGACGGGCGTCTACAATATGAATAAGGGTTATGCCGACTTCAAGCAGATCAATATTTTATACCAGAATGAGGAATATGCCATTGTGAAATCTAACACCAGGTATGGCTTGAGCGTGTATGATTATATTGTCCTCAATGCCGAGTCTGTACAGGATGATCAGTTTATTAATTAAGGGCTGCGGACTCAGGCAGGCCGAATGTAAATTGTTTATGACCATTTCCCAAGGATAGTAAGAGTTGGAGGCGTGTGAAATGATGGAAGCAGCTACTTCGATAAGCAGGAACCTGCAGGCAGTGAAACAGGCGGTAGAGGACGCCTGCGGCCGGTCCGGCCGTGAGCATGGGGGCGTCACCCTCATTGCTGTCAGCAAGACAAAGCCCCTTTCCATGCTGCAAGAAGCATATGAGGCAGGAGCAAGGGACTTTGGCGAAAACAAAGTGCAGGAACTCATGGACAAGATACCCCAGATGCCCTCCGATGTCCGATGGCATATGATCGGACACCTCCAGACAAACAAGGTAAAGTACATTGTAGGAAAGGTATATATGATCCACAGCGTGGATTCCCTGAGGCTCGCGGAGGAGATCAATCGGGAGGCACTGAAAAAAAATGTCGCGGTCAGGATATTGCTGGAGGTCAATGTAGCCGGGGAGGAGAGTAAATTCGGGATTACCGTATCAGAAGCCGCTTCCCTGGCGGAAAGCATCGCAAAGCTTCCGGCAGTACGGATTGAAGGGCTTATGACCATTGCGCCCTTTGTGGAAAATGCAGAAGACAATCGCATATATTTTCAAAAATTAAGACAATTGTCTGTTGACATTGCCCGCCGAAACATTGATAATGTTAATATGGGTGTTTTGTCCATGGGTATGACAGGTGACTATTCCGTGGCAGTGGAGGAGGGCGCTACCTGTGTGAGAGTTGGCACCGGTATTTTCGGTGAACGGTAGGACGCTTCGTATCATTTTGAAAGGCATGGTATTAATAATGAGTGTGATGGACAAGTTCCTGAATTATATGAAATTGAACGGCGAAGATGACGATGACGAATACTACGATGACGAATATCTCGATGATGAAGAAGATGTTGAGCCTGTCCCCGCCAGAAGGACGTCTTCCGCAAAGCAGCCAAAGGCTGTGGTGCCGGAGGATGACCTGGAAAGCCGTCCCATGTCAAGAAGGCCGCCTGCATCGACTTCCAGCAAGATCACTCCGATCAAGCAGCCGGCGGCAAGGCGGGTGGCAGGAAACGCCGGAATGGAAGTCTGTGTGATCAAGCCAGGATCTGTGGAGGATGCCAGGGAGATCACGGAGACGCTTCTCGCCAACCGTACGGTTGTGCTTAACCTTGAGGGGCTTGATGTGGATATCGCCCAGAGGATCATTGATTTTACCAGCGGTTCCTGTTTTGCCATTTCGGGCAACCTGCAGAAAATCTCGCATTATATATTTATCATTACCCCGCCCAGCGTTGACATATCGGGTGATTTCCAGGATATCTTCGGGGATTCCTTTGAGATGCCGCTGCAGTAACCTGCCGAAAATATTTAACGCCGAAGAAGTTTTTACAGAAAGCGAGCGAAAATATGTCTGAGAGATTACCTGTCTTATATCGGAAAACAGCTTATGATATTGTATTTACCCAGTCCTTTGACGAGTTGTGGCAGGAGCTTGCCGCCCTGGGCTGCGGTGAAAAGAGGCTCTGCATTGTGACGGATTCCAAAGTGGACGAATACTATGGTGATAAGGTCCTGGAACTTCTGGAGGGAAACTGTGTCAAGGCTGTAAAATATGTATTTCCCAACGGCGAGGAGAGCAAGAACCTGGACACCGTGAGGGGAATTTATAAGTTCCTGATCAGGGAGGGCTTTGACCGCAGGGATATGCTGATTGCCCTTGGAGGCGGCGTGGTAGGGGATACCACAGGCTTTGCGGCGGCAACTTATCTGCGCGGGATTGATTTTGTACAGGTCCCCACAACATTGCTGGCACAGGCGGACAGCAGCATCGGTGGAAAGACAGGTGTGGATTTCGACGGCTACAAGAATATGGTGGGCGCTTTTAAGATGCCCAGGCTCGTCTACATGAACCTGGCTGCCCTGCAGACTTTGGAGGACAGACAATATTTTTCCGGTTTTGCTGAAATCATGAAACATGGTCTGATCAAGGATGCCGCATTCTATGAATGGCTGATTGAGAACATGTATGAAATCTGCGACAGAGACCTGGATACTCTGCAGGAAATGCTGAGGAGAAGCTGTTCCGTAAAAAAGCTTGTGGTGGAAAAGGATCCCACGGAGCAGGGAGACAGGGCGCTTTTAAATTTTGGACACACTATCGGCCATGCCATAGAGAAGGCGAAAAACTTTGAACTGTATCACGGTGAGTGCGTGGCGCTGGGAGCAGTAGCGGCCGCTTTTATCTCCTGGAAACGCGAGCTGCTCTCCATGGAGGAATACTATGAAGTCAGGGATATGTTCGTGCCCTTTAACCTGCCGATTTCCGTAGACGATATTGACCCGGAGGAAATCCTGCGCCTGACCAAAGCCGACAAGAAGATGGAATCGGGAAAGATAAAATTTGTCCTGCTGAAAAAGATTGGCAGGGCAGTGCTGGATAAGACCGTTACCGATGAGGAGATGCTTGCCGCCATCGACGAGATTTATTTCAAAGACGAGGATCAACATGCGTAAAAAAAGTGTTATGCTGACAATAGATGCGGTGGTCATGCTGATACTGATCGCCCTGGATCAGCTGACAAAGCATCTTGCAGTCATCCATTTAAAGGGCAGTCCGGCCGTCTCACTGATAGACGGCGTGCTGGCGCTGAAGTATCTGGAAAACAGGGGATCCGCTTTCGGTATCCTGCAGGACAGGAAGATTTTCATCCTCTTTGTGGGAGTCATTTTCATGGCAGTGATCTTTTTCTTTTTGTTTAAGCTGCCATCGGACAAAAAATTCTACATTGTACACATCCTGCTGTCTGCCATTATCGCAGGGGGGCTTGGCAATATGATCGATCGGTTCCGCATTGGCTATGTGGTGGATTTTATCTATTTTATGCTGATTGATTTCCCTGTCTTTAATGTGGCGGACTGCTATATTGTAATTTCCACCATCGGATTGTTTATATTGTTCATGTTCGTTTATAAGGAAAAAGATCTGGAATTTTTGAGTTTCAAATAAAGCATGCAGGAGCCAAAAACCCCGCGGCAAGCAACGGGGTATCAAGCTTGCAACGCTTTTGGTATGGGACCCTCGCGGCGATTCGCAAAGTCAGCTTTGCTGACTTTATGCTCGTGCAAGCGCGGCACTTGGCTCATTGCTCGCGGGAATAAAGCTGATGTTCCAGGGGGAAACTTACGGTCAATGGATATGTTTCGCTTTGAGATAACAGAGGAACTGGAAGACGAGAGGATTGATAAGTGCCTGTCTGCGCTTATCGATTCTTTGTCACGCTCTTATATCCAGAAAATGATAAAGGAAAACGGCGTCACCGTAAACGGAACAGCCGTGAAGGGAAGTTACCGGGTCAAGGCGGAGGATGTGGTGACTTTTGAGCTTCCCCAGGCACAGGAACCCGATATCCAGCCGGAAGACATCCCGTTGGATATTCTTTATGAAGATAAGGATGTGATTGTGGTAAATAAGCCCAAGGGCATGGTGGTGCATCCGGCGGCTGGGCATTACAGCGGCACATTGGTAAACGCCCTGATGTACCACTGCGGCAGTGAGCTCTCCGGGATCAATGGAGTTCTGCGCCCCGGCATTGTACACCGCATCGACATGGATACCACAGGCTCTATCATTGCCTGCAAGAATGATCTGGCTCACAACAGCATTGCGGCACAGCTGAAAGAACATTCCATAACAAGATGCTACAATGCCATCTGCCATGGGGTCTTAAATGAGGACGAAGGCACAGTGGACCGCCCCATCGGCAGGCATCCCACAGAACGTAAGAAGATGGCAGTCAACCAGCGGAATGGCAAACGTGCGGTAACGCATTATCGGGTACTAAAGCGTTTTCGCGATTTTACATATATAGAATGTGTCCTCGAGACTGGACGCACACACCAGATCCGGGTGCATATGGCCAGCATTGGACATCCGCTTCTGGGGGATACCGTCTATGCAGGCGCAGGTGCAAAGTCCCAGTGTGCCCATGTACAGAAGCTCTTGCAGCAGATACAGCCTGCGCGGACTGTACTGGAGCCCGGACGGCTGGGAGCGTGCCCTGGAGAGCCTGCACAGGCTGAACCGTACTCTGCGTTAGGATGGATGATCCAGGGGCAGACCCTCCATGCCCGGATCCTGGGCTTTCGCCATCCTTCCACCGGAGAGTACGTGGAGGTGCAGGCGCCATTGCCGGAATATTTTATTCATTTGCTTGAAATTTTATGAATCTATTGTCTAACTTTTGATTTTGTAGTAAAATAAAGGTGATAGAAATTATTTTGTTGGATCTATCATCCAAATTTTATAATTTAAAAGAAATGGGGGTTTGATTATGAATACAGTAATTACGATCGGCAGACAGTTTGGTTCGGCAGGCAGGGAAATCGGCGAGAAGCTGGCGGAGTACTTCGGCGTCAAGTGTTATGATAAGGAGCTTTTGACAAGGGCGGCGCAGGAGAGCGGGTTCTGTGAGGAAATGATTCAAAACCATGACGAGAGGCCCACTAACTCTTTTCTGTATAACCTGGTCATGGATACCTATTCCTTTGGCTATAATGCATCTTCTTTTGTAGATATGCCCATCAGCCACAAGGTATTTCTGGCACAGTTTGATACGATCAAGAAGATTGCGGAGGAGGGACCCTGTGTCATAGTGGGCCGCTGCGCGGATTATGCCCTGACAGATTATGATAATGTGATAAATATTTTTATCTTCGGCGATGAGAAAACGAAGATAAAGCGCATTATGGAGCGCTATAATTTGACGGAATCTAAAGCAAAGGATATGATCATCAAAAAGGACAAACAGCGCCAGAGCTATTACAATTATTATTCATCAAAAAAATGGGGACGCGCGGACAGCTATGACCTGTGCATCAACAGCAGCACCTTAGGCGTGGACGGTACCGTGAAATTGATCGTGCAGTATGTGGAGGACTTTGAGAAAAGGAACGATTAAAATAGCACGATTAAAATAATTCAATTTAAATTTTAATTTAAAACAAAAATATATTGACAAAATAAGGCACCTTATGCTATCATGTACCAGTATGCCGCATGGCTCGGTAAAAGTGATCCTCTTTCGGGTCCAC
>CAOKQK010000064.1 GCA_948470905.1 uncultured Lachnospiraceae bacterium | reverse complement strand
CAAGCCAGGGCTAATGTTATAAATTTTTCGGGACATTTTCAAAAATGCTTGACATCCCTGTCTTATGTCTGTTCCGCCTGGCCAGACAGTTAAGGGACGAGTAGTATTTTTTGCAAAGGGTGTGAAAGGTCTTGATTAAAAAGGGGTTGCAGGAGCAAAAACAGACAGGGTAAGGTTTTTGATTTTATGTAAATTATGGTGTACGGGAATACTGGATTGTAGATTCAAGGCGTCGATATCTTTAAAATGGGCGGATGGTATCTATTTCGTTTCAAAGGCAGATGTCATGGCGGCTGCCATGTTATGCATTTTTATGGTAGTAAACAGTGAGAAGAAGTGATATA
Organism: uncultured Lachnospiraceae bacterium; assembly: GCA_948470905.1. Taxonomy (GTDB): domain Bacteria; phylum Bacillota; class Clostridia; order Lachnospirales; family Lachnospiraceae; genus Acetatifactor. The sequence continues at coordinate 20,976 of CAOKQK010000064.1, read as the reverse complement.
ATGTTGAAGCAGAAAGACTTTGTGTCAACTTCTGATTTCTTGTGTGCCGGAGCGCACGAAGCTATGGCAAAATCATATAAACTGTTTGTCAGCTGGGACCGGGGAAGCCGGAGCGGGACAGCCGGGACGGGCAGCTGCGTATTGACTGGAACGGAGAATGGGAGAAGTTTGGAAATAAATTTCCAAATATTGATTGGTATGCGCGCTAAAGCGCGCAGGAGGGTGTAAATATGGAACAGGAAGTACAGATCAAGCCTCCTGTGGAGGTGAGGTATCGGAGGGAGCTGGAGGCGCTGGAGGCTTTGGACACAGGGAAGAAGCCGATCAACTGGAAGCTGTCGCCAATGGCGGTGAGGACGTTTATCCTGGGAAGCAGGGAGCCCCTTGTGGTGGACGGGGAGGAGATCCCGGTGCGGAAGAAGTACCTGGGAAACGACGCGCTGGTGGAGCGCTGCATCATTACCCTTGCGGGGAACAGGGGGCTGATGCTGGTGGGGGAGCCGGGAACGGCGAAGACCATGCTGTCGGAGCTTTTGTCGGCAGCAATCAGCGGAACCAGCACCAATACCATCCAGGGAACGGCGGGGACTACGGAGGACATGATCAAGTACAGCTGGAACTATGCGCTCCTGCTGGCCAAGGGGCCGGTGAGGGAGGCGCTGGTGCCCTCCCCCCTTTATGTGGGTATGGAGCAGGGGATACTGACCCGGTTTGAGGAGATCACCCGTACCCCGGCGGAGATCCAGGACAGCCTGATCAGCGTCATGAGCGACAAGGTCCTGAATGTGCCGGAGCTGGGGGAGGCTGGGCTGCTGTTTGCCAGGGCAGGCTTTAATGTGATCGGTACGGCGAACACAAGGGATAAGGGCGTCAATGAGATGAGCAGCGCCCTGAAGCGGCGCTTTAACTTCGAGACGGTGCTTCCGGTGAGGGATGTGGCGCTGGAAAAGCAGATCATTATCAATGAGGTGAAAGAGCTGGCGCTGGAAAACCGGATTTCCATGCCTGTGGACGAGGATGTGGCGGAGATCCTTGCGGCGACCTATCATGAGCTGCGGGAGGGCGTTTCTTCCATGGGGCACAGGATTGATAAGCCGTCGGCGGTGATGAGCACTGCGGAGGCGGTATCGGTCTATTACCAGACCATGATGACGGCGTATTATTATGGGGATTCCCACATGGATATGGGCTGCCTGGTGCAGAACATGATGGGAGCTGTATTAAAGGAAAACAGGGATGACCTGGAAAAGCTCCGCAGCTATTTCCAGACTGTCATAAGGGATAAAGGAGGCAGGGAAGGCGGCTTATGGAACAGCTATTTCGAGGCGGGGAAATACCTGAAATAGACCTTTTGGACTGCGGAAAGCCTGTGCTTTATTTCCCGGTCAGGCATCACAGTCCGGTCTGTTCTTTCCATTTGAAAAAAGCGGTGGAAGCCTGTGGGCCGGACTGCATTCTGGTGGAGGGTCCCACAAACGCCAGGGAACTGATCCCCGTGCTCACAAGCCCGGATACCAAGGCCCCGGTGGCATTGTACTATTTTTACAGGGATACCCAGGGGCTGATAAGTGAGGAGAAGGAGGACTACAGGTGCTATTATCCCTTCCTGGACGCTTCTCCGGAGCTCACGGCGCTCAGGGAGGCTGACAGGCGGGGGATTCCGGCGGATTTTATCGACCTGCCCTATGGAGAGATTCTGATCCATACAGGGGAAGGACAGGGGATCCGCAGGGAGGCGGAGAAGCAGACCTACAATGACGATTATCTTTTAAGCCGCAGCCGCTATTTTTCCCTGCTTTGTGAGAAGACCGGCATGAGGTGTTTTGAGGAGCTGTGGGAAAAGTACTTTGAGATCGGCGGGCTGTACGAATCCACAGCGGACTTTGTGAGGCAGATGTTTGCCTACTGTTATCTCTCCCGGGCGAATACCCCTGCGGGGGAGCTGGAGGAGGACGGATGTCTGTGCAGGGAGCGGTTCATGGCGGAGCAGATTGCGAAGGCTTCCGAAAAATACCGTCGGATTCTGGTGGTGACGGGCGGATTTCATACCTATGGGCTCATGGAGCTGTTGAAGGTCAGCAAGGACGGAAAGAGGGTAAATTTTGCCGGGGAGACAGTAAAGCTCTGCGGGAAAGGGGAGCAGGGTGTCTATCCCCTGGCCTATTCCATGGAGGCGGCGGACGCCTTGAACGGCTATGCCAGCGGGATGCAGTCCCCGGGCTTTTATCAGCTGGTATATGAAAACCTGGAGTCAAGAGATCGGGGATCAGAAAATCCGGAATCCGGAAGTTCGGAATTGCAAAAGCAGGGATCACAAAAGCGAAATTCGGAATCCGGGGGGCAGGAGCCGGGGAAGGCTTATGAGGAGGCAGTCCTGCAGCAGCTTGTGAAGGCCGGGCGCCGGGCAAGGCAGAAGGGGGAGGGGCTGTCCTCCTATGACGTGATCTGTGCCCTGTCCATGGCGAAAGGGCTGGCTGTGCTTCGGGGAAAGCGCGCTGCAGGCCTGTATGAGCTTCGGGACGCGGCACTTTCTTCTTATGTGAAGGGGGAGGTGAGCCTGTCAACGGATCTGCCTCTGCGGATCCTGGAGGAGCTTAACACAGGGAGTCAGGTAGGGAAGCTCTGTAAGACTGCAGAGAGGCCGCCGTTACTGTCTGATTTCGAGGAACAGTGCAGGCGTTTTGGGCTGCAGCTGCAGAGTTCCCTGGAAAAGGAATTGACGCTGGAGCTTTTTACGAAGAAGAAGCATATGGCGCTGAGTCGTTTTTTGTATCGGATGGATTTCCTGGAGACAGGGTTTGCCGTGAGAAAAAAGGGCTCGGATCTCTTGAACCGCCGGGACAGGAACCGGATCCGGGAAATATGGAGCTGCCGCTTTTCCAGTCAGGTGCTGGCGGCGCTGGTGGATGTCTCCATGGCGGGAGGGACGGTGGAGGAAGCCGCAAGGACCCGGCTGGTCTCAAAGGCCCGGAAGGCTGGCTCCTGCGGGGATGCCGCCAAGCTTCTTGTCAGGGGATTTTTGATGGGTTTCCTGGAGCAGCAGCAGGGGATTGGAGCGCATGTGAAGGAGGCGCTTGTCTCCGACGGGGATTTCTTTTCGCTGACAGCGGGCTTTATGGATCTGAAAATGCTCTATGAGCTGCAGGAGCTTTATCAGGTGGAGGATCGAGTGGAGCTGGAGGAGCTTCTGGAGATATGCTTTGGCAAGATCATACAGCTGCTGCCGTCCATGGCGGGAGTGCCGCAGGAGCGCCAGCAGGAGTGCATGGAATGCTGCAGGGAGCTGTACCAGATGACGGGACACAGGCATTTTAACCGGCTCCGACCGGTGCTTATGGAGGCTATGATCCGCCTGTCAGAGCGGGAGAAGATCCAGCCCGGCCTTTACGGGGCGGTGCTGGGGCTGCTCTATGGCTGGGACGGGCGTTACAGCATCCATATTCAGGAGGCTGCCTGCGGGTATTTGAAAGGTTCCGGGGAAATGCGGATGAGAAGCGCGGCGTTTTTGAGGGGATTGTTTTATACGGCGAAAGATTTTGTGTTCGTCCAGGAGGATTTCCTTGGCATGGTGGACGGGCTGCTGGTGGAGCTTTCGGCGGAGGAATTTCTCCAGCTTCTGCCGGAACTGCGCATGGCGTTCGGGTATTTTACTCCCCTGGAGGCGGACCGGATCGCAGGGAAGGCAGCCGCGCTCCACGGCGCGGACGCGGACCGGATCTTAAAGGGCAGGGCGGTGCCGCCTCTTGTCTATGAGTATGGAGAGACGCTGGATGCATGGGGGCGTTCCCGCGTGGGGGGAGCGTGAAGTAAAGATGCGGTATCGTACGCATTCCGTGTGTGGGCGTTTCATATGGATGGAGTGTGAATTGTCTGTAAACTGCTCTGCCGTTTGCGGAGAATGAGTCCGCAAAGGCAGGGTGGAAGGAGCCGGCGCAGGAGACGTTACGTAATGAGCGCGGCTGTTAATCCAACACCCCGTCTGCATTGCCATTAATGGCATGCGGACAGGTCATTGGATTAGCAGCCGCACAGGTGGAAAATTTTGTGATAATGGCCGAAAGCAGTTTTGGAGGAGGATGAAACATGTGTACTTTTGAGATAAGGGATACTTTTTACCTGGACGGGAAGCCGTTTCAGGTCATATCGGGGAGCATACATTACTTCCGCATTGTGCCGGAGTACTGGCGTGACCGTCTGGAGAAATTGAAGAGCCTGGGGATGAACACGGTGGAGACCTACATACCCTGGAACATGCATGAACCCCGCAAGGGCGAATTTGTCTTTGAGGGCATGTGCGATGTGGTAAAATTTGTAAAGCTGGCTCAGGAGCTGGGGCTGTACGCTATTCTTAGGCCGTCGCCCTATATCTGTGCCGAGTGGGAATTCGGCGGTTTGCCCGGATGGCTGTTGTCGGGGGATGGCGTGCGCCTGCGGGTCAGCGACCCGGAATACATGAGGCATATCCGGGAGTATTACAAGGTGCTCCTGCCCCTGTTAAAGCCTCTGCAGATCACTGAGGGCGGCAACGTGCTCCTGATGCAGGTGGAAAACGAATACGGATACTTTGGAAATGACAGGAGGTATATGGAGCAGATGCGGGATATGCTTCGCCAGGGCGGGATCAATGTCCCCCTGATCACTTCCGACGGGCCCAGCCATGAGAGCATTGAGGGGGGCAGCGTGGAAGGGGCGCTTCCCACGGGGAATTTCGGTTCCCACACCAGGGAGCGTTTTGATATCCTGAAGAAGCATGTGAACGGCGGGCCCCTGATGTGCGCGGAGTTCTGGGTGGGATGGTTTGACAGCTGGGGAAACGGCGGCCATAAGAGAGGGAACCTGGAGCAGAGCGCGGTTGACCTGGACGAGATGTTGAAAACCGGGCATGTCAATATTTATATGTTCATCGGCGGCACCAATTTCGGCTTCATGAACGGTTCCAATTATTATGATGAGCTGCAGGCTGACGTGACGTCCTACGATTATGATGCCGTCCTGACAGAGGCCGGGGATCTCACGGAGAAATACAGGGTCTATCGGGAAATCATCGGAAAATATACTCAGCTGCAGGAGGTGGCGTTCAGTACTCCCATTATAAAGAAAGCCTACGGGAGCGTGCCGGTGAAGGAGAAAGTCGGCTTGTTCCAGGCGCTGGAGGATATTGCGGAGCCGGTGTACAGTGTGTACACCCAGTCCATGGAACGGCTGGGACAGTATTATGGGTACATCCTTTACACGTCAGGGATCGTCAATGAGCGTAAGATAGAAAAGCTCCGGCTGCACAGGGCAAATGACCGTGCAAATATTTTCCTGAATGGGAAAAGGCTGTTAGACCTTTATGACAGGGATCTGCTGAAAGAGTGGAAGGTCGAGGCCGAGGCGGAGCCGGGAGACGAGTTGCAGATTCTGGTGGAAAATATGGGGCGTGTGAATTTCGGTCCCAGGATGGAGGAGCAGCGCAAGGGAATTGACGGCTGTGTGCAGATCAACGGGCACATGCACCATGGCTGGCAGCAGTATTGTCTTCCCCTTGACAATTTAGATCAGCTGGATTTCTCCAAGGGATATCAGGAGGGACTCCCCGCCTTCTACCGCTTTGAGCTGGAGGTGGAGGAAAAGGGCGACACCTTCCTTGCGCTGGATGGCTGGGGCAAGGGCTGTGTCCTGGTCAACGGCTTCAACATAGGGAGGTATTGGGAGATTGGGCCCCAGAAAAGGCTTTATATTCCGGCGCCGCTTTTGAGACAGGGGATGAATGAAGTGGTTGTGTTTGAGACGGAGGGCAAAGCGGCGGGGAACATAAGCTTTTATGCCGAGCCGGATATCGGGTGAGGCGGACAATGGGTCTGGAAGTGCAGAGGGCGGAAAAGTTCCCGCAAGCGGGGACTGGAACAGGTAAAGATTCTCTCATAAGATGTGCGCCGAAGAAGCTTTACCAAATTGCCACTTGTGGCAATTTGTGCTGCTCGCGCAGCGATATTATACAAGGAGGTTATATTGAGATGAGCAGTGTATTTGACGAGAGAGTGGAATTTGCCGTACAGCACCTGTGGGTGGTCCCTGATGTGGAAAAGAGCAGGGAGGCAAGGAGGCTGCTGGAGGAGGCTGCAGGAGAGGGCAATGGAGACGCCTGCTTCTTTCTTGCCAGGTGTTATTTTGGGGAATGTTTTGTAGACCCCAGGTTTGGCTTCGAGGATGATGACCAGAAGGGGGAGAGATGGCTGGAGAAAGGGCTTGAGCTGGGCAGTGCCGTGACCATGTTCGGCGCCAAACGGGTGGGAGGTTTTACACCCCGCAGGGGGACTTTTGTCTATCCGCCCTACAGTTCCCTCCGGGAAATATGGGATGAGGTGGAGCAGAAGGCAGGGGCAGGGCAGGTATTTTGTAAATATATGATTGCAAATGCTTATTATTATGGGGACGTGATTGAATTTATGGGTATGGATCCAAATGCAGTCACGCTGAAGGATGTGGTAGAGTTCCAGACCAGGGCAATATCCCTGTATGAGGGTATCATAGCCTCCGGCTCCGTGCTGGGCATCAGTAATCTGATCAATATCATTACCTCCGGTGACTACGGCATGCCCAAGGATGAGAGAAGGGCAAAGGAGCTGCGGCATATAGGCGCCAGCCGGGGAGTGGCAGCGTTTGAGCGTATGGAGGGGAGAGATCTGGAGGAGGCGGGGAATATTCCGGAAGCAGCCAGGATGTATGAGCGCGCCATGGAACATAATGATGCGGATGCCTGTTATCGGCTTGGACGTCTGTATTCTTATAACGGAAAGCTGCCTATGGACTTAAGGAAGGCGATAGATTGCTTTTCCAGGGGAATAGAGCTGGGCGATGATGTCACGGGCTGTTGTAACCGTCTGGGTGAAATTTATTTTTACGGAGGCCCGGATGTGGAGCCGGATTATGCAAAGGCGGTTCAGCTGTTCCTGAGAGTCAGGGCGGATAACAACTGGTCGGCGGATATGCTGGGAACCTGCTATTTAAAGGGATGGGGCGTCCCTCAGGACTACGGCGCGGCGCGCAGGGAGTTTGAAGTCAAGCCCACATCCTGTCTCTGTGCGCTGGGACTGGGCGAAATCTATGCCTGGGGGCGCGGGGTGGACCGGAATATTAAGAAAGCCATGGAATACTGGGATCTGTTTCCCGAACATCCCAGAGTGATTGAGTATAAGAGCCATTTTAAAAAGAAGCTTTTCGGATGGAGCGAGGTATGAGGGGCATATGAGCGATAAGGATACCGGACAGCTGAACCGCTGGAGACTGATATTGGGCGGATATGCTTCGGAAAAGATTAAGTTCCAGGGGGACGGGAAGCTGGAGAACGGCATTTCCTGCCTGGATCTGGAGGATGCCCTTGATTTCTTATATGGAAGGGAACAGGGGGAGGATGTGCGCAGGGAGGGCGGCACCGGAGGCAGCCGCCTGACGGCGGCGACCTGGATTACCCGTATCAGGAAGCTTTTCCCGAAGGAGACTGTGGAGATTCTGGAGCGGCACGCGTTGGAGACTTATGGGATGACGGAGCTTCTGACGGACAGGGAGGTGCTCCGGAAGCTGGAGCCTAATCAGGAACTCTTAAAGACCATCCTCCAGCTCAAGCATCTGATGAAGGGGGACGTGCTGCAGGAGGCAAGGCGGATCGTGAAGACCGTAGCAGAGCAGATTGCGGAGAAGCTGAATCAGGATATCCGCCGTTCCCTGCTGGGCAGGATTGACCGTAACAGCAGCAGCCCCATCCCGTCTATCCGCAGCCTGGACATCAGGAAGACCATCAGGAACAATTTAAAGCACTATGATGAGGAAAACGGCAGGCTGATGCTGGAGCGTGTATATTTTAACGGGAGGACAAAGCGCTACAGTAAGTGGCGGGTTGTCATTGCGGTGGATGAGAGCGGCTCCATGCTGGACTCTGTCATTCACAGCGCGATCATGGCGGGAATCTTTGTAAAACTTCCCATGTTGGACACAAGACTGGTGATCTTTGACACGCAGGTGGTTGACTTAAGCGGGCATCTGGAGGATCCGGTTGCCACGCTGATGAGCATCCAGCTGGGCGGAGGCACTTACATTACGGGCGCGCTGGAGTATTGTGAGACATTGATAGAAAATCCCCATCGCACCATGGTGGTGCTGGTGTCTGACCTGTGCGAGGGCGGAAGCATCCAAGGGCTTTTGGGGGTCAGCCGCCGGATCGTGGAGAGCGGGGCAAAGCTTATCTGCTTGACGGCGCTGGATATGGAGGCAAACCCTGTCTACGACAGGCACACGGCGCAGAAGCTGGCGGATATGGGAGCCCATGTGGGTGCCATGACGCCGGGGGCTTTGGGGGATTTTATGGGAGCGATCATGAATGGGTGAGGAATTGAGAGAGCTGCTTGGCCAGGTGGATGACGATTATCTCATCGGGCTGGGCAACAAGGGGATTTTAAAGAGGGCATACAAGGATCTGGAGCAGGAGATCCCTGTGGCGGACTGGGGGCAGGGCGGAGCGCAGGGGCGGGAAGATGCTCAGAAGCAGGCACCGGCAGAAGCACAGGGGCAGGCGGAACGGAAAGCGTCGGCAGAAGCGCAGGAAAAAATGCGGGCGGGAATTCAAGTGAAGCTCCGTGAGGAAACCTGCGTAATCTGCGCGCCTCTGGGGGAGAGTACCTGTACCTGCCCGTCCAGGAGCATGTGCAGGCATATTGTGACGGCAATCCTGTGGTTGAAGAAGAACCTGGGCGCGGGCGGCGCAGGGACGGAAGCAGAGGGAGGGATTGACTGCGCGGGGACAGAAGCAGCAGGAAAGATTGGCAGCGCAGGGACGGAAGCAGCGGGAGGGATTGATTGCGCGGGGACAGAAGCAGCAGGAAAGATTGGCAGCGCAGGGACGGAAGCAGCAGGAAAGATTGGCAGCGCAGGGACAGAAGCAGCGGGAGAGATTGTCGGCGCAGGAAAGGAAAGTGCGGGTAGTTCCGGTGAAAAAGGGATGGAAGCAGGCGGTGCAGGGAAGGGGGCTGTACCGGATAAAGCAGGGGAATCAGATCAGACAGGGCAGACAGACCAGGTCAGACAAGCAGGTCAGGCAGGAAAGGCAAAGGAGTCAGGCGGTCCTGATGGGGCAGGGAAAACAAGATTTTCGGAGTTTCTGGAGCTTCCTGCTGAGCGTTTGGTGAAAGCCTGCGGCGCAAGTCATTACCGCAGGTTACTCGCCCACGTAAGGACAGGGGGGCTGCCGCCTGTGGAGGTAAGCTCTATTGTGACGGTGGAACTGCCATGGGAGAAGGCGGTGGTGAAACTTTTGGAGCCGCTGTCTTATTCTGCCTGTACCTGTCACAGCAAAGATCTGTGTATCCATAAGGCGCAGGCGCTCCTGGTATGGCGGCTGCGGGAAGGGGTATGCACTCTGGATGAGCTGGAGGCAGGCCAGGAGGCAGCTGCTGTCCTGGATTTGGGGCAGGTGAGGGCGGTATGTGAAAATCTCCGGGAGGCGGTGAAGCTCCAGCTCTGCACAGGGCTTTCCAGACAGTCGCCGGAAGTGTCCGTGAGCATGGAAAGGCTGGCGGTCATCTGCCACCGGGCGGGGCTGGCGGATATGGAGCGCAGCCTGAGGGGAGCGGCTGGGGAGTACACGCAATATTTTGAGCGGCAGTCCAGGTTTCGGGAGGAGGAGCTTCTGCGCAGGCTTTTGGGGCTGTACCGTCTCGCCGGCCGCATACAGGGGGAGGAGGATCAGAGAGCAGTGCAGGCGCTTGTCGGAACATTCCGGGATGCGTATGAACTTGTGGGAAAACTGCGGCTGACAGGCATAGGCTCCCGATCTTTCCAAAGTAAGACCGGGTATGAGGGGGAGATCTATTACTTTCTGGATGAGGCAGGCGGGCGTTATCTCACCTGGACGGACGCGCGTCCCATGTTTTATGAGGGGACAGGCAGGAGAACTCAGGCGGCTCTGGAATACGGTCAGACACCCTGGGGGCTGAACTGCAGAAGGGAACAGCTTTTTCAGATGCAGATCGAGCTCACAAATGCAAGGCTTGCTCCCGGGGGGCGCCTCTCTGCCAGCCAGGAAACCAGGGGGGAAATTCTGGGGGCAAAAAATCTGTATGATGAGGAGCTTTGCCGGAGGATCATCTGGGATTATAGAAAGCTTCTGGAAGGTCTGGGAGTATCAAGGTCCGGAGGGCAGGATGGCTCAGACCCGGGCGGCGACGGGATCGGTGAAGGGACGGAAGACAGGAAGGGAGAGCAGCTGGCGCTTGTGGGGGCTGTCCGCTGGGGAGAGGCGGCTTTTGATAAGGCTGCTCAGAGGTTTTCGTGGGAACTTTTTGACGCAGGGGACCGCCGGATCTATGTTTCCCTGCGGTATACAAAGGAGGAAAAGTTTATCATCCGCTTGCTGGAGCGTATGGAGAAACGTTTGAGGGAAAGGAAATATGCTTCGCTGGTACTCTTTGGAAGCCTGTATCTGGATGAGGGCAGGCTGTGTCTGTACCCAATTGAATTCTGGATGCAGGAGGACAGGCAGCTTTTAGACCGCGGGCAGCGTCAGATTGAGAGAGAGGAGATGGTTGATAATAAGACAGCGGATGAGGGCAAAGAAGGGATGCCGGGAACGACAGAGATATCCCATGGGAGTAAATGGGATCAAAATACACTGGACATTGTGGAACAATATTTGAAGGGTGCTGTCAGACAACTGGCGGACTTGTTTGTCAGTGGTCTTCAGTCCTCTCCGGAGGAGCTGGAGGATCGGATTCTTGAATGTTCCAGGGAGGGAGAGGAACTGGGATTCCACTATGCCGGTGAGAAGCTGGCAGAGCTGGGCGGGCTGTTGAAAGGAAGGCGGCATCAGATGGAATTTTCACCGGAGCCGCTGCTGGAGCTGTGGGAAAGCCTGCAGTGTTATCTGGGGGCATGCATTGAGAAAGTTTCCATGGACCGGGTACGTCTGTCTATGAAGGGAGAAGCCCAAACGCCCCCGGAAGGAATTTAAGACGCGGAAGCGGCTGAAATTTCTTCCAGTCAGTGGGGGCGTAGGGGAGAAGAAGTGGAACTGGAATAAGAAGCGGAACTGGAATAGCCCAGCAAAGGAATGTCAGGGGGAAATAAAAAACAGCTTCGGAACGGATACGCCCCGGAAGGAATTTAAGACGCGGAAGCGGCTGAAATTTCTTCCAGTCAGTGGGGGCGTAGGAGAGAAGAAGCGGAACTGGAATAAAAGAACTGGAATAAAAGAGCTGGACTTAGGAGGTAAGACAATGAATCTCGAAAACGAACGGAATTATCAGAAACTGTTGGAGACGCTGGACAGCCTGGAGCTGACAGAGAATAACAGGAATCTGGCGGAGAGCTATCTGGACATGTCAAAAGAGGAGGATCAGTCCCTGCTGTCCCAGGCAGAGCATCAGGATTTTACAAAGTTAAAATCAGCGGCGGCGGGCAACGGGTATGTGGAGTATCTGCAGAAAAGGAAGCGGCTTGAGGAGTACGGGCGCTATGTGCGGTTTGTGGCGGCGGTGGGCGGGGCTACGGCCCAGCGGGTCCTCTCACATTATTATGATACTTCTAAGTATCTGAGCCCCGAACAGTGGATCGCGGTTAAGGCACAGAACCTGGCGGGGCAGTATTATACCATGGTATGGAGCTCCCTGGAAAGCCTGTATGAAATGGGAAAGAAAACGCCGAAGGCCTTTCTGGATGCCATGGATCTGTGCTGGCAGGAGGAGGGCAATACAAGGCTGTTATTGGCGGCTGTGTATCTGCGCGCTGTTCCGGCTGCGGAACCCTTGACGGAGGCTCAAAAAGGGCAGGGACCGTTGAAAGGGCTGTTTGCCGGAAAGGACGAGAGGCGTCCCGATGTCCTGCGTGCCCTGCAGGTACTGGAGAGCGGTCTGGCGGGCGGTCTGGATGTGCTGCTGCCACAGGCTTCCGGGGCGGAGAGAGAAGCTTTGAGGGCTTATATTGAGGGAGCGGATCTGGATACGCCCATACCGGAGGATGTGATCCAGGCATGTAACGGGATGCCGCCGGCGGACCAGTATTTGATGCGTCTGCTTGCGGGAACCTGTTTTTTGGCTTTTGACCATTCCAGGAAAGTCTTTGCAAGCCTGAAAATATTGATACTGGTGGATGCGGATATGGCGTTGGCTTCGTGCGAGGCGCTTTGTCCGGAGAAATTGGGGAACCGGTACAAGACCTTTCTGGAAAAGCACCTGGATACCTGCCTGGTGAGGGATTATATCAGCTGGAGCGTCAGGAATGCGTCCAGGATCGGATATGGCAAAAGTGCGTTGGCGCGTTTGTCAAAGCAGTATCCGGATGTGGTCAGAGAACTTCTGCCCTCCTTTCGGATGGAGGAGTACAGCGTTTTGCTGGAGGGGATAAAGGCAGGGAATCCCGAGCTTTACAAGAGCCTGTCCGGCAGTGTAGGCAGCGCGCTTTACAGGGAGAAAGTAGTTGGCGAGGTGACAAAATGGTGTAAGGACGGCGGCCTGCCCGTACTGAAGAAGTATCTTCTGGGGGAGGAGGAACTTGAAGCGGTGCTGCCCTATGTGGAGGGCTGGCTGGAAACGGATCGGGCAAGCTGGGGCGCAAGTGTGTCCTCCGATACTTATGCGGAGATCCGCAATTCCGATGAGCAGCAGCTGTACCGGAGAGTGCTGGTCATGCTGGCGCTGCGCAGGCACGGATATTATTTTACTCATTATACTGTCAAGAAGGCTTCTTCCAAAAATAACAACAGTTATTGTCAGGGGCTGAGCGGCAGGAATATGCGTGAAATCCTGGAGGTGCTTGAGGAGGAAGGGCTGTCCATGCATTACCAGATTTACATTATGGAGGGTATGCACGACTGCCTCTACAGCGATAAGGACAAGGCGCTGCTGATAGACCTTGGTGTGGAGGCTCTGGCGGAGAAGGCTGCCGCGGGGGAGGATTTTGTCAGGGAGGCGAAAGAAGGCAGCGCGCTGATACGTCTGATCTGTGTCCGGGTGCTGGATAAGCTTGGGGATAAGTATAAGGAGGCGCTGGTCGCCTGTGCGGCGGACAGTTCCCTGCAGGTGAGGGAGAGCCTGACCGCCATCTATGAGAGCCACAGGGATTGGGAGCCGGAGGTGAAGAAGATGCTTGCTTCCAGGAAGTCCCAGGAGAGGGAGCTCGCCATAGCCGTATTGAAGAAATGGGGGGCGGAGAACTATAAGGAGGAATTCCGGAAAGCCCTGGAGATTGAGAAGAGCAAGAAGCTGAAGGCGCTTTTGGGAGAGCTTCTGGGCGTGGCGGAGGAAGATGCGCCGAGTGGTGAGAACAGGGCTAGGGCTGCGCAGGGACCGGAGCAGCTTGCCGCCGAGCTGTTGAAGGGAAGTAAGAAGCGGAAAGTGGCATGGGCTTACGAGACGCCGTTTCCTCAGGTGCATCGGACGGACGGGTCGCTTGTAGAGGATGAATATCTGCAGGCGCTTCTGGTGGTATATGCAGACATGAGCACGCCCGGCATGAGTGCAGACGCGGCAAAGCTTGCGGCTGAGCTGAACCCTTCCGAACTGGCGGTTTACATGGAGCGGCTGTTTGGAAAATGGATTGAGTCCGGTGCGGAGGCGAAGAAGAAATGGGTGCTCTATGCGGCATCCATCCACGGCAGGGAGAAAACAGTGCCTCTTTTGTATCGTCAGATCCAGGAATGGCCGGAAAATGCAAGGGGAGCCATGGCTGCGGAGGCGGTGAAGGCACTTGCCCTGAACAGCAGCGCCGACGCGCTTGTGATGGTGGACCAGATTGCCCGCAAATTCAAATTCCGTCAGGTGAAGGCTGCGGCTGGAGCGGCACTTTCCTATGCTGCGGAGCAGCTTGGCATTTCCAGGGACGAGCTGGAGGACCGTATCGTGCCGAACCTTGGCTTTGACCAGAAGATGGAGCAGACCTTTGACTATGGGGACAGGCTTTTCCGGGTATATTTAAGTCCTTCCCTGGAGGTGGAGGTCTTTGACGAGAATGGCAAGAAGCTGAAGAATCTGCCGACGCCCGGCAAAAAGGATGACGAAGCGAAAGCCCAGGCGGCGAACAATGCCTTTAAGCTTATGAAGAAGCAGCTCAAGACGGTGGTGAGCAACCAGAAGCTGCGCCTGGAGCAGGCTATGAGTGTGGAGAGATTGTGGACAGTTGAAAAGTGGCAGGAGTTCTTTGTGAAAAATCCTGTTATGCATCAATTTGCCATCGGGCTGATCTGGGGGCTCTATGAGGATTATGAGGATAATGAAGCTTCGCATCATAAGGAGCTGAAGGCCACGTTCCGCTACATGGAGGACGGCAGCTTTAACACGGTTGACGAGGAGGAGTATGAGCTGCCCCAGGAAGGGCTGATCGGCCTGGTGCATCCCATCGAGCTGGACGAAGAGGCCCTGTCGGCGTGGAAGGAGCAGCTTGCGGATTATGAGGTGACACAGCCCATTGAGCAGCTGGAGAGGGCTGTCTACCGTCCCACGGAAGAAGAAAAGGGCGAGAATGAGCTGACCCGCTTCGGGGGCAAAATGCTGCCCGGGGTGTCCCTTTCCGGAAAGCTCCTGGACATGGGCTGGTATCGTGGGAGCGTGCTGGACGGAGGCGGCTACTACAATTTCTACCGCGAGGACGGCAGTACAGGCGTGGAGCTGGAGTTTTCGGGTTCCTATGTGGGCGGCGATTACGACGATGTGACGGTCTATGAGGCCGTGTTCTACCAGACCGGCATCGTAAAGAGGGAAGGCTGGCATGACGAGGTCAAAAAGGAGCACAGGATGAAGCTTGAGGATGTGAACCCCAGGTATTTCAGCGAGATGGTGCTGCAGCTTACGAGGGCCACTGCCTCCAGCCAGGAACAGCTTCCTTATCCCCAGTGCAGGAATGATCGTTAAGGAAATGCTGATGAATGCAGCAATCCGGATAGTGGAATAGATGAGATAAGCCTCCGCCAGCCTGCGGCGGGGGTTCTTGACTACCGTAAATTTTTCTGGTAGAAGGAATGAGAGGGGGCAGCAGCCGTCAGCCGGTTCCTGTCCCCTCATCCATTATCACAGAAGGTCAATTCAAGATCACATATACAGAAAAGTTTTACAGGCTCGCTTATCAGTCCGATACCCCATATCTTAAGGCCTGTACCTTGTACATTCCGGCATATTTGCCGTTTAACTCCATCAATTCCTTATGTGTTCCGCTTGTAAATTGCCTGGCGGCAGGAGCCGAGCGTATCCTTTATCACAGACAGGACAGCCCTTTTGGGGCAGACCGACAGCTTCTTTTTTTGAACTTGCTGAATTGTGTGCTTCAGGCTTACTTAAGTATACGGAAAATGAAATAAATGAGTTAAAATAAATCCGCTTGCCTTTGAGGGCTTTCTATGTTAAAATGAGAGATGGAACAGGTTCCTGCAGGCGGGAACCTGAAATAGAGGGTATCATAAGTAATTCGCCTAAGGAACTGGATAGGGAACATTTCTTCCCGTGGGCGGAAATATTTTATTGCCGAAAAAGGGATTACTTATGAAAAGATGTATGGATTGGCTGCCGTATGGAAGATGAGGGTTACGGTTCGTTGGCTGTTGCTGTGAACGGAGTGGGCAGTAAGTGCGGCGTGCGTAGGTTGGCGATACGCCTGCTTTGAGGAAGGTCAGTGTACGTTTTTGGCGACAGGAGTCTCCCGCCGAAAACGTATTTTTGTTTCCGGGGGCAATGAGCTACAAGCCCGGGGCAAGAGGGAATCTGGCGGGTAATGAGGCGGAAACGGCGGATAAAAGGAGATTTTTATGGGAAAATATTTATACTGGATCGTGGGGCAGGTGGCAAAGATACATAACTATCTGCTGCATCTGAACGATGCCTATGAGTACAATTTTTCGGATAAGGAGCTGCATTTCCTGATCATCGGCGCCATGGGAATGGCAATGATATTTGCAGTGCATCCGCTTTTTAAGTGGCTTGTGAAACATAACCACATCATGGTGATCAGTTGGATCTATGTGTTTACCCTGATCATCGTTATCACCTTTGCCATAGAGATCGGGCAGCGGGTCACGAACACGGGAACCATGGATTTCAAGGACATTGTGTTCGGGGTGTTTGGATTTATCTGTATGTTCATGGTTTTTTCGGTGATACGGGGGATTTATCATCTGATACTGCGGCTTATACGCAGGTACAGAGAGGCCAGGTGTGCGTGAGCGTATTCTGCTGCTTGTCTTAGCAGGGGATTTGTGCTACAATAGGTCAGGAAAATATTTTGAAACAGTAACTATCCTGCGCACCCGGAAGTAATTTACAGCCGCGGTCTTAGCAGCTGAAAATTGCTCCCAGCCAGGTGGGCGTAGAAGCGGAGAGGCGAAAAAGTTCCCGCAGGCGGGAACTGGAATAGGAGAGAATATATGAACAAGTATGCGGGAACACAGACAGAGAAAAATCTGGAGGCAGCGTTTGCGGGAGAATCGGAGGCGCGCAACAAATACACTTATTTTGCCTCTGTGGCAAAAAAGGAGGGCTACGAGCAGATAGCGTCCATCTTTTTGAAGACTGCGGATAATGAGAAGGAGCATGCGAAGATGTGGTTCAGGGAACTGTCCGGCATTGGCAGCACTGCGGAGAATCTGGCGTCGGCGGCGGGAGGCGAAAATTACGAATGGACAGACATGTACGAGGAGTTTGCCAGGACCGCCGACCAGGAAGGCTTTCCTGAGCTTGCGGAGAAGTTCCGCCAGGTGGGAGCTATCGAGAAGCATCATGAGGAGAGATACCGCGCTCTGTTAAAGAATGTGGAGATGGGAGAGGTGTTTGCAAAGAGCGAGGTCAAGGTCTGGGAGTGCCGCAACTGCGGGCATATCGTGGTCGGCACAAAGGCGCCGGAGGTCTGTCCTGTCTGTAAGCATCCCCAGGCATATTTTGAGGTGGAAGCGGAAAATTACTGATGGAAGGCAGAAACGGAAAAGATTGACGGAGGGCAGATAGGTCAGGGGGGACTTATTATGGTCAAGGATCAGTTCGCGGTTACGCCTCCCATGGGGTGGAACAGTTATGATTATTATGACACAACGGTGAATGAAGAACAGGTGAAGGCAAACGCGGCTTATATGGCGGCGCATCTGAAGGAATATGGATGGCAGTATGTGGTGGTGGATATCCAGTGGTATGCCCACGGGGCGGGAAGTAAAAGGGACAGATATCAGTACATCCCTTTCAGTCGGCTGGAAATGGACGGGTACGGAAGGCTGCTTCCGGATCCTGAGAGATTTCCCTCATCGGCAGACGGTCAGGGCTTTGCGCCTCTGGCGGACTATGTACATTCCCTGGGGCTGAAGTTCGGTATTCATATTATGCGGGGGATCCCGAGAAAGGCGGGCCATGACCATTTACCTGTAAAGGGGGCGGGCTGCACCGCGGATCTGATCGCGGACCCTTCCTCTATCTGCGGCTGGAATCCGGATATGTACGGCGTCAGGAAGATGCCGGAAGGCCAGGCGTACTATGACTCCATCCTGGAGCTGTATGCCAAGTGGGGCGTGGACTTTGTCAAGTGCGACGATATCTGCAATACCAACCTGTACCCCCACAATCCTTATTCGGCGCAACATGAGGTGGAGATGCTGGCCCGGGCTATCCGGAAATGCGGCAGACAGATCGTGTTGTCCCTTTCGCCGGGTCCAGCCCTGATCAGCAAGGCATGGCATTATGAAACCTATGCCAATATGTGGCGCATTACGGATGATTTCTGGGATGACTGGAAGCTTCTGAAAAATATGTTTGAACGCTGTGAGTTGTGGCAGAACCATGTGAGTGAGGGCTGTTATCCGGACTGTGACATGCTGCCTGTGGGATATGTGGGAAAGGGTTTTGGGAGAGAGCGCCTTACGAATTTTACCAGGGAGGAGCAGCGAACCATGCTGACGCTGTGGTGTCTTTTCGGTTCCCCCCTGATGATCGGAGGTGAGCTCACAAAGCTGGATCAGTGGACACTGTCCCTGCTCACCAACCGTGAAGTGCTGAGAATGCTGACGCCGGCGTGCAGGCCAAGGCAGCTCTGCCTGGATGACACAAAGGCGGTCTGGAAGGCGTGCAATGAAAAGGAAGGCACAAGGTACATAGCAATGTTCAACCTGGAGGAGAAGGAGGCTTGTCTGCGGGCAGCGTGTGAGGATGCGGGGATCCGGCAGGGTGAGGTGTTGACAGAGCTCTGGACAGGGGAAACCGTGATCCCTGCGGACGGCGTACTGTGTGCGAAGGTGCCGCCCCACGGCTGCGTGGTGTACGCTGCCGGACGGATGTCCGGGGATCCGGCCGCAGGCTGCGGATGCGCGTAGAATACAAAGGCCAGAGGATGATGTACTCCAATATTTTATATATTTTCATAGCCAAAATATGGAAAGATGTGGTATAATCTTTAGCGGATATGAA
Source organism: uncultured Lachnospiraceae bacterium (assembly GCA_948470905.1). Lineage (GTDB taxonomy): Bacteria > Bacillota > Clostridia > Lachnospirales > Lachnospiraceae > Acetatifactor. The sequence continues at coordinate 2,578 of CAOKQK010000064.1, read as the reverse complement.
ATTCAGGGCAGCCGGGAGAGCTGCACGGTGGAGGAGGAAGACCATGAAGCAGGTTGCATGGAATGACAGATATAAGCTGGGAATTGATTTTATCGACAAGGAACACAAGCAGCTTTTTTCCACGATGAATAAACTTATGAGGATCAATGAAGACGAGGAAAAAAGCGAATGGGTATGCCGGGAGGGTGTAAAATTCTTAAAGAACCATTCTTTTGAGCATTTTAAGCACGAGGAAGCATACATGCTTTCGATCAATTATAAGGATTATGAGGTACATAAGCGTCTGCACGATGATTTTCGGGAAAAGACACTGCCGGTGCTGGAGCAGGAAATGGAGGAAATGCAGTATTCCCCAGAGTCCGTGCGCCATTTCCTGGCGGTGTGCATCGGCTGGGTGATCTCCCATACCCTGACGGAGGATATGGCGATCTTAGGGAAGACCAGAAGCAAGTGGGTAGATCTCCCTCATGAGCGGGAGAGGGAGGCTGTGGAGCTGACAGTGGTACAGCTCGTGCAGGATATTTTCCACATGAAGGCAAAGATGATCAGCGAACAGTATGGCGGGCAGGATTTTGGAAAACTCGTGTGCTGCAGGTTCATTTACAAGGGACAGGAGAAAAGGAAGTGGGAGGTCATCCTTGTCTATGAGGAGCAGCTTCTGCTTAAGATCATGAGCGCGATCCTGAATGTGGACTATCCAAAGCTTGATGTTATGGCGATCAACGTGACCCGGTATATTTCGCGACAGTTTATAGAGCGTGTGAGGGAGAGCTTTCCGTCGCTGGAGAAGTTCGAGCTGGAAAAGGAAAGCCTGCTGACCCAGGAGCAGCTCCAGGATTCCTTTGAGCGGGAACATCCTTCCTGCAGCCTGCTCTTTGACACGGGATCTGGTTATTTTGCGTTCTGTGCCATCACTGCCAATTCCATTCATGATAAGATTGCATATGCCATCGACCATCAAAATGCGATGGATATGGTAAATCAGTATCTGACTGTGGAAAATAAAGAGTGGGAGGAGCCAAGGAAGAGGGTCCTTGTAGTGGATGATTCTGAGTTCATGCGGAAAAAGATATCCAGCCTGCTGGAGAAGGATTATCATGTGGTGGAAGCCGATTCCGGCGTTTCCACCATCCAGAGTATTGTTGTGAACAAGCCGAACCTGATCCTGCTGGATTACGAAATGCCCATCTGTGACGGGCGGCAGACTTTGGAAATGATCCGTTCGGAGAAGACCATGGCAGGCATTCCAGTTATTTTTCTCACCGGAAGAGGTGACAGAGAGAGTGTCAGGAATGTAATGGCCCTGAAGCCAGAGGGATATTTGCTGAAGACCATGCCGGAAGAACATATTAAGAAAGTAATTGACGATTTTTTCGCAAAACAGGATAAACAGTAGAGTAGAAGCGGTAAATGCTGGAGGACAGCGTTTACCGCTTTATTCCCGCGGGCAATGAGTCATAAGTCCAAGGAAGTGAACTTCCTTAAAGTTTACTTCTCTGGGACCTTGACGAATGCCGCGAGGGTCAAAAACCCCGTCAGCTTGCTGCGGGGTTTTGATTGTGTCACAGTAAAAAATAAACCACCGGCATAGCCGGTGCGTCCCCACCAGCTTCAGCTATAAGAAAAAACCTCCTGTGGTATGATAGATATGGGTTTGCCAAAAGCAGCGATTTAGAGCTTTAACGGGCGTATCTCTTTACTGCTTTTTATAGCCCTTTATATCTCCACGTGGGATTTGGGCACCATTCAGCAAAAAAGCACCAAAAAAACAGGGGATAAAAAGAACGCCGAGAGCATGCAAAACGTAGTGTTTATGCGGCTTTTCGGCGTTTTTTAATTCCTCAACTGACCTAAAATCAGCTTGTAGAGGAGAGAAAAATTCTACTATATTTTATACTCCTATCCCAAAAACGAGCTTTTATTGTGTAACATTTCAAAAACAGGTTGTCAATTTATGAGGATTTGCTATAATAAATGTGTGGCAACATTTTGGCAACAGAAAATCAGCAAGCCATAATATAATGAGGTAATTAAAGTAAAAACGGGCGTGTATTTGCATAAAAATTTAATCAAATATAGTTAATAATAACAAAGAACACGCCGAGGTAGAAGGAAATCCTGATGAGGTAGAAATAGGCTATGGGATATGTAAAAAGTATAGTGGAAATGGGTATGCTACTGAATTATTAAAAGCTATAACAGCGTTTATAAAAAGAATTTTGGGAATAAATATTTTATATGGACGTGTTATGCGTGGAAATAATGCTTCTGTGAGAGTTCTTGAAAAAAATGGTTATGAATTTGTTAAGGAAGAATTTGGGGCGGAAGATGACCCTTACGGTAACGGAATGTTAATTTATAAGAAAGAATGTTAAATTGGGATTGTTGGAGGTATGTGTATGAATTTTATTAATACAATAAATGATTTATTTAATATGCTGGACAAATATACAGAGGGAGTGGATTGGAATACCTTTTATATTAAGCGGGATAAGCCTGCCCCATTTTTGAAGTATAATAAACTGCCAGATAAATGTGTTGTTGATTTTATAAGAGAGCATAATATTAAAAATGCTTG
>CAOKQK010000063.1 GCA_948470905.1 uncultured Lachnospiraceae bacterium | reverse complement strand
CAGGTCCTATGCGGCCTGCAAGGTGATTTTTATATCCTTAACTGTCAAACTCCCGGCGGAAGACGAAAAGAGTCAGGAGCCGGAAGACGAAGAAGATCAGACGGTGAAGGCTGAAAAGGGTTAGGAGCCGGTCCCTCCTGCAAAGTCAAAAAATGTGAGAACTGCACCTGCCCATTGACATTTTTTTCACATCTTGCTATGATAATTGGAGAAGAAATGATTGGATTTTGGGGGGAAGTATCTTGGACGAGAAAGAAATTTCACAGGCGGTCATAGGACGCCTTCCCAGATATTTTCGTTATCTAGGGGAACTGAAGGATGAAGGGGTGGAGAGGATATCATCTCAGGAATTGAGCGTGCTGATGAAGGTGACTGCTTCGCAGATCCGTCAGGATCTCAACAATTTCGGCGGGTTTGGGCAGCAGGGCTACGGCTACAATGTAGAGCATCTTTACAATGAGATCGGCAGGATACTTGGTCTGGACAGACAGCACAATTTTATCATTGTCGGTGCGGGAAATCTGGGAAGGGCCCTGGGCAATTATATTAATTTTGAAAAGCGTGGCTTTATTTTCAGCGGCATATTTGACCAGAATCCGTCAATCGTAGGCATGGAGGTCCGGGGTGTCAGGGTTATGGCAATGGAGGAGATAGAGAGGTTTATCCGTGAAAACAATATCGGTATTGCGGTGCTGACCGTTCCGAAAAGTGCCGCGCCGGTGGTTGCTGAGCGGCTTGTGCAGGCGGGAATCCGTGCCATCTGGAATTTTGCACATGTGGATCTGAACGTGCCTGCCCAGATCCAGGTTGAAAATGTACACCTGTCCGACAGTCTGATGAAGCTTTCTTATAATATTAACAGGTATATGAAGGAACAGGAGATGCTTTGACGGGGAGGTGCTTAGGATGCGCATGAACAGTAGGCGTCAGGAAGGTTTTGCGGAGGCATTGAGGGGAAAAAGCATTCCGATACTTACGCTTGACAACAGGTGGTACAATCTGCTGACGCCGCAGGCAAGGAAACAGGTTTCCAATCTCGAACATCAGCTGAATGCTTATTTGAAGCGGCAGGGTAAGCTGAATACAGAGACCAAGGAGATCAGGAAACTGAAGAAAATGCTTATGGATGAGATCATGCCCATGGTGGATGAGGCGGAACAAAAGCCGAATCCGCTTTTGGACAAGAAGATTGAACAGAACAGGAGGCTTTTGGAGGAGTGCAATGAGAAGCTGGAGCGCTATCAGAATGAGCTGACGGTGCTGCCCCAGCGGATTGAGGATGTCAATATCCGGCTGATGCAGATCACAATGGACTGCTGTTATCAGACCATGAAGGAAAATACCAGGGATATCCAGCACATCTCCGATTGGGTGAAGCGGACCAGAATCGAGCTGAAAAAGAAGCTGATCCAAAAGCAGGAGATGGAGCAGCGCAACCATGCGATCTATTCTTATATGCATGCTCTTTTTGGCGCGGAAGTGATTGATATGTTTGACATGAAATATAATCCGGAGCAGCACCCTGCGATGCCGGGAGCGGATAATAAAAAGCCGGAAGATAAATCTTCCGGGACAAAGGGCGCATAGGCGGACTGGCACAGGCAGCGGTGGTCAGTCTGCCTGTTTGCATGTGTGGCTTATCGTCCGAGCCTTGACTTGTGGCTCACGGCAGCTGAAAAATGATCCCCCGCCACAGGGTGTCTGTGGTGAAGAAGCGGAACAAATTGCTGCAAGGGTGACTAAAAACAGCTTCGGAACGAAAGACCCCGGGAGGATTTTCAGATGCGGTGTAAGTAGCTGAAAATATCTCCCCCACCAAGGGGGGCTGTAGTGAAGAAGCGGAACTTAAAATAGAGGTGTAGGTTTGAAATATTTGGTATCAGCGGCTGAGATGAGACGGTACGACAGCAACACAATAGAAAAGACAGGCATTCCCGCCTGTGTCCTGATGGAGCGGGCTGCGCTGGGGGCGCTTGGTGTGATAGAGGAACATTTTCACGCTGAAAAAAGTGTTTTGATCATGGCAGGCATGGGCAACAACGGCGGTGACGGGCTTGCACTTGCCAGATTGCTTGCGGAGCGGCAGTATGACGTGGAGGTCTGGTGCGTGGGAGAGCGCCGGAAGGCATCGGCGCAGTGGCTGCAGCAGGAGAAGATCCTGGGACATTATCCGGTCAGGCTTTCCCGGGAGCCCTCCCGCAGGGACTATGAGGTGCTTGTAGACGCATTGTTCGGTGTGGGGCTTACCAGGGACATTACGGGGGAATTTGCCCTTGCTGTTTCGCAATATAATGAGATGGAGGGATTTAAGCTTGCACTCGATCTGCCAAGCGGTCTTGATTCCGATACGGGGGAAGTCCTTGGCTGCGTGGCGCGGGCGGACTGCACCGTCACTTTTGGATTTTGCAAGAGGGGGCTGGTGCTGTATCCGGGCTGTCAGTATGCCGGCGCGGTGACGGTGGCACAGGTCGGTATTTCGGAAGCGGGCTTTTATGGGCAGGAGCCGCAGATGTTCGCTTATGATGAGAGCGCCCGGGACCTGCTTCCCGCAAGGAGGAGCGACGGTAATAAGGGAACCTTCGGCAAGGTGCTGCTGGTGGCCGGCAGCAGGAACATGGCAGGTGCTGCAGTGCTGGCGGCAAAGGCAGCTTACCGGATGGGAGCGGGCATGGTCAAGGTGGCGACGCCGGAGGAAAACCGTGTGATCCTGCAGCAGGCTGTGCCGGAGGCGCTGCTGGAGACGGAGGAGGATATCAGGGCAAGCCTGGACCAGTGGGCGGATGTGGTGGCTGTAGGTCCCGGGCTTGGGAAAGATGAGAGGGCAAGGGGGCTGCTTGCGCAGGTAATCGAAGAATGTGACCTGCCCCTGGTGGTGGACGCGGACGCGCTGAATCTTCTGGCGGAAGCCCCGGAGCTTCTGGAGGTGCTGGGAATGCAGGCAGAGGGCAGGGAAGGGGATCATAATGCAGGCAAAAAATCAGGCAGAAAGGTCGTCCTGACACCGCATGTAGGGGAATTGTCCAGGCTGACCGGCATACCCGTAAGCGTCCTGAAGAAAGATCTGCCCGGACAGGGGCAGGCGTTTGCAGGGCGGGTCCATGGGGTAGTGGCGGCGAAGGATGCCAGGACCTTTATCTGCGGGGAGGCTATGCCGGTCTGCGTGAACCTCACCGGCAACAGCGGCATGGCGACCGCAGGCAGCGGGGATGTGCTGACAGGCGTGATCGCCGCCCTGCTGGGGCAGGGGATGGGAGCCTTTGAGGCGGCGTCAGTGGGCGTCTATCTGCATGGAATGGCAGGAGACGCCGCAGCGGCGGGGCTGGGAGAACATGCCTGCATGGCGGGAGATATTGTGGAGGCTTTGTCGGAGCTGCAGTGCGGAGGTCAGAGCCTGTGTGGCGGGAGATGGCGGGAAGCGGCGGCACAGTTGTAATGCAGGCGGAATAGATCAGCATAGGATTGGATATGGAAATAGAGGTAGGAACTGCAATGTAAAAAGGCATGCGGAGAGCAATGAGAATCAAAATGAGAATAATGAGCATGATGAACTGTAAAGAGGCAGAAGCAGGCATGGGGGTGTAAAATTGGATCATGACAAGAAGCTTGAGCGCTGCCAGCGAGTCTGGGCGCAGGTGGATCTGGATGCCATCGTGAATAATCTGAGGAACATAAAGAAGAATCTTCCGGAGCAGACCCGGCTGACAGGTGTCGTCAAGGCGGACGGCTACGGGCATGGCAGTGTGCCCATCGCAAAGAAACTGGAGCCCCTGGACTTTATGTTCGGGTTTGCGGTGGCGACTCCTGAGGAGGCGCATGCGCTGCGGCTGGCAGGGATTGGAAAGCCTATACTGATACTGGGATATTCCTTTCCTTATTCCTATGAGCTCCTGGCACGGGAGGAACTGCGCCCTGCGGTGTTCCGTGCAGACAGCATCGCTCCCCTGGCGGCAGCGGCGAGGAAGGCGGGAAAGCCTGTCAAGGTACATGTCAAGGTGGATACAGGCATGAACAGGATCGGCATCACACCCGACAGGGAAGGGCTTCTTTTCATAAAAGAGCTGGCGTGCCGGGAGGAGATTGAGATTGAGGGCATATTCACCCACTTTGCCAAGGCGGATGAGGCGGATAAGGCAGTCACGCTGGAGCAGTTTGGCACCTTTACGGATTTTATACATATGATAGAAAAAGAGCTTTCGCTTGAAATTCCGATAAAGCACTGTGTGAACAGTGCCGGTATTCTGGAGCTGCCCTGGATGGGGATGGACATGGCGAGGGCTGGGATCGTCATGTATGGGCTTGCGCCTTCCGATGAAGTGAGGATGGATATTGTGCCCTTAAGGCCCGCAATGTCCCTGTACAGCCATATTGTGTATGTGAAGACCATAAAAGCGGGGCAGTCGGTCAGTTATGGCGGCACTTTTACGGCAGACCATGAAATGAGGATCGCAACGGTGCCTGTGGGCTACGGGGACGGCTACCCCCGGGCGCTGTCCGGCAGGGGATATGTGCTGCTCCATGGGAAGCGGGCGCCCATTTTGGGCAGGGTCTGCATGGATCAGTTCATGGTGGATGTGTCCCATATCCCGGAGGCGGCGGAGGGTGACAGGACAGTGCTGCTGGGGGAATGCGGGGGTGAAAGGATAACGGCGGAGGAGCTGGGGGAGCTGTCGGGGCGCTTTCACTATGAGCTGGTCTGTGACCTGGGCAAACGGATCCCCAGAGTTTACACAGAAGGGGATGAGATTATTTTTTGCAGGTATCCTGTAGAGGATTTTGAATAAATACCCGTGAAATTGGAAATGCTTTCCTACAAATGTAACAGTCCGGGGAGAAGGAGCCGTCCAGGACCATGGACACTCCTTATGGTTCCGGGTATGAAATGGGGACAGAAATATATTTGGAGGAAAAATGAGACGAGGAGATGTTTACTATGCGGATTTGAGACCGGTGATCGGTTCGGAGCAGGGGGGGATCAGGCCTGTGCTGATCGTCCAGAATGATGTGGGAAACAAGCACAGTCCCACAGTCATCTGTGCCGCGATCACTTCAAAGATGAACAAGGCGAAGCTGCCCACACATATAGAGCTGAATGCGGCGCTCTACGACATGGATAAGGATTCCGTGGTTCTGTTGGAGCAGCTTAGGACGATCGACAAAAAGAGATTAAAGGATAAGGTGTGCCATTTGGATGGCGAAGTCATGAAAAGAGTCAATAAAGCCCTGATGATAAGCCTTGAGCTGGATACATAAGGGCTTTGGACGAACGTAAGCTGTTCTTGACGAACAGCGGGAAAAATGGTATATTAAAGTGCATTACTGAAAGGTTTCGGTAAAATTTACCTGCAGGGCTGTGTGAGATGGTTTTCCGGCACGGATCTGTGTGATCCGCACATATTTGCAGGATACAGAAAGGCAAGGTTATCAAAATGGACGAAGGTGCCAGTATAATTTTCTATGTGCTGCTGCTTTTGGTTGACATGTTTTTTTATGGGTTTGGAGCGGCGATCGTGCTCCTGAACGAAAAGGAGGTTGAGAGGAGGGCCGACGAGGACAGGGACAAGAGGGCTGTCAAGCTGAAAAGCATCATCAGTAATCCGACGGAGTACATCAACACGGTGCAGCTGATCACGACGCTGATCAATGTGGTCATCGGAGCGGTCCATCTGGGCGTCCTGCTCCGTTCCATATCCAGGGGGCTGCGGTTTGTGGCGGAGCATCAGCTTAAGCTTGAGGGCACTCCGGCGGGGGCGATCGTTGTGATTGCGGCAATCCTGTCCTGCTTCCTCCTTCTGTACATAACACTTACCCTCGGTGTCCTTCTTCCAAAGAAGATAGCTGCGAGAGTGCCGGAGCGCTGGGCATATGCCTGTATCCGGCCAGTGTATTTTGTGACGAAGCTGCTTTCGCCCTTTACAGGGCTGGTGACAGTCACCACAAACGGCATCCTGCGTCTGTTCGGAGTAAAGGAAAAGGCGGACGGGAGTGATGTGACCGAGGAAGAGATCATCAGCATGGTGAACGAGGGGCATGAACAGGGACTGATCCAGGCAAGCGAGGCGGAGATGATCTCCAATATTTTTGAGTTCGGCGACAAGGAAGCCCAGGACATCATGACCCACAGGAACAGCATTGTGGCCATCGATTCGGAGACAATGCTCAAGGACGCAATCTCTTTTATGCTGGGTGAGAAAAACAGCCGTTACCCTGTGTTTCAAGAAAATATCGACCATATTATCGGGATCCTGCATTTGAAAGACGCCATGCGCTATCATGCGGATGACGGCAAGCAGGATTGTCCCCTGGGCAGCATTGAAGGGCTGATGCGGGAGCCGGTCTTTGTACCTCAGACCAAGCATATTGACGAGCTGTTTCATGAAATGCAGGCACAGAAGCTGCAGATGGTGATCGTGGTGGATGAGTATGGGCAGACAGACGGGCTGGTAGCCATGGAAGACATCCTGGAGGAAATTGTCGGCAATATTATGGACGAATATGATGAGGATGTGGAGTATATTGAAGCCAAGGGAGAAGATGAGTACGTCATAGACGGCAGGACTCGTCTTGAGGAGCTGGAAGAGCGCTTTGAGATCCATTTTGAGGACGAGGAATTTGAGACACTGAACGGATTCCTGATCGCAAGGCTGGACAAAATACCTGAGCCGGACGAACAGTTTAATGTGGATTATGGAGGATTTAATTTTAAGATTCTTTCCGTGGAAAATAAGATGATCCAGAGCGTGCTTGTCACCAGGCTTACGCAGACGCCGGGAGAGGGTGCAGGGGAAGCGGACGGCATGCCGCAGGAGACTGCGAAGCCGTAGGCATGTGCCGCAGGCTGACAGAGGATTATGCGCTGTCTCGGCGGAAGAAATGCGGTATGCCAGGGTGTCAGGAGCGTGTGAGGGCATTTTACCGCCGGTGGCAGAGTGATCAAGGTAACATGATAGAGAGAGAAAGGAAGATAAAATATGTCAGGACATTCAAAATTTGCAAATATTAAGCATAAAAAAGAAAAAAATGATGCGGCAAAGGGAAAGATATTTACCATTATCGGAAGGGAGATCGCTGTTGCCGTAAAGGAAGGTGGTCCGGATCCTTCCAACAACTTTAAGCTTGCCTCCGTTATCGCAAAGGCGAAGGCGAACAACATGCCAAACGACACTATCGAGCGGGGCATTAAGAAGGCAGCCGGCGATGTGGGAAACGTAAACTATGAATATGTTACCTATGAGGGCTATGGGCCAAACGGTATCGCTGTCATTGTGGATGCGCTGACTGACAACAAGAACCGCACAGCAGCAAATGTGAGAAGCGCTTTCACCAAGGGGCAGGGGAATGTAGGCACGCCGGGATGTGTTTCTTTCATGTTTGACAAGAAGGGCCAGATCATCATAGACAGGGAAGAATGTGACAAGGATGCGGACGAGCTTATGATGTTGGCGCTGGATGCAGGCGCGGAGGATTTTAACGAGGAAGAAGACAGTTATGAGGTGCTGACCGACCCGGACGGCTTTGAGGAGGTCCGCAGGGCGCTGGAGGATGCGGGCATACCCATGCTGAGCGCGGAGGTGACAATGATACCGCAGAATTATGTGGCGCTCACAGACGAGACGGCAGTGAAGAATCTCCAGAGGACACTGGATCTGCTGGATGAGGATGACGATGTTCAGGCGGTCTACCACAACTGGGATGAATAAGTCGAAGTGCGTTGTTTGATAAGAGGAGTCGGATATGGACAGGCTAGCGATCGTAGTTCCCTGCTATAACGAGGAGGAGGTATTGAAGCTTGCCTCCGAGGCACTGCGGGGAGTGCTGGAAGACCTGGTGCAAAAAGAAAAAATCGCGCCGGACAGCTTTATAATGTTTGTGAATGACGGCAGCAGGGACCGCACCTGGGAGCTGATAGAGGAAGAACATGCGGCATATCCCGTGAGTGTCAGCGGGGTGAAGCTCGCCGGCAATGTGGGGCATCAGTTTGCCCTGACGGCAGGGCTGCTCACCGCCAGGGACATGAGTGATGTGGTCATTTCCATAGACGCGGACCTTCAGGACGATGTAAACGTCATAGAGGAGATGATAGATAAGTTCCATGCCGGCAGCGATATAGTCTACGGTGTCAGAAAAGAACGGAAGACGGATACCTTTTTCAAGAGGACCTCGGCGCAGGCTTTTTACAAGATCATGGATATGATGGGAGTCAAGACGGTGTACAATCACGCGGATTTCCGGCTGATGTCAAAGCGCGCGGTGGAGGAGTTCTCCAAGTATGGGGAGACGAACCTTTTCCTGAGGGGAATGATGCCGCTGATCGGTTATCAGACGGACTGCGTGTATTATGACCGCAAAGAGCGTGCGGCGGGAGAGTCCAAATATCCCCTGAAAAAAATGCTGGCGCTGGCATTTAACGGGATTTCTTCTTTCAGTGTAAAGCCTATCAGCCTGATATTGGGAATGGGGCTGTTTATCATCTTTATGTGCGTGCTGGCGGCGGTATATGCGCTGATTTCTTACTTTACGGGACATGTGGTTGCCGGATGGACCTCGCTGATCCTGTCAATCTGGTTCCTGGGCGGTCTTCAGCTGCTTGCCATCGGCATGGTCGGACAGTACATCGGCAAAGTTTATATCGAGGTGAAGCACAGGCCCCGTTACAACATTGAGAAGGTGCTGGCCGGAGAAGAAAAAGAGGTTGTCTGAACTGTTACGAAAAACGGAAGGCTGATATGAGTTGGAAAAAGAACGTGTTTAGTTACCTGCTGTGGGCTTTTTACACTGTTATGGTGGGAACGCTCATGGTGGGCATAGGAAATCTTTTCTGCGGGGATGGTCTTCCTTCCTGGTGCGGTGTTGTACTTGCCCTGGTATGGATGGCAGTGTCGGGAGGTGCCGCTTTCCTGCTGCATCGCTTTGCGCCGGGGCTGAGGGCTTATGTGCGCAAAAGGGAGAAACTGCCGCTGGCGGCTGAGGCAGTTATCCTGATCGTCCTGCTGGTGCTGGGGGTCGTGTTCAGAGTGTCCGCTTTTCAGGGTGTGGAGGAAACATCCATTTATTACCAGGCCGCAGAGGTTACATTGGGGCGGGATATTCCTCAGGCCGCCCATGGCGCGGTTCATATCTATGTCTGGATATTGCATCTAGTATTTCTGTTTTTAGGCAACCACTTTGTACTTGGGATCATACTTCAGATGATATTTCAGTGCATTGCTGCTCTGTTGCTTTATTACCAGGTCAGAAAATACATCGGCCACATTGCGGCGCTGACAGTTGCAGGCTTTTTTACGTGTGCTCCCTGCATGGTTCGGGAAGCTCTTGTACTGTCGCCGAACATGCTGTATCTATGCCTTCTGGCGGCAGCCGGGGCTGCATCGGCGGCAATCTGCGGGTATGGGTTCCGGCGTGAGGCATCGGGACAAAAGCCTGTTCTGATTTTATTCTTTCTTGTCGGTGCTGTCAGCTCCGTGGCAGCTTATCTGGATGTGGCAGGAGTGCTGCTTCTGCTTTTTTCTGTGGGCATGATCTTCTGCGTGGACAGGGAGCTGTCCGGACTGGAGAGAAAAGTTATGCCCTGCCTGTGCTGCGTGCTGGGCTTTATCGCTGGTTTTGCGTGTTGTGTGGCGGCAGATTCCCTGGCCAGCGGAAAAAGCTTTGGAAGCATACTGCAGGTCTGGTTCCAGCTCTATGCGCCAAAGAAGTTTCTGCTGTCAGCAACTGCCTCCATGCAGGACTCACAGGCGGAGAGTTTTGTATTGATCTGGCTGATGGCTCTTGGAATTTACAGCTTCTGGTTTGATAAGAAAAGAGAGAGGCTTGGGATATATATGCTGGCGTCCTGTGCAGTGATCCTGGCGGGGTGTCTTGGGATATTTACCCCGGAGATGCCGGGAACGCTTTCCCTGTATCTCTTGTTTGTGATCCTGGCAGGAATTGGTCTGCAGCAATGCCTGGGCACCAAAACGGCGCTCAGGGCACAGCAGAGAAAAGAGGATGAGCGGGAGGTGGTCTCCTGGCTGGAGGCAATTGAAAACCTGGAGAGACAGGAAGAAAAGAAGGAACAGGAGCCCTGGAAGAATCGGGGAGAGGAAAAGGAACAGGAGCCCTGGAAGAACCGGGAAGAAGAAAAGGAACAGGAGCCTTGGAAGAACCGGGGAGAGGAGAAAGAACAAGAGTCCTGGAAGAACCGGGGAGAGGAGAAAGAACGGGAGCCCTGGAAGAACCGGGGAGAGGAGAAAGAACAAGAGTTCTGGATTAGTCGGGAAAATGTAAAAAATAATGAGATTCAGGCCGCCCAGAGCAGTCTGGCAGCTCCAGAACGGCTTGAAAATATGTCGGATACGGCAGCTGATAAGAAGCCGGAAGAAAAAACAGCTGAAAAAGAGGGAAAAGAAATTGTCTTTCTGGAGAATCCCCTGCCGCTGCCAAAGAGGCATGAGAGGAGAGTACTTGATTTTGATCATCCCGTGGCGGAGGATGATGACTTTGACATATAATACCATATTTTTGAGCGCTTCAGCGCATATGGAGTTTAGAAGCTGGCATGATGACCTTCTGTGCCAACATAATACCATGTCCACAGGACGGACAGGGTATCAAATTTTGGTCAAGTATTGGTTTTAAAGAAATAAGCTTGTATAAAGAGGCATAAGGTTCGGTTTTGTGGTTTATGTGCAAAGTTTCCATGCGAAGAATTAACAACCATAATATATTGGAATCCTAATATCGTGGAGCATTTAGGAGAACTTGCAAAACAATATGAAGAAAGTAATGCGTAATGTTCCAATTTGCTGTTTAGAGTGGTGGAGGATAACGAATTCATTTTCCTTATTAATGTTATATATACATGGCGCTAACATTATTTAATAAGGATGGATAAAGGAAGATCAATGTGTTTGTATGCCTTAGCTCTTTGGATTACTTCATTTTGTAGGGCGTATTAGACATGAAAGTGATATTGGCAATATTTTGACAACAGAAAATCAGCAAGCCATAATAAATGATGTAATTGAAGTAAAAGCAGGCGTATATTTACACACAGCTTAAACAAATATGGTTAATAATAACAAAGAGCACGCCGCTATCTTAATATAAGTATTGCTTTTTTTACAAAAAAGTTTATACTTAAAAATAACCTCGCCGAATGGGAGAAACAAAAATATGTCAAGAAAAGAACAAGCAGACTTTATTTTATATAAATGCGGTTTATTGGATGAATTAAAAAAGTATGGTTGTCCCCATATTATTGGTAGTTATCGTATGGATATGATGGCTTGGAATGACCTGGATATTGATGTTGAAAATAGTGGAATGTCATTAGATAAATTATATGAATTGTCTAAGTATATCATAAATACTTTCCATCCGACATGGTATGAAGCAAAAGAAGAGTGCAACGAAAAAAATGAATTGGTTTGGTTTCAAGGTTTTGAAATGTTTGTAGAAAATGAACTTTGGAATGTTGATATGTGGTTTTTTAATACCGAAACAATAGACAAGGCAGAAAAATATTGTGATTCTATTATTCGCCAAATAGAAAAAAAACCTGAGTTAAAGCAGATTATAATCAAAATGAAACAGGAATTGATGGAAAGAAATCTTTATTCGTTTGATAAATATACCAGTATGGATGTTTATGATGCGGTTCTGAATTATAAGATAACAGGTGTTGAGGATTTTTTAGACAATTATATAAAGCATAATATAAATTTGTGAGGAGATATAAAAATGGAAAATATTAGGCTGATAACACCTTGCGAGGAATATTTATCATCTTATATAGAAGCCTACAAGGAAGATGTTAAATATAGGTCAGGAGAGGATGAATTTTTCTGTCCGCCTGAAATTGTAATTGAACAGGCTTATAAATACTTAAACAATATAGATATTCCAAAGGAACGTGTACCATCAACGATGTTATGGCTGGTAGATGACAAAGAATTTATTGGAAGTTTAGATATAAGGCATTATTTAACGGATAAGTTGCTTTTGTCTGATGGACATATAGGTGCTGAAATAAGATATAGTAAATGGAATAAGGGGTATGGTACAAAAATTTTGAAAATGGCTTTGCAATATGCAAAAGATAAATTTCATTTTGAAAGAGTTCTGATTACTTGCAGTGAAAAAAATTATGCTTCAGCAAGAGTAATAGAAAAAAATGGGGGTATCCTTGAAAATGTTGTGGAAACCATTAATGACAACGGCGAAAAAGTTATGACAAAAAGATATTGGATAAATTTATGATGATTCATTATTTATGCCAATTGACGAATTGCTGGTATCTGAAAATGTTGTTGATACGACAAAAGAGCTGGTGAAATTAATCTTGCCTGCACCGGAGAGCAGATCGGCAGATACTATCAAGCATATCAATGTCTTTTATAATTTTTTTCGGGGGAGAGTGGAGCCGGCATTTTCCCCAACCCAGCGAACAGATCAATGCAGAAAAGGTGCCTGCAAAAAGTTTTCAGGGATTATGCCCGAGGCTACACTACCCAAAAGTGACGAAATTTACTTTTTTTACCGGGTTATATCTCAATCTTGGGTATTTCCATAAACTTTGCCAGTAACCCCTCATGATAAAACATTCTGTCGCTGTCCGTAATTTCTTCTCCTGAAAATCTGCGGAGAACAAAAGGAAGTGAAAAATTATCTAAACATTTAAATTCAATCTCCGTATCTCCGTTATTGCTTATAATTTCTTTATAATATCCGTCAGATCCAATAATTTTATGGAGAGTAAATAACTCCGTTTTTAATGGAATTGCCATGTCCTTCATACCGTTTTCAATCTGAAATCTGGTCAATTCCTGCTCAGGCTTATTCATATCCGATACATCGGCAACAATTTCGTCATTGGAGAAAAATACTATTTTATCTATCGGAACATATATTTCTGTCAGGGACGTCAATACGCCATCCATAAGATATTTTTCATATGTGATATGTCTCTTGGGATTGCAATTTCCCAGAATTACCTGACGTATATATTTGCTGTTGATAATATGCTGGTTGCCTGTATACCTTCCAATAAAATCTTCCCACGAGTCGGCATAATCAAAAATAGCCGGATCGTAATGTTGTAATGACGAAAAATTTGCTTTTTTCATATCAATGCTTATAAAAACCCTGCCGTCGTTAGCAGCTTTAAAAATATCTTTGCCAGGCAGGTCAGGATGTGATACACGATATTTATTCATATCCTCGGCGTTAAACCTTTGATACGCTTCTGTATTCTTTATGTACATAATTGCAGCGTCTTTTACCCGATTATATTCTTCAAAATAATCCTGCTCACAATGATATTTCGTTAATTCCCTTAAAAATACTTCCCATTTGCCAAGTGTCCCATAGAACTTGTCATACAGCTTCAATCTATCGGTAAAATATGGTTCCTGGAAGATCCGGATTGAAACGTTACAGTCTTTGCAGAATCTCTCTTTCGCTTTTGCAGATACTTCCATCACACTGCTCCTTTCACAATTTTTTCATTTACATACATTTTAAATTCATTGATTCTCTTATGGTCTGGAATGTCTGGCAAAGATGTATTATTTTTTGCATAATCAAATCGCTTCTCATATTCATTCAACAAATCATAAAATGCACTGACGGGCAGGCTGCTGCTGTCTAAATATTCCCCATTACGGATACTCATAAGCAGATCATGTTCTTCCGCTCTGTATGTGATGATTTCTTCTTTTTCAAGAATATCAATGCACATCATATACAGGCGGATCAAATGAGCCATATGCTTTCCCAATTTATCATGGCTGATTGCTTTTTCATTCCGCTTTCCCATCTTGTTATAGCTGACGACGATGGCTTTCATTTCATTCCACATGCCGGTCCAGTCTCTCAAAGGATAATGCTGCAAATTCACATCCATGAAAATTTCGCTGTCATATCCTTCCTGGACTGCCTTATCAATATATAGATTCACGTCACTGTCATTGTGGGGGAAATACCTGTTCTTGAAATCATATTTTGCATTGCTTATACTTTTCAGAATATAGGCTTCATTCTGTGCCTGCCCTACCGTTCTTGCAGCCTTATTTTCCATTCTGCGGAGCTGGCTGCCGGCATATCCGCCAAATGTATGAATACAGATTTTTGACAGGAACATTTTCCTGTTATCAAGAAGTTCCTTTCCAATAGCAGATAAATGCAGATAATGTTCCGGTTTACAGCCCAAAATCTCTATGGTATTGGGATTATTGGATGTAAGCAGCTGGATCATCTTATTAAAGGAATATACAGTCGTATCCGTGTCTACATTTACTACCTGTTCAAAATCTGTTCCCAGCAAAATTTCTTCCTTGGAATTTAAGGCAAGTCCCCTTACATCCAAGTCCGACCCGGCTTTGTCCATTCCATAAGCATGACTTCCGCCAAGGGTTAAAAGAATGATATTGGTACACAAATTTTTATTCACCCTCAGAAAATCATACTCACTTGATTTCAGTTTTGCTTTAATCTGCTCAACATTCATTTTTATCCCCCTGCCTGCCCTGGCGGACACTGATTACAAAATTTGGAAGTTTACTTCAAAACTTATGCCCTCTCTTTGCTCCGGTGGGCATTAATATCAAAATATGCAAGCTTACTTTAAATCTTCTCCCTGCCCTGGTGGGCACTGATTTCAAAATATGAAAGTTTGCATCTAAATATATTTCTCCCTGGTATTTCGTTTTGGTGGCAATTCATATGTCATTTGGCGCAAGTGAAGTTCAGGGCGCTTGCGGCGCGGGCGCCTTACAGGGCATGGAGCAATGTGGAAATGAGCCCTGCGCTCCTGCTGCTAAACAGAGGATGATTTGAGGCACATGGAATCGCCTATTGCGTTGCAGGTAAGGTGTATGTCTCATCTTTTGGACAATGGATCTGACAAAAGGTTGGTGCGGGATGTTGCCGGGCATACGAAGGTTCCTGTCAATGAGAGAAACCGCCGCTGAAACGGGAAGTCTGAACAGAGGAGAGAAGAAATTCTTAACAGCACCCTGGAATTAAAGAATGCCGGACTGACGTTCTGAGTGCCCTTTACAATGGTAAGAAACTGTAAGTATACAAGCCCTTGCAATTGATCTGCCTGAATTCCTCCATTGCTGCGGGGAATTTGTTTTTACAGCTCCTTAGAAAGTGAATCCTCATAAATCCGCATTTGCAGGGCTTTTTGGGTATAAAAAATGGAAGCAAGGGGGCTCGAACCCCTGGCCTTTCGCGTGTGAGGCGAACGCTCATCCCGGCTGAGCTATGCTTCCATGTCATTTATTGTAGCACGATATGAGAAAAAAACAATAGGAAAATTGAAAAAAATCTTAAAAAAATTTTTTTTAGAAGAAATTAATAAAAATTTAATGCGGCAGCCTTTAAAACTGTAAATTTTTGGTGCATTATTAATAATTGTATAGTATAATAAATACACTTATGTTCCCGCGGGTCATGAGCCGGGCCAGCCAGGCTGGCTTTGTACCGTATTGTTTAACAGTTTTTAAAGGAGATTCGGCAATGCAGAGGCTTACAAGGATGGAACTGCACATCAGGGTTATTTTTGCCGGCACATTGTTTGTGCTGATCGCCTTGCTGATACCGCTGTTTATCATCGGGCACTATAATTTTGCCAGTGTGGATGATATTGGATATGCCAAGACTGCGGAAGCTGTCTGGGATGAAACTCATTCTGTGATCAGGACCTGCCTCAGGCAGGTTTCTTATGCGTGGGATTACTGGCATACCTGGCAGGGAACTTTTGCGGCGGAATGGTTTACCACTACGGCAATGGGCTTTTTTGGCAGGAACGCCTATTATGTGGGGACCTATCTCTCCCTGGGCGGTTTTGTGCTTTTTGAGCTGCTTTTGTTCATGGTGATCCTGAAGAAGGTCATGGGGGCGGATTTCTTTCGGGCGGGGATCGTTTCGGCCTGTGTTGTCAGCCTGCAGGTTTTGCTGACGCCTGTCCCTGTGGAGGCTTTTTTCTGGTTTTGCGGATCTGCATTATATACGGTAACGTATAATGAGACGGCGGTCCTGGTCACTTTGCTGGTGCTGCTGTATCATTGCAGTGCTTCGTCAGGGCGCTGGAAGCGGATTCTGCTCTATACAGGCATCGTGCTTTTTACGGTCTTGGTGTCCGGCGGGACCTACGTGACGCTGGTGCTCATGCTGTTGCTTTATCTTTTTGCGGTAATATGGTATTGGTATCGCAGGAATCCGGGCAGATGGTTCGTCACGGCGGGGATGGTGCTGTACCTGGCGGGTTTTCTGTTGAATGTGCTGGCGCCGGGGAACCGGGCGCGTCTGTCCACGGCGGGTGCAGAGGGAAGCTCCGCGGTCATGGCAATCCTGCTCGCGTTGAAGGAGGCGGCTTTTTATGTGGCTGGAAACGCCATATTGCCCTGTATGGTCCTTGGGGTGCTGTTTTTGCCTCTTTTTGCAAATATTGTAAAGAAAAAGGATTATAAATATCCGTTCCCGTTCCTGGTCACGATGATTTCCTTTGGAGTTTTTGCCGCGCAGTTTACGCCCACGCTTTATACTTTGGGGATTACCGGAGCCGGCAGGATTCAGAACCTGTATCGCTGGACCTTTTATATCTGGCTGTATGGAAATGAGCTGTATTGGGTGGGGTGGCTGTATCGCAGGAAATTGTTATCCCCCGGCAGTGCAGAGGACGGTCAGGCGCAGAGGAGTTATCTGTTGGGCGGATGGACAGCCGGAGGGCTTGCGCTGTGTTTTACTCTGTATGTATGGGGAGGGAGCACGCTGACATCATTGAGCGCTGTGGATTCCCTTCGCCGCGGCCAGGCGCAGACCTATTATAAAGAACATCTGGAGAGGCTTGCCGTGCTGGAGGACGAGTCCATAAAGGTTGTCCGCTTTGAGCCGTTCTCCTGTGCTCCTTATCTGTTGTTTTTTGGAGATATCACGGAGGATCCGGAGGACTGGGTGAATTATGCCATGTCTTCTTATTATGGCAAGGATTCTGTGGCGCTGGCGGGGGAGAAGTGACGGAGGGCAATGCTGTACAAATTTGTGTTGCGACTAATGCCTTGCTGGATAATATGGGAATCTGCCTTTTCCTTTTTAGAAGCTAATAGATGAATCAAACAACCGTCAAGGAGAGGAAATTATGGGGATGAGAGGAACTTATGTAGCATTTGAAAATTCCCTTTTAAGCCAGATAATCAATGGTGATAAAGATATTTTTGATATTGACCCTGTGCAATGTCCATGTCTGGATGTGGATAAATCATGGCAGGCTATTCAGTACCTTTTATGTAAAGAGATTGATGGTGGGGAGCATCCTAATGGCTATGTTGTTCCAATAAGAGATGAAAATGAGTTAAAGTGGTAAAAATAACTTCCAATTTATCAGTCAGATAAAAACCAAAACAGGGCGGTGGAGATAGGCGTTGACTATTCCATCGCCCTGCCTGTTGAAATGTTCTGCGATATGCAATGTAGTTGTACCAAAAAATTCCCCAATTTTGTCAAAGAACTTATAAAGCGGCGTTATGCTGGCATAACACATTGTTTGGTGCTGTTACAGACAGTTTGCCGCCCTCGTATGTGACTTTGATTTTTCCCCTTACGCTGTCAAACTCACATTCAAAGCTGTCGATAAACTCCGTGCATGCAGGCTTGATGCTCACGGTTTTAAACCCGTCCATGCTCTTTATTCCCGCAATCTCGGAGAAAAACCACTCCATGATATGTCCCATCATATCATGATTGCGGCTTCGCGCGTCATCACGCCAAAATTCCGGCAGGGTTGTTTCTCCCATTTGTACAAATCGCAGATAGGACGGGTGGGTATCCTCTAAAATCATATGGTATATGATATCGTTTCTGCCGGCTGCAGACAGCGCGCGCAGGATAGATACAAGTCCTATCTCACCGCAGCGCAGATGGTGGTTTTCGCAAAGACCGATCAGGGTTTTTTCAACAGCTTTACAATGTGCCTGTGGCACGAGTCCAAAGCATAAGGGTATCGCCTGGTTTGCCTGCGTGACGCTTCCGTCGTCATACGCGCGGTAATACGCACTGGAATCTTCTATAATGAGCAGACTGTCGTTATACAGTGTTTTCACGTGTTGGGCCTGTGCCAAAAACTCAGTTTCTTCATTTCTGCCGAGAATTTTTGAAATTTCAGCCATTGTCATAAGGTCGTGATAATAAAAGGCGGTTTCGATATTCTCGCGGCTGTTCCCTCTGTTCTGGGTTATGCCCCAGTCGCCCAGTCCCGCGCATATAAAATGTTCGCCGGTGTTTTTGTTGTACAGGCGGGCGTAGTCATTGTATTGTTCTGTCAAATATGAGATATATCTTTTTGCACTTTCGTAATTGTCGGCTAAAATCTGCTTGTTTCCGTAAAAAAGGTATTGCTCATATGCCGCGAGAATTACCGAGCTTCCCCATGGGATAATATCCCAGAAGCTTCCTGAGTGCCAGTCCGTTATAAACTTCGCGTAACGTGGTGCAATGGATGGTATCAGCCCTCCTTTATATTCGTGAGGGAACGCGCCGTTGTCAACATCAAATTCATCGGATGTATACTGTGAGTCGCGAATATCCATGGCGATTTTCGACCAGAGTGTATCAACATCCCTGATATACATAACGGAACGCGCCATAAGGTGGTTCGGCTCAAGCCAGCCAAGCTTTTCAATCGTTGGGCAATCGGTGTGGGAATGATTTATATTGCTTTCAACAGCCTTTGAGATAAGGGAATAGATGCTGTTTATTCTCTTATCCGAGCATCGGAAATATCCGCTGTCATTTGCTGAAGAAGTGGCGAAGTACGACTTGAACTCAAGAATCTGTTCATACCCTGCCCCCTCTATTTTATACCACCTTGCGCCGTTTACGGAGAACTTCTGCTCAAACAGGTCCTCGCCGCCGCTTAAGGTGAGTATAGAGTATGTGTCAACTGTCTGACAGATATCTCCGTCCCCGCTAAGCTTTTCGGCGGGTATCAGCTTTATTTGCTGACCGCGTTTCCCCTGTATTTTCAGATGAAACATCGACGACATATTTTGCCCGAAATCAAAGATCAAACGCTCCCTGTCAACCAGCTGGGGTTCATAAGTATACTTTCTTATGACAGGCGGATATGTCATAGGTATTATTTCCCCTTTTGGAGGTGTTGCGGATTGGGCTTTTGACCATTTGTATTCTATGGTATGATCAATATCCTCGCTGCCGTAAATATTTGCGTGTACTGTTTTGGAAGGGCTCACCTCCCAGGTATTGTCGGATGATATATAGTTTTCTCCGATTTTCAGCTGCACCATCACGCAAAGACAATCGCCGAAAGGGGTATAGCCCTTGTCAGCCGTGTAAAAATAACGCCTGCCGTTGTCGCTGTCGCCTATGTACCAGCCGTTTGCGCACTCTACGGTAATTTCATTTTCACCGCTGCGGATATGTGCCGTTATATCGTAGGTTGAATAATGAACGTGCTTATTAAAATCGGTCTGCGAGCCTTCGTATACATACGGGCTTATCCTGTCACCGTTTATTCTTGCCTCAAACTGACCGGGCACACACACGGACAAAACCGATTTCTCACCTGCCTTAGCCATAAAATGTTTCCTTGCCACAAACGGCTTCGCCGTAGAGTTTCCGATCCATTTACCGATCCAATTTTTCACACCGGTTATAAATTTTGCTCTGTGGGAAGTTTCGGGAATATCGTTCTCGTCCCAGACAGTGACGGCAAATTCATATTCTGTCTGTTCTGCCAGATCAAGCGGCAGACTGATATTATTTTGTTCGGCTGATACAATCTTACCGGTTGAAAACATTATTTTATCCTTTTCGTATACGTCGATTTTATACGCGCTCTGACGGTGTCCGCCTGCATCGTATTTCCACATAAATAACGCATCTTCCAATACGCCAGTCTGTGTGTAGTAGTTCTGGATTTTGAGGTTGACTGCTTTCATGATTATCCTTCCTGTGCGTACTTCGTAAGAGGGTGTGTAAACATCCCTCTTTACGCATGCCGGTCAATATTTGGAAATTCAGATAGGTAACTGCTCAGACAGGTCGCTGAACTGTTATTATTTTAACACTGGACAGGGAAAAAATAAAGGTGTAAATAGTGCCCGGTGGGTGCGATGGATGCTTCAGAATAAAAAAATCAAAAAAAGTAAAAATTTTGAAAAAACATGTTGACATTCCGGGAGAGATGGATTATAATTCTATTTGTTCGTAGGAACGCAGGAATGGCGGAATTGGCAGACGCGCACGGTTCAGGTCCGTGTGGTAGCAATACCATGAGAGTTCAAGTCTCTTTTCCTGCATGTGTGGGAGAGTGTTAAGCAGCAGGCTTAGCACTCTTTTTGCTACACGCGGGCGTGCAGCAATGCTGGTAAGTGGGCACTGCGCCTGGTGCAGAGATGCTGGCAGATGGTGCAATGTGTGCCTGGTGCAGCAATGTTGGCAGATGTGGTAATATGTGCCCGGTGCAAAGATGTTGGCTGTTGGGGCAATTGCACGCCGGTGTAGCGGGCGGGGGAATAGCTTCCCTGCCGGATCCCTGGGGGTAATGATCAGAGCGGAGGCAGGTGTATGGAGAAAAAAGGAGCTTCACGCAATCGGGAAAGCAGAAAGAAGGCGCAACGCAGGGACTGGTATCAGCTGGATCTGTCTGCGATCGTATATCCCACGCTGCAAAGGCGTGATTTCTCATCGGTATACAGATTGTCCGTGGTTTTGAAGGAGGAGATACAGCCGGAGGTGCTGCAGAAGGCGCTGGATATGACCCTGCCCAGGTTTCCAACCTATAAGGCGGCTATCCGCAGGGGGCTTTTCTGGCGTTACCTGGAGCCAAACGACCGTCCCGGTCCCTTTGTGTGCCAGGATGTGAAGAATCCCTGTCAGCCCATGTATTTTAAGGCGAATAACCGTTATCTTGTCCGGGTTTATTATTTTCATAACCGGATTGCTCTGGAGGCGCATCACAGCCTGGGGGACGGCACAGGCGGGATGTGCGTGCTGCAGACGCTGACGGCGACTTATTTAAGGCTTCTGGGGCATGAGGGGATTGAGAATGGCGGCTTTGTGCTGGATATTAACGAAGCTCCCGACGAGGAGGAGCTGGAGGACGCCTATATGCGTTATGCCAATGCAAAGGTGTGCCCGCCGCGCCTGGAGGAGAAGGCTTACCGGATAGAGGGGACGCCCGAGCCTTTTTACACCCTGAATATCGTGGACGGGATCATGTCGGTGGCGCAGGTTATGACTGTGGCAAAGAGGTATAACGCGACCATTACGGAATATCTGAATGCCGTTCTGCTTTACGCGCTCCTGCAGAAGCAGGAGGATGGGAATCCCAGGCGCTACCGTCCGGTGAAGATAGCGATGCCGGTCAATCTGAGGAGATTTTTCCCTTCCATAACCCTGCGGAACTTCATTACCATGATCTATCCGGGGGTAGACCCCAGGCTGGGTGAGTATACTTTTGAGGAGATTGTGCTCCAGGTTCATAATTACATGCGTTATTTTATTAATGAGAAGCTGCTGAGGGGGGATATCACCACCAATGCGGCGACCCAGAGGAATCCCTTCATCAGGGTAGTGCCGCTTTTTATCAAGGATTTTGTGGTGAGATTGTTTTATACAAAGGTTCAGGACAGGAATTCTTCCGCGGGGCTGACCAATATGGGGGCGCTGAAGGTGCCGGAGGGGATGAAACCCTATATTGACAGGTTTGATATCTATATGGGGCAGCCTTTTTCCCGGAGGACCAACTGCGCGATCATAAGTTTTGGGGATGTGCTGACGGTGAATTTTGCCAGCAGTATCAAGGAGACGGATGTGGAGAAGTATTTTTTCCGCAGGCTGGTCCAGGACGGAATCCATGTAAAGATCGAAAGCAATCGGGGGAGGTCTTAGACAGCCTCGAAACGAAAGCCCCCGGGAGGATTTTCAGATGCGTGTCTTGCAGCTGAAAATATCTCCCCCCCCAAAAAGGGGCAGAAGTGCAGAGGCGGAACTTTAGACAGCCTCGAAACGAAAGCCCCCGGGAGGATTTTCAGATGCGTGTCTTGCA
>CAOKQK010000062.1 GCA_948470905.1 uncultured Lachnospiraceae bacterium | reverse complement strand
TATGGGCGTAGGACCCGTTTGCCCTCATGAGCTCCTCATGGGTCCCGCTCTCCCGGATCTGCCCGTCCTCCAAAAGGATGATCCTGTCGCAGAAGCGTGTGGAGGCAAGGCGGTGGGAAATATAAATGCTGGTCTTGCCCTTCGTCAGGGCACGGTATTTCAGATAGATATCGTTTTCCGCAATGGGATCCAGCGCCGCCGTGGGCTCATCCAGGACAAGGATCGGCCCGTTCTTGTAAATGGCCCGGGCAAGATACAGCTTCTGCATCTCGCCCCCTGACAGATCCACGCCATCGTCATAGACGCCCTTCTGCAGATGGGTATCCATGCCGCCTGGCAGGCTTTCTATTTTGTCCCAGATGTCTGCTGCCTTCATGGCTGACACGGCGCGCTGCCTTGCATCGGGATGCTCCGAGTCTGTGCTTGCCACAAATTCAAACATGGTAAATGCCGTCATCTCTGTCTTCTGGAACACGGCGGAGATCAGGCTGTAATATTCCTCCACATTGTACTCGGATATCCGCCTGCCGCCCACCAGGATCTCCCCCTTCGTGGGCATGTACAGCCCGCAGAGCAGCTTGATCAGCGTAGTCTTGCCCGCACCGTTGACGCCCACCATGGCAAGGCTCTCCCCCGGCTCCAAAGTCAAGGTGATCCCTTTTAAGGTATAATCCTCCGCACCGTCATACCTGTACCAGACGTCCCTGAATTCTATCCTCACAGGCCAGGCGGGAAGCTCACACCCGGGACCGCGGTTAAAGATGCTGGGATAATCGTAAACCTCCCTGTAATAGGCAATCTTGTCAGCCCGGCTGTTCAGCTTTGCCGCGTCCCCGATGATGCTCTGGAGAAATCCGGCGATCGACCCTGTGATACCGAAATAAAAGACAAAATTACCTACAGTAATGCCGCCCTTTAACAGCAGCCCGATCAGGACAATGTACGCTGTGCCATTCTGTAAAAGGGTCATCATACCGGCAAGGACGGATGCCCATACCCCCCTTAAGCCGCACCGTTTCTTCCACATCAGCAGATATGCCTGGTAATCCCGCATCATGCCCTCCAGCCAACCCTCCAGCCCGTACAGCTTAATGTCCTTGGCCGCCTGGAAATCCTCAGAAAGCCCCTTCAGATAACTCTTTTTTCGTTCTTCCTTCTCCCACTTATGCTTATTCTTCTCCCGGTAGACCGGCTCCCATCTGGCAGTAAAATACGACAGCCCGGATGTGACAGCCACCACCGCAAAGATGACCGGATCCAGCGCCATGATCAGGGAAGCGTATGTGACGATTCCCAGGGAATCCTCGAAAAGCCTGGCAAGATCCTCCCAGATAAATTCCAGGGAACAGTTGCCTCCGCACGCATCCCTGTCGGCATAGCCCCGTATTTTCTGGAAGTCCTGTCTCTCTGTGTTCTCGTAATCCGTCCGGAAATACACTTCCTCCCACAAATGGCTCTGATAGATCAGTGTGGGAGTATAATGTCTCGCCTGGCATCTGCCGTCTAAAAATATCTTCAGTACTGACAGCAGGCACTGAACCATCACAAAGCTCAGACAGATGACGCACAGTCTGCCAAAAGCCGTCCCCTCCCCGATTCGGTCGATCAGGATCTTGGAGAAATAAGTGCCCACAAGAGGGATCGCCACCTTCACAGGCGATGCCGCAAACGCCAGAAGCAGAAACCTCCTGTCCAGCCTCCAGAGCTTTTTTACCGCCCATGCGATGCTGCTGATGGAGGAATATTTTTTTGGTTTTTTTTCAGAAACTTTTTTCGGACTTACATTCACTGCTTCACTCATATGCCCATACCTTTCTGCCGGACGGCTTTCCCCTGCGCTGCGTATCGTAAGCGAAGCGGAACCATACCTGTCCCTCTGCAGCTGCCCGCACCCATTGCGCCTGCCCCCGGCTGCTTGTCTTGATAGATTCCATCCTACCATGGGACAACAAAAAAAGTGCAATTTGTTATCAAATGTTGTAAATTTGATGCGAATTGCACTTTCCTGTTCTGTTCACTTTCCTTTTCGGAAACACGATATTAACCAGGCCGTTCGCCGCCTGCTCCGAAAGGTCACGATCGGGCAGTCGTCTGGCTGCGCCGAGTCGTTAGGAATCGGACCTGCTCCGGCAGACTAAAGACAGGCTGCCTGCGGCAGCAGGACCTCCGTGGAGAAAGCCTCGTCCTCCGAAGCCCTGGTCACGTATCCCCCGTACTTTTTGACAATGTCGTCGATACGGGTCAGCCCCAGGCCATGCCCCTCCCCCTTTTTGCTCCTGAAGCTGCTTTTCTTCTTTCCTCCCGCCGTGTTGGTCAGGGCAATATACAGATAATTGCCCTTCATTTCCATGTAGATCCGGATGAGCCGCTCCCCCGGCGGAAGCTCCATACAGCCCTCTATGGCATTGTCCATCAGATTCCCGATGATGATGCTCAGATCCAGCTCCGAGATGGTCAGGGCTACCGGGATTGCCGCGTCCGCCTTGACATGGATCTGCCTCTCCGCCGCCAGAGAGAGCTTACTGTTTAAGATAGCGTCTGTCATGGGGTTTCCCGTCTTTATCACCGTCTCCACATTGGTCAGGTCTTCGTCCAGCATGTCCAGGTAGTCGGCGATGGCGCCCAGCTCCCCTTTTGCCGCGTGTACCTTCATTGTCTGGATGTGGTGCCTGTAATCGTGCCTCCAGCCCCGCATCTTTGTATACATGTTTTCTACTTCTGCATAATATTTCTGCAGGATCTCATTTTCAAAAGAAGCGACCCTTTTGCGGATCAATCTGTCAAAAATCATGGCAAACCTCTCCTCACAGGTATTTTATCAAAGCTGCATGAACCTGGTCATACATGCCGCGGCTGATGGGGATCTGGTCCCCGTTTGTCATGGTGATGCCGCTGCGCGTGATCTTCATGATATATTTTAAGCCCGCCACATAGGAACGATGCACCTTAAAAAAAGTTTCGTCAAGCTGCTGGGCGAATTTGGCCAGGGTGCTCCGCGTCCGATAATCCCCCCTGACCGTGTGGACGATCACATACACATTCTGTGCCTCCACATACAGGATATCCCCAAGGGACAGCTTCCTATCCGCATCCGGCGTGGAAACCAGGACGCAGCGCTGGCGGCAGCTTAAATTTTCCGCCGCCCTGTCCAGGACAGGCAGGAGCTTGCCGGCATCCACAGGCTTCACCAGATAATGCAGCGCCGACACGTCGAAGCCGTCGCTGAAGTATTCATAATAACCTGTGACAAAGACAATCTGCACCCCGGCATTTTCACGCCGCACCGTCTTTGCCAGCTCAATACCGCTGACCTCCGGCATTTCTATATCCAGAAGCAGGATGTCAAAATCCTTTTCTTCCGCATACTCGAACAGAAAAGCCTTCGCGTCCGAGTACTGCTTCACCTCTGTCAGATGATGCCTTTTCCTGGTCCAGTCCGCTACGATTTCCGCCAGATACGCTCTCTGGGCGGCATCATCGTCACAGATCCCTATCTTATATTTCATGTACCACTACCCTTGATCAATGTTCTGCATCCGCCCTGCAGACGGATGCCCTTCTGTGTTATTTACTGACAGCTCCTTACTATTATTACCATTGCAGCGCGGGTTCAACCGGCACTGACGTCACGGGCAACCGTTCATAATATCATACAATCCCTTACAGGCGGGATATATTTTCCGGAATATCTCATATCGGGCGTCATATTTTGCCACCAGCGCAGGCTCCGGCTCCAGAGTTTCAACGATCCTGACAATCTTCCCAGCGGCGGCTTCCACCGAAGGGTACTCTCCGCAGGCGACGGCTGCCAGCATGGCTCCCCCAAGGGCAGGTCCCTCCTCGCTCTCTATGATATCCACCTTGAGATTCAGTATATTTGCAATCATTTTCCTCCAGAGCGGGCTCTTTGCTCCCCCGCCGCAGATTTTGGTGCGTTCCAGCCTTATCCCCAGAGATCTGGCTACCTCCAGGGAATCCCTCAGCGCAAACGCCACGCCCTCCAGCACCGCCTGGGTCATATCAGCCCTGGTGGTATCCATTGTCATCCCAATAAAGGCGCCCCGGGCGTTGGGATCATTATGGGGGGAACGCTCCCCCATCAGATAGGGCAGGAAATAGACCTTGTTCTCACCCAGCCTGTCCGCGCTGATCTCCTGCTGCCCCGCGGCGTATTCCTTCGTCCCCAGGATCTCATCCATCCACCATTTATTGCAGGACGCCGCGCTGAGCATACAGCCCATCAGATGATAATGCCCGTCTGCATGGGCAAAGGAATGCAGGGCATTATTCCGGTCCACTCCGAACTTTTCAGAGGAAATAAAGATGGTCCCGCTGGTCCCCAGGGAAATATTGCACATATTGTCCCCCACGGTCCCCGTGCCCACTGCCGCCGCGGCATTATCGCCGGCTCCGGCAGCTACCGCCACGTTCTCCGGAATGCCCAGCCGGGCGGCAATCTCAGGCAGCACCGTACCCACCTTCTCGCTGCTCTCACAGCATCTGGGAAGCTGCTCTTCGCTGACGCCGCAGATCTCACACATCTCCCTTGACCAGCATCTGTTCTTCACATCGAACAGAAGCATGCCCGAAGCATCCGACACATCCGTACAGTGGACCCCGGTGAGTCTGTAGGCTATGTAGTCCTTTGGCAGCATGATCCTGCGGATGCGGACAAAGTTCTCCGGTTCCTTGTTCTTCACCCAGAGAAGCTTGGGGGCGGTAAAGCCCGTAAAGGAAATATTTGCCGTATATTCCGACAGCCTTTCCCGGCCGATCACATTGTTCAGGTAATCATTTTCTTCAAAAGTCCTCCCGTCGTTCCAGAGGATTGCCGGACGGATCACCTGATCCTTCTCATCCAGGATCACCAGACCATGCATCTGCCCTCCGAAGCTGATCCCCGACACCCGGGACTTATCCGCCCCCCGGAGAAGCTCTGTCATGCCTGCAACAGTCTGCTCCCACCAATCCTCCGGATCCTGCTCCGACCAGCCCGGACGGGGAAAATACAGCGGGTACTCCCGGGATACGATATTATGTATCTTTCCTTCCGAATCCATGAGCAGCAGCTTCACGGCAGATGTCCCCAGATCTATACCTATATATAACACGTCAATGCCTCCTATTCCAGTTCCTGCAGGCGGGAACTTTTCCGCCTTCTTCACTTCCACGGCCCACTGGCTGTTCTTCCAGTTCCTGCATGCGGGAACTTGTTTCGCCTTCCGCTTCATTCCCTGATTATATCAGATTGACAGCGTACATTCAATGCCTTATACTGAGACAAGATTAAAAAGGCAGCACAACGGAGGCAGGATAAAGCATGGAACTGACGGAAAACAAAGAAAAAACAGACAGATTCCGGAAGCGCGCAGAGGCTCTGGTATCACAGATGACCCTGGAGGAAAAGGTAGGGCAGACTCTCTACAAGGCCCCCGCCATAGAACGGCTGGGCATCAAGGCTTACAACTGGTGGAACGAAGCGCTTCACGGTGTCGCCAGAGCAGGCATCGCCACCGTTTTTCCCCAGGCGATCGGGCTTGCAGCCACTTTTGACGAGGATTTCGTAGAAAAAGTGGCTGACGCCATCTCCACAGAAGCGCGGGCAAAATTCAACCTGCAGCAGGCGCAGGGAGACACTGACATCTACAAGGGGCTGACCTTCTGGTCCCCCAATGTAAATATTTTCCGCGATCCCAGGTGGGGACGCGGACAGGAAACCTTTGGCGAAGATCCCTGGCTTACCTCCCGTCTGGGCGTGCGCTTTGTCAAAGGTCTTCAGGGACATGACGAAAATTATCTGAAAGCGGCGGCATGTGCCAAGCATTTTGCAGTACACAGCGGTCCGGAGAGCGAGCGCCACCATTTCAACGCCATTGCCTCCAGACAGGACATGTACGAAACTTATCTTCCCGCTTTCAAAGCCTGTGTGCAGGAAGGGCACGTAGAGGCAGTCATGGGCGCCTACAACCGCACAAACGGCGAGCCCTGCTGCGGAAGCCCCACGCTCCTCCAGGACATCCTGCGGAAAGAATGGGGCTTTGGCGGACATGTGACAAGCGACTGTTGGGCGATCAAGGATTTCCACAAGGGACATCTTGTGACGGATACTCCCGTGGAATCCGTGTCCCTTGCCATGAACAACGGCTGCGACTTAAACTGCGGCAGTCTGTTCCTGTATTTAAAACAGGCTGTGGAGGAGGGCCGTGTATCGGAAAAGCGTCTGGACGAAGCGCTTGTGAATCTCTTTACCACCCGCATGAAGCTCGGCGTCTTCGACAGCAGGGAAGCCAATCCCTTCAATGACATACCTTTCAGCGTTGTGGACAGCGCTCCCTTGCAGGCGCTGAACAGGGAGGCGGCGTCCCGCTGTGTGGTGCTTTTGAAGAATGAGAACGGCATCCTGCCCCTGGACAGGAGAAAGCTCAAGACCGTCGCCGTCATCGGCCCCAATGCCGACAGCCGCGCCGCCCTTGTGGGAAATTACAATGGCACGGCATCCCGCTACTGGACAGTCCTGGAGGGCATCCAGGAATATCTGGGCAGCGATGTCCGCGTCGTCACCTCTCAGGGATGCCATCTGTACAAGGACCGCTGCGAAAGCCTTGCCCAGGCCGCCGACCGCCTTTCTGAGATAAAGGGAGTCTGCGAAATGAGCGACGTCATCATCGCCTGCATGGGGCTGGATGCGACTCTGGAAGGCGAGGAGGGCGACACCAGCAATGATTACGGCAGCGGCGACAAGCCGGATCTGAATCTGCCCGGGCTTCAGGAGGAGGTGCTGAAGAACGTCTGCGAAAGCGGCAAACCCGTGATCCTGGTGCTTTTGTCCGGCAGCGCCCTGGCGGTCAACTGGGCGGAGAATCACATACCCGCCATACTCCAGGGCTGGTATCCCGGCGCACAGGGCGGGCTTGCGATCGCGGATATTCTGTTCGGGGAGAGAAATCCCGAAGGAAAACTTCCCATAACCTTCTACCGCTCCCTGGCAGGGCTGCCTGACTTCACGGACTATTCCATGAAAGGACGTACCTACCGCTATATGACGCAAGATGCGCTCTATCCCTTCGGCTACGGCCTCTCCTATACGTCTTTCTCCTACAGCCAGGTGCAGACAGATACCTGTCAGGTGGGGGAGAACGGCATCACGGTCAGGGCTGTTGTGAAAAATACCGGCTCCATGACAGGCGGCGAGACTGTTCAGGCTTATGTCAAGATCTGCAGGGAGGGCACCCCCAACGCCCAGCTTAAGGGGATCAGAAAGCTGCATCTGGCTCCCGGTGAGGAAGCGGAAATATCCCTCCACCTGGCCAGGGAAGCCTTTGGATTGTATGACGAAGACGGCTGTCTGCAGTATTATCCCGGCGATGCAATCGTCTATCTGGGCGGACAGGCGCCCGACTGCCGCAGCAGAGAGCTTACAGGGCAGTCTGTCACAGCCCTGCATGTGAAGCTTTAGGAAAACGCCGCCCAGAGCGTTGCCTGTGCCGGATTGCGCGGCAAGACAATTTGCCGCAGCAAATCCGGCCACATGTCTTTGAAGTCTGTTATCCAAAGCTCACACGCAACGGATTTGGCCACATTCCCTGACGCCTGTAATTGTTGAACCTGTCTCCCCAGGGGATGATCTTCCGATCCATGCCAAGCGCGGCGTCCAGCTCCCCGCTGTATTGGTAATAGCCGCTGTACACAGGCTGCCCTTCCCGGTACACCAGAAGCCTGCTGTCCAGGGAATCCCAGCTTTCAAACGCCGCTAGCGCCAGCCTCGTTCCGTCAAAGGCAAAGGCATGCTCATAAGGAAAGACACTTTCATAAGAAAAGGCATGTTCATAAGTTAAAGAGCTTTTATCCACCGGAAAAACTCCTGCACACCAAAGACGGTATTCCTCCCCCTGCCTGGCGATAAAGACAAAGCGGCTGTCCTGCCAGGTCAGCAGGATGCCGTCCTCCTGCACCGTCATTTCCCTGAAATACACATGCCCGTTTCCCTCTGCCTCCACTGCTGTGGCAGGATCAGCTTCCTCCGCCGCAGCAAGAACGGCTTCACCTGCTGCAGGATCGACTTCACCTGCCGCAGAGCCTGCTTCTTCCGCCGCAGAGGCGACTTTACCTGCCACAGTGCCTGCTTCTTCCGCCGCAAGAACGACTTCATCCGCCGCAGCGCCGGCGCCTACGGCAAAAACAGTGTCAGGGATCGTCAGCTGCTGCTGTAGAATAAGCTCCCCCTTATGGGCCGTATAAACCAGCAGAATGTACCGTTCCTTCTGCATCGCCAGCAGATACAGCATCTCCCCCTCCCTGTCAAGCCGCATCGTCAACGGTATGGCGCCGTCGGGAAGCAGCGCCGCCTTCTCCACCTGTTCCGGATCTATCTGAACCTTTCCGGAGTTCTTTTTCGGAGGCTTTGCAGCAGGCAGCCAGTACAGGGCATACTGCCCTCCCAATTTCTCCTGAATCTCCTCAATCTCCTCAAAATCCGCATCGGCCCCCTCCAGATAAAAGCTGAAATAATAACCTTCATCCCCCAATGCCGAGGTGACAATCGGAGAATATCCCCCTCCCATACTGTGACAGTCCAGATCAAGGACGCCCTTTTCCTGACCCTTGCGGATCGTCACCTGAAGCATTTCATCCTCCGGCACCAGGAGCTTAAAATACTCCGTGACAAACTGCCTCCAGGAAACCTCCGAATAAACATGTCCATCTTCGCCCACAACAGAAAACTCCAGAGGATAATAATCATAATAGTCCCTGAGGCGCAGAGTGACTGTGCGAGTCTCTCCGGCAGCTGTCTGGCTTTCCGCCGCCTGAAGCAGCCGCGCGTAAGGCATGTCATCTGATATGATATGTCCCCCTGATTCCGTCGCTGCTGACTCACTGGCAACATGCACCGTCCCAAAATGAGTGGAGACAACATCAAGATCCACATATGCCGTGCTGCGGTTCCTCCATCTGCCTGCCTCCCCGGAACCGGCAAAGCTGCTGCTCCACGCTCTTGGATTGCTGTCGTTCCACCTGACCGGCTGACTGGAAAAGTCAAAACTGCTTTCCGCCGCCTGCACACTTCCGGGCCGATACCTTGTACTCCACAGAAGCTGTCCCTCCCAGTGTGTCCCGATCTCCACCAAAATTCCTTCCGCCGCTGCCGCATTACCCTCCACGACCGTCTCCACCACTGTAATCTTTTCTTTTTCACTGTCCACTGTCCAGACCGTAAACAGGATGGAACACAGCCCTGCCGCTGCCGCCAGAATAAATATAAACAGGCTTTTCTTCATCCGTGATCCTCCTCTTATTTAAAGTTCCCGTTTAAGGGAACTTGTCCGCCCTCTCCACTCCTACGCCCCTCCTTGTCTGGAAGGAATTTCAGCCGCTTATGCGTCTTAAATTCCTTCCAGGGCGTTTTTTCGTTTCGAGGCTGTCTTGACATTCTCACTGCCCCGTCAGTTTATCCAGCGCCCTGCTCACTCTGTCCGGACGATAATTATATATGCCCTTGATATACTCCTCCAGACTGCTGCCCTGTTCTTCCAGCGCCAGAACCTCCGCATCCCCCAACAGCCGCCCGTTCCTCAGCACCACCGCGCGGCTGACGAAATGCTCCACTTCCCCGATCAGATGAGTAGACAGAAAAACCGTCTCCCCAGGCTCCAGGATCCCCAG
Source organism: uncultured Lachnospiraceae bacterium (assembly GCA_948470905.1). Lineage (GTDB taxonomy): Bacteria > Bacillota > Clostridia > Lachnospirales > Lachnospiraceae > Acetatifactor. The sequence continues at coordinate 13,113 of CAOKQK010000062.1, read as the reverse complement.
CAATACCTTGTAGAAATCCTCCCTGTTAAACATGTCGTTCCCCGCAAAAGGCTCATCCATCAGGATATAATCCGCCCCCTGGCAAAGCGCCAGGATCACCTCAAACTGATTCTTCTGACCAGTAGAATAGTGCTTCAATACCCTGTCCTCCGGCAGACCGAAGAAATCCATCAGCGCCTTGAAGCGCTTCCCGCGGAAGGTTCCGAAATGCATCCGGTAAAATTCACTGTGATCCTTTGGTGTCATATTTGGGAAAAAGGAATGCTCGCAGGTGGCAAAGGACAGCCTTGCAATATTATTTCTGCCAATCTTCTCCCCATCCAGCAGGACCTCACCCTCATGCCTTATATAGCCCAGGATACACTTTAAAAGAGTGGTCTTGCCGGAGCCGTTCTCCCCGAACAGTCCCACGATCTCACCGCTTCCCATGACCAGGCTCACATCCGACAGCGCCTGTATTGTATTGTAATATCTCTTACTGACATTTTTGATCTCCAACATTTTTCATACCTCTCTGTCCGCCTCGTTGTATTCGGACTTATATCCTCCGCACTCTTTGTGCCACAATGAACCGTTCATATATAACGCGGCATACATTCCGCCGGCACACCCAGGCAGTAAATGCCATAATACAGAAAATACAACAGCACCGCCGACGCCAGGACAATGACCGCCCCAAGAACCGGCCCCCGGACGCAGCTTTTGAAAGTAATCCCCTTCCCGGGCAGCCGCCGCATCACATAGATGCTCCCTGTGTCTCGATAATAACAGTAATGGTACAGCGGCATAACCGCTAAAAACAAAAGCACCGGCAGATAAAGCATCCAATACCACCCCGCAAGCTCCGAAAAGGCCTCCACCCATACTCCTTCCCGCAGAATCCTCCTGTTACCGAAATCCCCGCTGCCCACCTCCCGGTACAGCCTCTCTACCGCCAGATACAGCTCCACCCCATACCTCAACGCACTGACCGCCACAGCCCCGCCCCATAATACCCCTGTGATCCCCAGCTCCGCCCTGTATCCATAGCCCGGCGGGAAGAACTTCTCAAATCTCCTCATCACGCCCTCCTCCCAACACGCCAGACAGCCTCAAAAGCACAGCGGCAACAATCACGACACAATAAAGGATACAGAGCATCGTCAGAGGCGAATGAATCTCCGACACAAACCACTGGCTCAGAATACAATAATTTGCAAGAGAAAGCACCACGCCGTTCGTGACATTGGCTCCCACACCCTTTTTTCTTCCTAAGCCCTCACTCCTGTTCTGATTCCCGCTCCCGTTTCCATCGCTGCCCCTCCTCCCCTGGCCGTTCCTGTTCCCCCCATACGCCGCATCCATGGCAAGCGCCAGCAGAAGCAGGAAGACACACACCCACTTTTCCACGTCCGCCATGGGCAGGATACAGTGCAGGAACTCGCTGCGGTAAAATACTAAAAACAGATACTGCGGCGAAACAAGCTCCGCTGGCAGTCTTTCCGCATAAAGCCGACAGATCACAAGCGCTGCCAGGATCTGCACCGCGAAAACCATCATCAGGCACAGAAAGTTGTAAACCGTCTTCACCACAAACTGCTGCTTTCTCGAAACCTTAAGCCGAAACAGGGTGTAGCTGCTCCGGCAGCCGCCCCGGTCCCCCTCCGTAACGATCAGCAGAAAAGCCACTAACACAAGCGCCGTGAGGAAAATATATTTCAGTAAGCACAGTTCTATCATCTGCTCAGGATACGCCATCGTGCCGCTCCTCTCCAGCCGCCTGCACACTGCATAAAAACTTATGCCCTCCGCAAGGATCATTCCGGCGAGGACCGCCAGAACCCTGTACAGACTACCGCAGGCATACAGTGCAAACATAGATACCGCCGGCCTGCCCTCGCTTATGGCAGCTGCCCTGTTCTCTCCCGCCTTATTTTCTTTTCTAATATCCCCTGTCATCCCTCTGTCCTCACCTTTCTTCCCACATCTTTTCAAAAAGCTCCCACGCTTCCTCCCTGCCAACGCCCAGCTGCTTCATGGTCTTCACCCACTGAAGAGTACTGCTCACCGTCAATTCCCAGCGTATCCGCTCCACCGTATCCGCCCTGACACAGGTAAAGCTCTTGGCGCCGGAGCGGGAGACGATAATACCTTCCTCCTCCAGCATGTGATACGCCTTCTGTATCGTATTGGGATTGACGCCAAGCAGCGCGGACAGGGCACGCCTGCTTGGCACCTCCTCCTGATCCTCGATACTGCCGGCGGCAATCCTCTGCTTGATATACCGGATGATCTGCATATAAATAGGACTGTCATCATCCAGGATAAACTCCTCAAAAGATATCATGCGGCACCTCTCTCCTAATCTTCCGCCCTGATGCAATATGTATACAATGTCCATACGTTCCCATAACCGTATCAGTTGTATAATACAGTTCTCTTAACCGTATTATATAATTAATACGGTTGAATGTCAACAGCATTTAAAAAATCCAGGACTACCGAAAACCTTCGTAACCATTCAGCGACCTGCGTGAATTTTTACCCTGATACATACAGAAACGCATTGCGGAAAGGGCATCCGCAAAAAGATCTGCGTTTTGACGCCCGCAAGTCTCGCAATAAACCCAGGGCGAATGAACTACCCCGCAGCAGAGCTGCGGGGAATTGTACCCTGAGTGATTAAAATCGCCCATGAGACGCGATTTTGACTTTGCGGGAGGGGCTGTCTGAACTGTCACAAGCCTTCCGCGATCCGCATCCGGCACAGGCAGGAAAGGTTGACAAATTGTCGGATGAAAAATATAATGATAATAGCAAAAAAAGCACACAAAGAGGAAAAGTTTGGAATTTAGCTTCCAAATTTTTATTAATGTCCGCCAGGGCGGGCAGGGAGGTATAACAATGGAAAAAGAAATGGATAACGGTACAAAAACAGAAATGCCCGTCGGCGAAAGGGCTCTTATAATGCACGAAAAATGGAACGGCAAGCTTGAGACTGTCTCCAAATCCCCCGTAAAGTCCCGGGAAGATCTGGCGGTAGCCTACACCCCAGGGGTAGCTGAGCCCTGCAAGGTGATCGCAAAAGACAGAGAAGCCGCTTACAAATACACCATGAAAGCCAACACCGTTGCCGTGGTCTCCGACGGGAGCGCCGTGCTGGGCCTGGGCAATATCGGACCCCACGCGGCAATGCCCGTCATGGAGGGCAAGGCAGTGCTGTTCAAGGAATTTGGCGGTGTCAACGCAGTCCCCATCTGCCTGGACACCCAGGATACAGAGGAAATCATCAAAGCCGTCACCTGGCTGGCGCCTGCCTTCGGCGGCATCAACCTGGAGGACATCAGCGCCCCCAGATGCTTTGAGATTGAAGAACGCCTGAAAGGAATCCTGGATATCCCTGTCTTCCACGATGACCAGCACGGCACCGCCATCGTCGTGCTGGCAGGGGTCATCAACGCCCTGAAAGTAGTGGGCAAAAAAAAGGAGGACTGTCTCGTAGTTGTAAACGGTGCGGGCAGCGCAGGCGTTGCCATCACCAGGCTGCTCCTGACCTACGGCTTCCCCAGCATTATCATGTGTGACAAAATGGGGATTATCTCCAAGTCCACAGAAGGTTTGAACTGGATGCAGCAGAAAATGACGGAAATGACAAATTTAGAAGGCAGGACCGGCACACTTGCAGACGCCCTAAAGGGCGCTGACATCTTTGTGGGAGTATCCGCCCCCGGCATCGTCACCCCGGAGATGGTTTCCTCCATGAACCATGACTCTATCCTCTTTGCCATGGCAAACCCCGTCCCTGAGATCATGCCGGATCTGGCAAAGGCCGCGGGAGCCAGAGTCGTGGGCACAGGGCGCAGCGATTTTCCCAACCAGGTCAACAACGTAGTCGCCTTCCCGGGCATTTTCAGGGGAGCGCTGGAGGGACGCGCCACCCAGATTACCGAGGAGATGAAGCTCGCCGCCGCTGTCGCCATTGCCGGGCTGGTTCCTGACAGCGAACTGAGCGATGACAACATCATGCCGGAGGCATTTGACCCAAGGGTTGCTGACATCGTGGCAGAGGCAGTGAAGTCCCACATCCGATAATTTTGTCTCCAAAATCAGATACCCCTCTGCAAAGCACAATGCATCCATGATGCATGGGTATCAAGCTTGCAACGCTGCAGAGCGCAATGCGTCCAAGGGACGCTATGGTCATGTCCTTTAGGACATTGTGACCCTGGCGGCATTTGTCAAGGTCCCAGAGAAGTAAACTTTCAGGAAGTATACTTCCTTGAACATGTGACTCATTGCCCGCGGGAAAAATTACCGGAAAGGAGCAACTATGCTGCAAGACCCCCTGACACTTTACAAGCTGATCGTGCTGTATATGCTGGATCATGTCAGCTTTTCCATGACTGCAGCACAGATCAGCGATTTTATCCTGGAAAAGGATTATACCAATTTTCTCACCCTGCAGCAGGTGTTCAGCGACCTGACAGAGTCAAGGCTAATCACCTCTGAGGCCATCCGCAACCGTACCCACTTATCCATAACGCCGGAGGGCAGGGAAACCCTGGTCTATTTTCAGGATCATATCAGCTCTGCCATCAGGCAGGAGATTGATGCATACTTAAAAGAAAACGAATATGACCTCCGCAATGAGGTCGCCGTCCAGGGCAGCTACTACAAATCCACCACCGGCGAGTACGAAGCACACCTGGTGGCCAAGGACAGAGATATCAATCTGGTGGAGCTCACCCTGTCCGTGCCCACGGAAAAGATTGCCGCCTCCATATGCGACAACTGGCAGAAAAAAAACAAGGAAATCTATCAATATCTGATCGCAGAACTATTCTGAATCGAGTAGGAGGAAAAATTTTTCCCTTACCGCCGCGCGGCACGCATGCCGCTTCAACAGCAAACGCCTGTGCATGCCAAAAAAGCGGGGACGCTTCCTTATGTGAAGTTTCCCCCGCTCTTTATCCTCTTCATATGCTCCCGGATCTTTACCTCATACCCGTTTCCGCCCGGTTTATAGAACTCCTGCCCCTTAAGCTCATAAGGCAGATATTGCTGCTCCACATAATTGCCAGGATAATCATGGACATACTTATAGCCTGTTCCGCGCCCCAGCTTCGCTGCCCCCTTGTAATGGGCATCCTGGAGATGTGCCGGGATCGGCAGGTTGCCCGTCTCCTCCACCGCCTTCATCGCCCGGAAGATCGCCTCGCACGCCGCGTTGCTTTTCGGGGCACATGCCACATAAGCGGCGGCCTGGGACAGGATGATCTGTGCCTCCGGCATGCCGATGCGCTCCACCGCCAGAGAGGCATTTGTGGCTACCACAAGGGCATTAGGATCCGCGTTCCCCACATCCTCCGCCGCACAGATCATGATCCTCCTGGCAATGAACGCCACATTTTCTCCCGCATAGAGCATCCTCGCCAGATAATAAACCGCCGCATCCGGGTCAGACCCCCTCATGCTTTTGATAAATGCCGAAATGGTATCATAATGATTGTCCCCGGTCTTGTCATAACGGACGGCACGCTTCTGGATGCATTCCTGCGCCACTTCAAGGGTGAGATGGATCCTGCCGTCCTCCGCGCGCTCCGTGGTCATGATTCCCAGCTCCACCGCGTTCAGGGCATGCCTGGCATCTCCTCCCGCAAGATCCGCCAGAAATTCCAGCGCATCTTCCTCAATCACCGCATTGTAAGCCCCCATGCCCCTGTCTTCGTCACTGACCGCCTTCTTGATAAGCTCCTTCACCGACTCCACGGGAATGGGTTTCAGCTCAAAAATAACAGAACGGGACAAAAGCGCCCCGTTTACCTCAAAATAAGGGTTTTCCGTCGTGGCGCCGATCAGGATGACCGTGCCGTCCTCCACAAAAGGAAGCAGATAATCCTGCTGGCCCTTGTTAAAACGATGGATCTCGTCAATGAACAAAATGGTGCGCCTGCCATACATGCCCTGGCTGTCCTTCGCCTTCGCCACAACCTCCTCCATGTCCTTTTTCCCTGCAACGGTGGCGTTGATCTGGGTGAACTCCGCGCTGGTGGTATTGGCGATCACCCTGGCCAGCGTCGTTTTCCCCGTCCCGGGCGGCCCGTAGAAAATGACCGAGCTCAGCTTGTCCGCCTTGATCGCACGATAAAGAAGCTTATCCCTGCCCACAATATGCTCCTGTCCCAGCACCTCCTCCAGGGTCCTGGGACGCATCCTGGCGGCAAGAGGACGCTCCTTTTCCATATTGGTATTTCTCATATATTCAAATAAATCCATTTCCCTGTTCCCTGCCTGTGCTTTTTCCCGGGAATCCTCATTGATTCCGTCAGTCTGCATGCCCTTTCTCCTGGACTCCTCACTGATTCCGTCGGTCTGCATTCCCTTTCTTCCGGAACCCTCACTGACTCAGTTCTGCCTGTCCTTTTTCTTGAGCGTCACCTGATTCTCATGGACCGTTACTGACTTCAGGCTCCGCAGAAAGCTGGAGATCCTGTTGTAGCCAAACTGCCTGTAGTCAAGCTGCCTGTATTTCTTGTGCAGATCGTCATTAAGCGACGCCAGGTTTTCTATCATTCCGCCGCTCTTTTCTATCATGCGGCAGATTTCCCGCTCCAGCTCATCCTTGGACAGCGCATTGCTCCGCTCCACATAGTGCTGGTTGTTGATCTTTTTCACGGTGAAATCCGGCATCTCCTCATCCACCATGGTGCTGAGCTTGTAATAGCCGTAATTACGCACATCAAAATCCGAAAACTTGTCGTTCAGGCGGTTCCCGATCTGCGCCAGGTCCACCTGCCTGCCGCCATTGTCGTTGATTGCCGCCAGAATGACCTGCCTCACCTCGGAAATGGGCGTCACATTCTGCTCCTCCGAAGCCTCCGCTCCCATAATGTCACTGCCTTCGCTTGCCTTATTCTGCTCCGCAACCAGGTTCAGATGGATGAACTTATTGCAGGCGCGGGTCAGCGCCACCGGCGTCTTGGACTCCCCCATGCCCAGCACGAACATGCTCTCCTCCCGAAGGCGCATGGCAAGCCTTGTGAAATCACTGTCACTCGTCACCAGGCAGAACCCCTGCACCTTATTCTTGAAAAGGATATCCATAGCGTCTATTACCATCGCCATGTCCGTGGCATTCTTGCCTGTAGTATAGGAGAACTGCTGCACCGGCATGATGGAATGCTCCAGAAGCATACCCTCCGTCCAGCCATTTGCCCTTGACCAGTTGCCATAAATACGCCTGTAGGTGGACACTCCATATTTCTCCAGTTCTTCAAAAATGGTAGCCGCATATTTTGAGCTTATATTGTCGGCATCTATCAACACCGCAAACTGCATTCTTTCGTTAGAAATATTTTCAACCAATTCCTCCATGTCAATCTCCAATCTCCAACTATATGATGGGACGCAGCAAGCCGCACATCCCCTATCTGGCACTGAAATCATTTTAGCATATTTTGGTCATAAAAGAAAGACCGGAATTGGTCTTCTGACGGGGAGGTCAGCTTCCTACGGAGTTTTCGATTCCAGGATAAGGGTCTTGTATTCGGTTTTCAAAGCGGCATTTCCATCTGAATTATATTGTACCGCTTTCTTCATATTACCGGCGGCATCATATTCGTACTCATACCATCTGAGTATGCTTCCATCTGCCTTATACTCGGTCTGTTTCGTCACATTGCCCCCAGAGTCATACTCCTTTTCAACCTTCACATAGCTTATGTCTTTTATCACATGGACAGTCTGCCTCGTCTGATTGCCTGCATCGTCATAATCGTACTCAGTACAACCCGATATGCTGCCGTCCGCACGATATTGTATCTCTTTCTCCAGGCTGCCGTCCGCATCATATTCATACCGTGTACACCCGGATACACCGCCGCCGGCGGCATACTGCATCGCTGACGTCACGTTGCCGGCGGCATCATACTCATACTCCACCCATCCGGATATACTGCCATCCCGGTCATATACCACCGACCTTCTCACCAACGTGACACTATTCTGCACCCCCTCTTTACTGCCCCCTGCCTCCTGGCGTTTTCCGCACCCGCCAGCCATGGCAAATACCGCCATGGCAGTCACAAACAGCACCAAAACTCCCTTTTTCATCCTTGCGCCTTTCTGTCCTCATTGACGGGGAATAGCATGCTTAAGCCCATACTTTTCCGCATGTTCCGCCTGCCGCCCTCCGTCCGTTAGGGCAATTCAATTTTTTCATTCCCCTCTATTCGACAGTATACCGACAATAATCGGCATAGTCAAATAGTTTTTCCCATGAAAGAATCAAATATATGAAAAAGACCAGGGTTTGATACTGCCAAATGCCAACAATACTATAGCAAACGACAAAAATATTGCCGTTTGCTATAACATAAATGCCCACGACCGCAGGCGGAATCTAATTGCTTCGCAACAGCCGGCGCAAAGGGAATCCAATATTTCAGGAAAGAAGGTGAAAAAGATATGGTTTCATATGCTCCTTTATGGGCTACCATGAAAGAAAAAAACATCTCCACATATGCGCTTATAAAAAACTATGGTATCCAGTCCAAAACAATCTATAATTTAAAGCATGACAAAAACATTTCCACCGCTACTCTGGAAAATCTCTGCGATATTTTAGAATGTACGCCCAATGATGTGCTGACCTTCAAAAAATAGAAAACAGTTCAGACAGTTCCATCTCCATCCTGCTCTCCGCCAGCCTTGCGGTCTCCCGGATAGCAGCGTCATGCCCGGTAAGGGCGGCAAAAGGTGAAAACTGCGCCGCCCGGTCCAAGAGCGCCATCCGGGGATGCCTTGCGGATACATGATGGGGCAGGTCGATGATATCGTCATATTTATGATGCTCTCCCTGCGTATGTTTATTGCTGCTGCCGGGATTATCCTGCGGCTCAATATCCACTTTATGTTCAATATTATCTTCTCGCCCGACACTTTCCTTCTGCCTGTCACTTTCTCCCTGTCCGGTGCTTTCCTTCTGCCCGGCACTTTCCTTCTGCCCGACACTTCCTTTCTGCCTGTCACTTTGTCCCCGCCCGGCGTTTCCTTCCTGTCTGTCGTTTTCTCCCTGTTTCATGCCTTATGCCCTCCAATCTGTCGGTTGCGCTCCTTAGTGGTAGCGCCTTCCTGCAGGTTCATGCCCTTAAGCACGGCATTCTTGCCATACTTTCCCTTGATCTCCAGTACTGCCTCCTGCAGCCGCCTCTCTTTCATAAGCTTCCGCTCCTCCTCGTCCCTCTGCCTCTGAAGCGCCTCGTAATCCGTGAACAGATCCATCTGCTCATATCCCTGTATCTTGCGGGCTTCCGACTCATCCACCAGGCGGTTCGCCGCCACCGTTACCCGGCGTATCAGCAGGACTGGATTCACGATCCTGTCATACAATTCCATGACAGCGTCCATGATCAGCCTGGAAGACGAGGTCTGACGGCATATATTCGCAGTCCCATGGGCATGTTTGGGCACCCTTCTCCCATAGCGGTCCGCAGTTACCTCGCCTTTATAACGCTTCCTGATCTCAGGATCGGACAAATTCTCGATATCATAGCCTATGGTAAGAGTCATCTGGTCTGTCACCAGCTTCTTCTCCACAAGCTCCAGGGCCAGCAGATCCGTCATCTCCCGCACGATCAGCTTCCCTTTCTCAAAATCATAAGGGTACTGCAGCACCTGCCCCGAACTTATGCTGTTGGTTTCCGGCTTATATGCCTTGATCAGGTCCATGGTGACAGGCTCGAAGCCCCATGCATGATCTATCAAAAGCTCCGCATTGACGCCGAACATCTGATACAGAAGCTCCTCATTATAATAGTCCCCGTCTCCTCCAAGAGAACACCTGGCAATGTCCCCCATGGTAAAAAGCCCCACCTCCTCCAGCTTCTTCCGATAGCCATGACCTACCCGCCAGAAATCAGTCAGGGGACGGTGATCCCAAAGCTGCCTTCTATAGCTGATCTCGTCAAGCTCCGCTATCCGCACGCCGTTTTCATCCGGCATGACATGCTTTGCCCAGATATCCATTGCCACCTTGCACAGATACATATTTGTGCCGATGCCCGCCGTAGCCGTGATCCCCGTCTCCTTCAGCACATCCCCCAGGATCTTCACAGCCAGCTCCCTGGGCGTCATACCATAGACATGAAGATAATCCGTCACGTCCATAAACACTTCATCAATAGAATAAACATGCATATCCTCCGGCGCCATATATCTCAAATAAATATCGTATATTCTGGTGCTGTATTCCATATAAAATGCCATCCGGGGCGGTGCCGTGATGTAGGACAGCTCCAGTCCGGGATCCCCCGCAAGCTCTGCAGCATTACAGGAAGCACCCGAAAAATGCCTTCCCGGCGCCCTGCCCCTCCTCTGCCCGTTGACCTCCTTCACCTTCTGCACCACCTCAAAAAGCCTCGCCCTGCCGGGAATGCCGTAAGCCTTTAAGGACGGCGACACCGCCAGGCAGATGGTCTTTTCCGTCCTCTCCGCATCCGCCACAACAAGATGCGTGGAGAGGGGATCCAGCCCCCTCTCCACACACTCCACAGAGGCGTAAAAAGATTTCAGGTCTATGGCGATATAAGATTTTGGCCTGTCACTCATAAGCTTCCTCCACAAGGGACATTCAGGAATGTCCCTTCGACCGTTTCCCATTACGGAATAAGGATGTGTTTATTGTACCATAATTTCCCTCAAAAAACATCGCTCAGCCTTTGGAAATTGCCTCCCACAGACCATTTAAATACGTAGCGCCAAGCGCCCGGTCATAGAGCCCGTAACCAGGTCTGCCCGTCTCGCCCCAGATCATCCTGCCGTGGTCGGGACGGATGTAGCCGTCAAATCCATTGTCATAAAGCGCCTTCATAACAGCATACATGTCAAGAGTCCCACACGACGACAGATGCGCCCGCTCCTCGAAGCCGTTGTCCAGCACCGCCACATTCCTCATATGCACAAAGTGTATCCTTCCCATGGCTGCATACTTCGCTGCCATCTTCGCCACATCATTATGGCCGGAACACCCAAGCGAGCCCGTACAGAGCGTAATCCCGTTGTTCGGCACATCCACAAGCTTCAAAAACCTGTCCAGATTCCTTTCATCAGTAATGATCCTCGGCAGCCCAAAAATGCTCCAGCAGGGATCATCCTCATGGATTGCCATATTTACGCCGTACTCCACGCTGACCGGAATGATCCGCTTCAGAAAATACTGCAGATTGTCCCAAAGCGTTTCTTCTGTCATGTCCTGATATTCCGAGACCACACCTTTTAATTCCTCTCTGGAATAACTGGCATCCCATCCCGGAAGCGTCAGGTCGCTGCCGCTCTCCAGAGGATTCACCCTATCCACCTGCTCCTGATAATAAGCAAGGGTAGTAGAACCATCAGGCAGCCTGTGGGCGAGCTCCGTCCTGGTCCAGTCAAACACCGGCATAAAATTGTAACAGATGCACTTCACTCCTGCCTCCGCAACCCGGCGGATATTTTCACAATAATTTGCGATATAGCGGTCCCTGGTGTTCTTTCCAAGCTTGATATCTTCATGGACAGGGATGCTCTCCACCACCTCAAAGCGCAGGCCGTAAGCCTCAATCTCCCGCTTTAAGCCTGCTATGCTCTCCCTGCTCCACACCTCTCCCACAGGCACATCGTACACTGCGCTCACAACCGTATGCATCCCCGGAATCTGGCAGATATTCTGCAAAGTCACCTTGTCATCTTTCCCATACCATCTAAATGAAAGCTTCATATTTTTATATTTCCTCCCATCCCGCCGTCCGGCATTTTTCATATTTACGCATTATTATCCTAAATTTTTTCCACCTGTGCGGTTGCAATCCAATGACCTGTCTGCATGCCATTAATGGCAATGCAGATGGGGTGTTGGATTAGCAACCCACTCCCAAATGAGCAAAACGCGGATGCGAAAGCAGACGCAAGAGCGCGTAAGTGCGAGTTTTGTGAATGTGGGCGTCAGGTTGGATGTTCCTTGGAACGTCCAACCGCACAGGTGGAAATTTTTCAGAAAATATTATCACCACGCTCCATGAAATTATGCCTGTATGAAATTTTGCAGGATTCATGGAAAATTGAACAAAGCGCATGTATATGTTACCATTTGCCCTAATTTCAAGCTTTTGAAAGGACAAAAGAGGCTGTCCTCACAACAAAGCTTCAGCCTGAGGCAATTTACTTTGCTGCGCTTTATCATTTTTCCGCTCAAGAAATCCTAACAAATCTTTGCAATACTGTTCCAAAAGGATCTAACCCCTTAGCTTAACTAACTGAAATTGCCGTGTGAACTGTAATGCATTTTATAAAAAAACAATAAAATTTCAAAAAAAGACTGGCATATTTTAAAAAGATGTGTTATACTGTACAAGTAAGTTAAGCAGATATAGTTCATCGGTAGAACGCTAGCTTCCCAAGCTGGAGAGACGGGTTCGATTCCCGCTATCTGCTCTGTAAGTCCCTTGATTTTCAAGGGATTTTTCTATGTCTGAATATCAAAACCTGTCAAATGCCTGAACGCCTTTCTGGACTGCCTTCATTGTACCATGAATCCAGGGATACTGCTGATTATCTGGCTTTTCCGGTCAATGTTCTTCCGATTCCTATGATAGTGGTTTTCTGTACACGCAATATCTGTATGCCCCATCTGCCCCGGGATCAGTTTATATTAGATATAAGGGCGTAAAAAGCTGCCTCCACATTGTATATTGGCAGCCTTTAAATTAACAACCCCGCTACAAGCAACGGGGTATCTATTTCACAGCCGAATCACTCTGTCCGCATATGCCGTTTCTTCCTCACGGTGAGTAGTGTAAATAACGATTGCACTGCTGCTTCTTATAAAGCTCATTAACTTTTCGGCGTGTTCCCTGTCCAGGGACGCTGTAGGCTCGTCAAGAAGGATAATTTTTGCCCTGCTGTTGGAAAAGGCTCTGGCGGCATTGACTCTCTGCTGTTCCCCTCCCGAAAGCTGGGATATGGAAGATATTTCACGGTTTGAAAAATCAGAAACCCCTGTAGCATTTTTTATGGAACATAAGGAAGGGTCGCCAGGCGTACTATCCTTATGTTCCTCCAGGCTCATTTCATCAAAGCTGCCCATAGATCGGAAGAGCA
>CAOKQK010000061.1 GCA_948470905.1 uncultured Lachnospiraceae bacterium | reverse complement strand
CTGACCAGCTGGAGATTTATGCTGCCAGGCAGCTGGCGCAGAGCTATTACAAAAAATATCCCCCTTATGTGGTGGGGCTGGCCGGGAATTATGGGGAAGCGGTGGCGCTGGTCACGCAGATGGCTGAGGAATGCCTGGTGAGCCGGGGAGACTGCCGCCTGAAGGAGTATTTGCAATGTTAGATGCTATTTTAAAATGTTTGTCCGTTGTGGGGATCGTTCTCCTGGTGCTTGTGATCCTGCTGCTGGCGGTGCTCTTGCTGGTGTTGTTCTTCCCGGTCACTTACAGGCTGCATGGCACCAAAAATGTCGAAAAGCTGGAGCTTTCCGCCAGGATGAACTGGCTTTTCGGACTCTTGAGAGTATACGCCTCGTATCCGGAACCGGGAATGCTTACAGTGAAACTCCTGTGGTTTAAGCTTTATCAGATGAAGCTGCCGCCGGAGGGGAATAAGGAGGAGAAAGATGAAGCACCGCCTTCCTCAGATATAGAGCCGGGGCGGGAAGGGGACCGGACGGTCAATGGGGCGGAAAGCGGTCCGGCAAAGGCATCAGGGCAGGAGAAAACCATGCCGGCGGAAACGCCCGGGCGAGGGGAGGCTACGCCGGGAAGTAGGTCAGGGCAGGATAAAGCCCGGGAGGAAGGAGCGTTCGGACCAGGGGAAGCCCTGCCGGAGGGTACGCCGAAGCGGGAGGAGTCCCGGGAGGAAGGAGCATCCGGATCAGGGGAAGCCCTGCCGGAGGATACGCCAAAGCGGGAGGAGTCCCGGGAGAAAGAAGCATCCGGGCAGGAGGAAAGCGGTTCAGGAGGACTGCGCGATGGATTTTTTGAAAAATTTCAGAAGATAAAGTACACAATTTGCAGCTTATATGATAAAATAAAGGAGATTTGGAAAAATATATCATATTACACAGCCCTTTTGCAGGAGGAAAACACCAGACAGCTATGGGCATATGCGAAACAGCGTGCGGCGAAGATCCTGAAAAGCATTCGTCCAAGGCATATCAGGGCGGACGTCCTGTTTGGGACCGGCTCGCCGGACACGACGGGTTATGCTTATGGCATGTATTGTATGTTTTCTCCTGTCCTTGGCCCTAAGGTGCTGGTGACGCCTGATTTTGAAAGGACGGTCCTGGAGGGCAGGCTTGACATATCAGGGCATATAACGATTTTCGTGCTGGTGATAAACATAGCCAGGCTTATGATGGACAAGAAGCTCCGGGTATTCGTCAGAAAGCTGAAAAAGAAGGGCCCTGCAGAAAAATAAAGGTGCGCAGATGGAATTCCCTTCCAGCCCAGGGGGCGTAGAAGTGAAGAAACGTAGCTAAAACAGGAGGATTTCAATATGGCAGATAAAGAGAATCAGATCCAGGGTGTTATGGAGGCGCTGCTGGGCGGTATGGACAAAGTCCTCTCCACAAAGACTGTGGTGGGAGAGGCGACCAAGGTGGGTGATACCATTATCCTGCCACTTGTGGATGTCAGCTTTGGCGTGGGTGCAGGTGCAGGTGTGAACAACACCAGGACCACATCCTCCGGCGCCGGCGGCATGGGCGGCAAGATGACTCCCAGCGCGGTGCTGGTCATCCGGGACGGTTCCGTAAAGCTTGTAAACATCAAGAATCAGGACGCTGTCACCAAGGTGCTTGACATGATCCCTGATATCGTAGACAGGTTCACCAAGCCCAAGAAGGACAAAGCAAAGGAAAAGGATGAGTTGTCCGATGCGGAAGTTATGGACATTGCATTCCCTGATCCAGGGGATGACGTTGTTTTCACCGACGCAGATGATGCAGACGTTGATTTTTCCGGGGAAGTGTGATGTGTTTCCAAAAGCGTCATAGTACGGTGGGCAATGATTTTAAAATCCTGCATATAATAAAGAAAATGAGATGCCGGAAGGTATTTAATGAAAAAACTGGTTGGATTTGTTGCCATTTTTATTGCAATCGGCATGCTGATCATGATGATCACCCACAGTCGACTGATCGGGCTGATCATCATCGCATTGCTTTTGCTGGTGGGATATCATTGCATTTGCAGCAGCTGAGAGGTTGATTCAAATGATTGACTGGGAAGAAGTAATTCGTGCCGAGGATGAAGACAAGCTTCGCGAGGTGAAGCTCTGGCTCTTTCAGGAAAACATCCGCCTGGAAAATGAGCGCCGGGAACTGGAGCAGTCTCAGGAGAAATTTTTAAATGAGCGGGTCCAGCTGCGCAATGAACTGGAGGAGTTGAACAGGCGCACTCTTTTGGAGCGCAAACGGCTGAAGGAAGAAAATCAATTTTTTGACAAGAAAATGGCCATATTGCAGGACGGCTTCCGGAAACTGGATGCAGACAGGCAGAGCCTGGAACTTCAGAAAAAGGCGCTGGCGCGGGCAAAGGAGCAGGTGGGGACAGATTATGGCAGAGGCGGCAACGGCTCAAACCTGGAGGAAACTGTCCGCGTGCTCTTTCGGGGAGCTGACAATTCCCTGGCCCTGCGCAAGCGTTACCGGGACTTGCTGAAAATCTATCATCCTGACAATATGTTTGGAGATGAGGAGCTGGTGCAGATGATCAACCGGGAATATCAGAGGCGGAGGAAGGACGAGCTGTGACATCTGTCTGTGTACAACAAAAAAAGCAGGCGTTTGACCTGCTTTTTTATTTCCATCTTTTAGGCTCTTTCAACCAGCCCGGACCTCAGGCAGCTTGTACAAACATGCAGCCTCTTGTTACCGCCATTCACTTTACATTTTACTTTCTTGACATTGGACTTCCAAATTGCGTTGGATCTTCTATGAGAATGGCTTACATTGTTACCAAAATGAACTCCCTTGCCACAAATATCACATTTAGCCATCTTGACACCTCCTCGACACCTGCGTACATCACGCATATTTTTATTCACAACAGAATCATATTAACAGAAAAAACCAGGAAAAGCAAGTAAAAAAAAATCTTTTTTAAATTTTCTTATTTAATATTTCCTTTTTCAGGGAAAACTGTTAATATAGAGTATAAGTATCTGTTCAGAACCATACAGAAAACAGTCGGGGGCTGTATGGCGGGAGTATTTTATGAGCAAAATGATGTCAGGAAAGGAAGGGTTATTGATATGAAAGGTTCTTCTATGAATACCCAATTGGGAAATATTGTTATCAATAATGATGTGATCGCCCAGTATGCAGGGAGCGTTGCGGTGGAATGCTTCGGCATTGTGGGCATGGCGGGTGTCAGTGTAAAGGACGGCATTGTAAAGCTGCTCAAGGTAGACAGCCTCACCAGGGGGATTGGAGTTTCCTGGAACAACAACAGGCTGATCCTGAGTTTCCATGTGATCGTTGCCTATGGCGTCAGTATCCTGGCTGTGACGGACAATCTGATCAGCAATGTGAAATACAAGGTAGAAAAATTTACCGGTATTGAAATCGAGAAGATCAACATCTATGTAGATGGTGTCAGAGTGATTGATTAAGGAGGACATTATCGTGAGTTTACAGCAAATTGATGCTAAGATGCTTTCCAAAATGTTTTTAGCCGGCGCAAAGAACCTGGAGAATAAGAAAGAGTGGATCAATGAACTGAATGTATTTCCTGTCCCCGACGGAGATACCGGAACCAATATGACAATGACTATCATGTCCGCGGCGAAAGAGCTTTCCGCGCTGGGTGAGGATGCCAATATGGAGGCAATCTGCAAGGCGGTTTCCAGCGGTTCCCTCCGGGGCGCAAGGGGAAATTCTGGTGTTATCCTGTCCCAGCTTTTCCGGGGCTTTACCAAGAGAATCAAAGAAGAAAAGTTCCTGACGATCCCTGTCATTGCAGAAGCCTTTGACAAGGCGGTGGAAACGGCATACAAGGCGGTCATGAAGCCCAAGGAGGGGACGATCCTTACGGTTGCCCGGGGAGCGGCGGACAAGGCGATGGAGCTTTCCGAGGATGGCTGTGAGGATATGGAAACCTTTTTGTCCACTGTCATTGAGCATGGCAGGTATGTGCTCAGCCAGACTCCGGAGATGCTTCCCGTGTTAAAGCAGGCGGGCGTGGTGGATTCCGGAGGCCAGGGGCTGGTGGAGGTGCTTGCAGGGGCCTTTGACGCCTATATGGGCAGGGAAGTCAGCCTTGACTTTAAGGCGGCCGGCATGGGGGCACAGGAAGCTGCTTCTGTATCGGGGCAGGAAGAGGCGGACATTAAATTCGGTTACTGCACCGAGTTTATCATTATGCTGGATAAGGCATTTAACAGTAAGGCAGAGATGGATTTCAAAAGCTATCTGGAGTCCATAGGCGATTCCATTGTATGTGTGGCGGATGAGGATGTGGTCAAGGTACACGTACATACCAATGACCCGGGACTTGCGATCCAGAGGGCATTGACGTATGGCGCGTTGTCCAACATGAAAATTGATAATATGCGTCTGGAGCATCGGGAGAAGCTTTTTAAGATGGCAGAAAAGGCCGCGGGCTCTGAGCAGAAAAAGGAGCCGCCCAAGGACTTTGGTTTTATCGCCGTTTCGGCAGGCTACGGCATGGGTGAGATTTTCAGGAGCCTTGGAGTGGACCATATCATCGAAGGCGGCCAGACCATGAATCCCAGCACGGCTGACATTCTGGAGGCTGTGGATAAGGTGAACGCCAGGACGGTCTTCATCCTGCCCAACAATAAGAACATTATCCTGGCGGCAAACCAGGCGGCTGAGCTGACCACGGAGAAGGACCTGTTCGTCATTCCCACAAAGACCATCCCCCAGGGAATTACCGCTGTCATTAACTTTGTGCCGGAAATGTCGGCGGATGAAAATGAAGAGAATATGATCCAGGAGATCGCAAAAGTAAAGACGGGACAGATAACCTATGCCGTCCGTGACACGGTGATCGACGACAAGGAGATCAAGAAGGGCGATTATATGGGTATCGGGGACGCCGGCATCCTCTCTGTAGGCAGCACTGTCAATGGAGTGGCAAAGGAGACCCTTGAGCGGATGGTGACGGACGAATCCGAGCTGATCAGCATTTATTATGGCAGCGAAGTGCAAAAGGGGGATGCGGAAGCCTTTAAGGCACAGGTGGAAAAGAGCTGTCCTGACTGTGATGTGGAGCTGCAGTACGGGGGCCAGCCTATCTATTATTATGTGATGTCTGTGGAATAAGGTATCGGGCGGATATTTAACAGGCAGATATTTATAGGAAGGGAGACGGGGCAGCCTGTCTCCTTTTATCGCAGAACCCTCACAGGAGGAGTCTATGGACCGCAACACGGAGATGATCGAATTAAAGGGCGTCGGAGAGAAGACCCGGGCGCTGTTTGCCAAAATGGGCATTGAGACCATAGGGGATCTGCTGGCGGCTTATCCCCGTGACTATGAGATTTACAAAGATCCGGTAAAGATAGGCAGTGCCGCGGCAGGGGAGGTCTGCGCCGTCCATGCCGCCGTGTCGGGGATCGTGGGTGAGAAAAAGGTGCGTAAGTTAAGCATCCTGAACATCAATATCAGTGATGGCTCCGGCAGTATGCAGCTGACCTTTTTTAATATGCCTTTCCTGAAAAAGACCCTAAAGCCGGGAGGCTTTTATGTGTTCCGGGGCATTGTACAGCGCAGTCCTGACAGACGGGGAGGATACAGCCTGTCCATGGATCAGCCCAGGATTTTCAGCCTTGAGGATTACAGGAAACAGATGAACCAGCTGGTTCCCCAGTATTCCCTGACCAAAGGGCTGACCAACCAGGCAGTCCGGAAGTGCGTCAGGCAGGCGCTCACCTTTTATGAGTTTGCGCCGGAGTGCTATGACCATGGTCTGCTCCAAGGCAACGGGCTGATAAGTGAGAAGGAGGCGGTGGAAGCCATCCATTTCCCGGCGGATATGGCTGCTCTTGCCCAGGCGAGAAAGAGGCTGGTATTTGATGAATTTTTTGCCTTTTTATTCCTGATGCGCAAAAATAAGGAATTCAGCCAGCAGCTGCAGAACAGCTATCGGCTCAGCGAGACGGCGGACACGATCCGTTTTCTGGAGAAGCTGCCTTTTCCGTTGACAAAGGCGCAGCAAAAGGTATGGCAGGAGATTAAGGACGATCTGGGCAGCCCCTATTGTATGAACCGGCTGATCCAGGGGGATGTGGGCTCCGGCAAGACAATCCTGGCGGTGCTGGCGCTTTTGATGGCAGCGGCAAACGGATTCCAGGGCGCCATGATGGCGCCTACGGAGGTGCTTGCCGTACAGCATTTTGAAACCGTACAGGGATATGTTGAAAAGTACGGGCTGGCTTTCCGTCCGGTGCTGCTGGTGGGCTCCATGACAGCAAAGGAAAAGAAAGCCGCCTATGGGAGGATCGCTTCCGGGGAGGCAAATCTTGTGATCGGCACTCATGCCCTGATCCAGGAAAAGGTACAATATAAGGCGTTGGCGCTTGTAGTCACGGATGAACAGCACCGGTTTGGCGTAAGGCAGAGGGAGAGCCTTGCCGAAAAGGGTGAAAATCCGCACATCCTGGTGATGAGCGCCACTCCGATCCCCAGGACCCTCGCCATTATTTTATATGGGGACCTGCATATTTCCGTCATAGACGAGCTCCCGGCGAACCGTCTGCCCATCAAGAACTGTGTAGTAAACACCTCCTACCGCCCCAAGGCATATCAGTTTATCGCGGGGGAGGTCAGGAAAGGGCATCAGGTCTATGTCATCTGTCCCCAGGTGGAGGAAGGGGAGCAGGAGGACTTGGAAAATGTGGTGGATTACGCGGAAAAGCTTAGAAGCGCGCTCCCGGCGGAGATTCAGGTGGCATATCTGCACGGGAAGCTGCGGCCGGCGGACAAGAACCGCATTATGGAGGAATTTGCCGCCCATTCCATTGATGTGCTGGTGTCCACCACGGTTATCGAGGTGGGCATCAATGTGCCAAATGCCACAGTAATGATGGTGGAGAACGCGGAGCGCTTCGGCCTGGCCCAGCTGCATCAGCTGAGAGGGCGGGTGGGACGCGGAGATTCCCAGAGCTACTGCATTTTTGTGAGCACCAGGGACAATCAGCAGACCATGGAGCGCCTGCAGATCCTGAACAGATCCAACGACGGGTTTTATATCGCCTCGGAAGACCTGAAAATGCGGGGGCCGGGGGAGCTGCTGGGCATCCGGCAGAGCGGTGAATTTTCCTTCCGGATCGGGGATATCTATGCGGATGCGGCTGTCTTGAAGCTTGCCGCCGACGCCGTGGACCAGCTGCTTCTGGACGATCCGCACTTGATACAGCCGGAGCACGAGAGGCTGCAGCGGCATCTGGCGGATATGTCCGCAAACAGTGTTGACTTTAGAAGCATATAAGGTTAAAATGGTAGAGGTATCTGCGTGGAAAGATTTTTTATGAACGGTTCTTTAGTATTATTTAAGTACTGTTATGCGTAGCTTCATTAATATAAAAGTGTATTTTAGTGCATACTTCCATATTGGTACGAAAGAGAAAAAAAGAAAAACAGTCAAAAGGGGAAAATCATGCCAAACATTGCGGTTGTAACGGACAGTAACAGCGGAATCACACAGGCGGCGGCAAAAGAGCTGGGCGTACATGTCCTGCCCATGCCTTTTATGATCAATGAAGAGACATTTTATGAGGATATCAACCTGACCCAGGAACAGTTTTATGAAAAGCTTGCTTCCGGTGCGGATATCTGTACCAGCCAGCCCTCGCTGGAATCGGTGACACAGCTCTGGGATTCCCTTTTGAAGGATCATGACGAGCTTGTATATATTCCCATGAGCAGCGGCCTGTCCGGATCCTGCCAGTCAGCAATCATGCTGGCGGAGGACTATAAGGGAAAGGTGCAGGTGGTCAACAATCAGAGGATCTCCGTCACCCAGAGGCAGTCCTGCCTGGACGCGAAGCTCCTTGTGTCCAGGGGCATGAATGCGGAGGAAATAAAGAATTTCCTGGAGGCGGATAAGTTCAACAGCAGTATTTACATTATGCTGGACACTTTGTATTATCTGAAAAAGGGCGGCAGGATCACGCCTGCAGCGGCGGCAATCGGCACGCTCTTAAAGCTCAAGCCCGTGCTTCAGATCCAGGGAGAAAAGCTGGACGCCTTTGCCAAGGCGCGGACCACAGCCCAGGGCAAGAGCATTATGATGAATGCCATCAAGAACGATATCGAGAACCGCTTCGACGGTCTGACGGAAGATAAGCATATCTGGCTGCAAGTGGCATATACCTATAACAGAGATGCGGCGGAAGCCTTCAAGGAGGAAATCCAGGCGGCATATCCCGGCTATCACGTCCATTTGGATCCTCTTTCCCTGAGCGTCGCCTGCCATATCGGGCCCGGCGCCCTTGCTTTTGCATGCTGTAAGAAGATTTCGTAGTTATTTTCCAGGCGTCATTTTGGATAGCGGTATGTGACAGCCACCTGAACAGACGGTTCTTTCTCCGTCTCATCAAAATTGGAAGCAAAGTCCACTACAGCCTTGTCCGGATTTATTCAAGGTATTTTGGGTTGACAATTTGAAAATAATATATTAGAATAAGAACAGATGTTCTGATGGCACGTTTGCTTCGGGCAAAGGTGCCATATTTTGAAATATAAGGAGAGTCACATAATGGCAATGGAAGAAAAGCATTCCATGGAAGAAAGGCGTTCCATGGAAGAAAAGCGTTCCATGGAAGAAAAGCATTCCAAAGAAAGTAATTATGGCGCTTCCAGCATCACGGTGCTGGAAGGGCTGGAGGCTGTGCGGAAGCGTCCCGGAATGTATATCGGGAGCGTTTCCACGAAGGGTCTGAATCATCTGATATATGAGATAGTGGACAATGCCGTGGATGAGCACCTGGCAGGCTTCTGCGATACCATCCGGGTGATTTTGGAGGCTGACGGGTCGGCTACCGTTGTGGACAACGGGCGGGGCATCCCTGTGGATATGCATGAAAAGGGCATCAGCGCGGAGCGGCTTGTGTTCACCACGCTCCATGCTGGAGGCAAGTTTGACAATTCTGCCTACAAGACCAGCGGAGGGCTTCACGGCGTGGGTTCTTCGGTGGTGAATGCTCTTTCTAACTGGCTGACTGTTACGGTCAAGACAGGGGGCTTTATCTATGAGGATAAATATGAGAAGGGAAATCCGGTGATCCCTCTTGAGAACGGGCTGCTCCCCGTCATCGGAAAGACAAAAGAGACAGGGACTGTCATCAGATTCCTGCCCGACGACACTATTTTTGACAAGACTTATTTTAAAGAAGAAGATGTAAAGAGCCGTCTCCATGAGACAGCGTATCTGAATCCCCAGCTGACCATCGTTTTCGAGGATAAAAGGAAAGAGACGCCCGAGAAGATCACCTACCATGAGCCTGAGGGCATCACAGGCTTTATCAAGGATTTGAACAAGGCACAGGAGCCAGTCTGTGACGTCATCTCCTTTCAGGGGGAGAGTGAGGGCATCTCCGTGGAGGTGGCTTTCCAGTATATCAATGAGTTTCACGAAAATGTCCTGGGTTTCTGCAACAATATATACAATTCCGAGGGCGGCACCCATCTGACGGGTTTTAAGACCCAGTTCACCAATGTGATCAACACTTATGCCAGAGAGCTGGGGATCCTGAAAGAAAAAGACGTGAATTTTACCGGCGCGGACGTGCGCAACGGCATGACGGCGGTGGTCTCCATCAAGCATCCTGACCCCAGGTTCGAGGGCCAGACCAAGACCAAGCTGGACAACCAGGACGCGGCAAAGGTGGTCAGCAAGGTCACAGGGGAGGAGATTGTCCGTTTCTTTGACCGCAATCTGGAGACCTTGAAAAATATCATTGGCTGCGCGGAGAAGGCGGCGAAGATCCGCAAGAGCGAGGAACGCGCCAAGACCAACATGCTCTCCAAGCAGAAATTTTCCTTCGATTCCAACGGCAAGCTGGCAAACTGCGAGTCCAAAGACCCCTCCAAATGCGAGATTTTCATCGTGGAGGGAGATTCTGCGGGAGGCAGCGCCAAGACGGCGAGAAACCGCATGTACCAGGCGATCCTGCCCATCCGGGGCAAGATACTGAACGTGGAGAAGGCGAGCATTGACAAGGTGCTGGCAAACGCGGAGATCAAGACCATGATCAATGCTTTCGGATGTGGTTTTTCGGAGGGCTATGGCAATGATTTTGACATCACAAAGCTCCGTTATGACAAGATCATCATCATGGCGGATGCGGACGTGGACGGCGAACATATATCCAATCTTCTGCTGACCTTGTTCTACCGCTTTATGCCGGAGCTTATCTTTGAGGGGCATGTCTATATTGCCATGCCGCCCCTGTACAAGGCGCTCCCCTCCAAGGGAAAAGAGGAATACCTTTATGACGAAAAGGCTCTGGAAAAATATCGGAAGACTCACAAGGGCCCGTTTATCCTGCAGCGCTATAAGGGGCTGGGTGAGATGGATGCGGAGCAGCTGTGGGAGACTACCCTTGACCCGGAAACACGCTATCTGAAACAGGTTGAAATAGAGGACGCAAGGATGGCGTCCGAGATTACGGAGCTTCTGATGGGCACGGAGGTGCCGCCGAGGAAGACTTTTATTTACGAACACGCCAATGACGCGGAGCTGGACGTTTAGCTCAAAGCCCCGAAGCATTGACCAAAGGATGCAGATTTGATGAGGAAGGGAAAATGGGCTTTTGGGAGTTCTTAAAGAAAACGGAGACATAGAACATTATGGACGATAGTAGGATAATCAAAACAGAATATTCGGCGGAGATGCAGAAATCTTTTGTGAATTACGCCATGAGCGTCATCATAGCCAGGGCGCTGCCGGATGTGCGGGACGGCCTGAAGCCTGTACAGCGCCGCACCTTATATGATATGTACGAGCTGGGGATCCGCTATGACAGGCCCTACAGGAAGTGCGCCCGTATCGTGGGCGATACCATGGGTAAATATCATCCCCACGGAGACAGCTCCATCTATGATGCGTTGGTGGTCATGAGCCAGGATTTCAAGAAGGGGCTGCCCCTTGTGGACGGCCACGGCAATTTCGGCAATATCGAGGGAGACGGCGCTGCGGCCATGCGTTATACAGAAGCAAGACTGCAGAAGATTACCCAGGAGGCGTTTTTGGGGGATCTGGACAAGGATGTGGTGGACTTTGTCCCCAATTTTGACGAGACGGAGAAGGAGCCGTCCGTCCTTCCTGTGAAAATACCAAATTTCCTCATAAACGGTTCCGAGGGCATAGCCGTGGGCATGGCGACCAGCACCCCTCCCCACAACCTGGGGGAGGTCATCGACGCCATGAAAGCCTGTATGCTGGATGAAAATATTACCACAAGGGAGCTGATGCGCCATGTCAAGGGCCCCGATTTCCCCACAGGCGGCATTGTCACCAACAAGGACGAGCTGCTGAACATTTATGAGACGGGAACAGGCAAGATCAAGATCCGCGGCAAGGTGGAATTTGAGAAGCTCAAGGGAGGCAAGACCAATGTAGTCATCACGGAAATCCCTTACACCATGATCGGTATGAATATCTCCAAGTTCCTGTCCGATGTGGCGGCATTGGTGGAGAATAAGAAGACCATGGATGTGGTAGATATCTCCAACCAGTCTTCCAAAGAGGGCATCCGCATTGTGATCGAGCTTAAGAAGGATGCGGACGCGGAGAATTTTGCCAATCTTTTATATAAAAAGACACGTCTGGAGGATACCTTCGGCGTCAATATGCTTGCAATCAAGGACGGCAGGCCGGAGACCATGGGGCTGAAGGCCGTGCTGAAGGCAAATATTGATTTCCAGTTTGAGATCACTACCAGAAAGTACACCAACCTTCTGGCGAAGGAGCTGGAGCGCAAGGAGATTCAGGAAGGGCTGATCAAGGCATGCAATGTCATCGACCTGATCATCGAAATCCTGCGGGGCTCCAAAGACCGCAACATGGCAAAGGCATGCCTGGTGGAGGGCAAGGTTGACGGCATTAAGTTCAAATCAAAGGAATCCAAGGTGATGGCGACACAGCTGATGTTCTCCGAAAAGCAGGCGAACGCTATTTTGGAGATGCGGCTGTATAAGCTGATCGGATTGGAGATAGAGGCGCTGATCAACGAGCACGAGGAGACCATGGCGAACATCTACCGCTATGAGGACATCCTGGAGCGCAGGGAATCCATGGCGCAGGTGATCATAAACGAGCTGGATCAGTACAAGGAAGAATACAGCAGAAAAAGGCGCACGGCAATTGAAAATGCCCAGGAAGCCGTCTACAGGGAAAAGGAAGTGGAGGAGACGGACCTGATTTTCCTGATGGACCGCTTTGGCTATGCCAAGACCGTCGATGTGGGCACCTACGAGCGCAACAGGGAGACGGCGGACGCGGAGAACCGCTTTGTATTTACCTGCAAAAATACCGGAAAGGTCTGCCTCTTTACCGACACCGGGCAGCTGTACACCATCAAGGTGAGTGACCTGCCCTATGGGAAGTTCCGGGATAAGGGCACTCCTGTGGACAATATCAGCAACTTTAACTCCGAGAAGGAAGCTATCGTCTATGCCACCAGCCAGACGGAGCTGAATTTAAGGCAGGTCATTTTTGCCACACAGCAGGCCATGCTCAAGATTGTGGACGGCGGGGAATTTGACGTGTCGAAGCGCACCGTTGCCGCCACAAAGCTTGCAGAGGGGGACAAGGTGGTACGGGTCGTGTCCCTGCTGGAGCAGCGCAGTATTGTCTTACAGACAAAAGAAGGATATTTCCTGCGTTTTTCCATTGAGGAGATCCCCGAGAAGAAAAAAAGCGCCATTGGCGTGAGGGGCATGAAGCTGGGGGCAAAAGATGCCGTGGAAAATGTTTATTTTATCCAGAATACTGTGGAGACCACCATTGAATATAAGGGGAAACAGGTCATCCTGAACAATTTAAAGCCGGCAAAGAGGGACGGGAAGGGAACCAAAATACGGGTATAAACAGGTATAAAAATGAGGCTGTGGCGCAATAGCCCTGAAATTTTTGAAAAATATTGACTGGTACGCATAAAGAGGATTATAACTATGAGAGTAATTGCAGGAACTGCCAGAAGCCTTCCGCTGAAGACGCCGGAGGGCATGGATACCCGGCCCACCACAGACAGGATCAAGGAGACTCTGTTTAACATACTGCAGGCAGATGTGCCGGGCAGCGTATTTGTGGATCTGTTCAGCGGCAGCGGCGGGATTGGGATTGAGGCATTGAGCCGGGGGGCACAGAAAGCATACTTTGTGGAAAATTCAGAAAAAGCGATTTTGTGCATTCGACAAAATCTTTCATTTACGAAAATGGAGAATCGTGCTATAGTAATAAAGCAGGATGTATGCAGTGCCCTGGGCAGCATCTGTGAAGCCGCTGCAGATATTATCTTTATGGATCCGCCCTATGGTTTTGGCCATGAAAAGGATGTCCTTGCCGTGCTTAAGACAGCGAAGTATGTGACTGAGGATACGGTCATTATTGTGGAGGCGGCTCTTAGGGAGGACTTCGCCTGGGCGGAAGGACTGGGTTTTGAGGTTGCAAGGGAGAAAAGATATAAGACTAACAAACATGTATTTCTGCGAAAGAGGCAGCCGTCCGGCTGAACGCAGAGGGATTCAGGGGATGGGGTATAAACTTGGAAGTAAACTTCCAAATTTTGAAATTAATGCCTGCCTTTGGCAGGCATAGGGGTGTAAAAATGAAGCAAAAAGAGGTGATGCCATGAAACGAGCAGTTTATCCGGGAAGTTTTGACCCTGTTACATATGGGCACCTTGATGTGATAAGGCGCGCTTCCGAGATTTTTGATGTATTGATTGTCAGTGTTTTGAATAATCAGGGAAAGACCCCGTTGTTTTCTGTGGAAGAACGTGTTAATATGTTAAAAGAGGCGACGGCGGACATTCCCAATGTGCAGGTGGACAGCTTCAGCGGCCTGCTTATTAATTATGCTGCTGAAAATAATCTCCACATTGCAGTCAGGGGGCTGCGTGCGATTACAGATTTTGAGTATGAGCTCCAGATTGCCCAGACCAACAGAAAGCTTTCAGGCGGCAGGCTGGATACTATGTTTCTGACCACAAGCCTGGAGTACGCATACTTAAGTTCCTCCAGTGTAAAGGAGATTGCAAGCTTCGGCGGGGATGTCAGTCAGTGTGTCCCTGAGTTTGTGGCAGATATGATGTATCAAAAATATAATGTCCGGAAAGTGTCGCATACATAATAGTGCAAAGCCCCGCTGTGATAAGGGGGTTTCGCAGGTCACGCAGGGTTTTGCGGAAGATAAGGGGCTTTGGGGTGATATAAAGCTGTATGAGAATGTAAGGTTATCAGCATCATTTTTATGAAATGAAGAAGGAGAGGTTTATGAGCAGCAGGATTGAGCAATTAATAGATGAATTAGAGGAATATGTTGAAAGCTGTAAACCAAAGTTCATGTCCAACTCGGAAATTATCGTCAATAAGGATGAGATTGACGAGCTGCTGCGTGAGCTGCGCATGAAAACTCCCGATGAAATCAAGAGATACCAGAAGATAATCAGCAACAAAGAGGCAATTTTAAACGATGCCCGCGCAAAGGCACAGGCACTGATCGACGATGCCACAAACCAGTCCAAGGCGCTGATCGACCAGACTGCGGCACAGACGACGGCACTCTTAAGTGAACATGCGGTGATGCAGCAGGCTCATGCGCAGGCTGACCAGGTGATCACGCAGGCTGTCCAGCAGGCTCAGGAGACTGTGGACAAGGCGACCATAGAGGCAAACAACCTGCGCATGCAGGCGACGCAGTATACAGCGGACAGGCTGGCGGAATTGGAGGCAGTCATTGTCTCGGCGATTCAGGCGGCTGACGCGAATTACAGGAATCTGATGGATTCTCTTACACAGTACAGAGATATGATCCAGGCAAACAGACGGGCATTTCAAATGGCGGAAGAATCGCCGGAAAGCGACAACTCCCTGGAAGATGAATCTATAGAAGAAAAGTAGTTTGCAATATTAGCAGGAACCGGCTTCCTTGTCAATTTCAGAGGGAGGCTGGTTTTGTTGTTTTTTTCTGCTTATGCCGATATTCATGGCATAATTCAAGAGAAGTCTTATTTATAAGTCTGTTTCTTATTGTGAAAGGATGAATTTATGCGGCATTATATCCGAAAAACAGCAGTGCTCAGCTTTCTGGCTGCCTGTATGGTGTTTGTGCTGCCGCCGCCTGCGGTACGGGCTGCGGCAAGGCTCCAGGATACAGGAGAGAAGATTGTCATTGTCATTGATCCGGGGCACGGCGGCGAAAATCTGGGCACCACGGAAAACGGCCATGAAGAAAAGCATATGACAATGGTCACGGCGGAGGCGATGTATGATGAGCTTGCTTTGTATGACAATGTGGAAGTATATTTGACCAGAACCGGTGACAGGGAGCTTTCTCTGAAGGAGAGGGCGGAATTTGCCGCGTCGGTGGATGCGGACTTTTTGTTCAGTATTCATTATAACGCCTCGGAAACCCATGAGAGTTTCGGCGCGGAAGCCTGGGTCCCTTTATCCGCCCCTTACAACGCCTACGGTTATCAGTTCGGCTGTGAATTCCTGAAAAATATGCGGGAGATGGGGCTGCTCGTCAGGGGCGTAAAGACCAGGGCAGGCAGCAAGGGGGATTACTACGGCATTATCAGGGAATCCGCAGCTTTGGGGGTTCCGGCAATGATCCTGGAGCATTGTCATGTGGACGAAGAAAGGGACGAAGTTTTTTGCTCTGACGATGAAAAGCTTGCTGCCTTTGGCAGGGCTGATGGGACAGCTGCAGCAAGGTACTTTGGTTTAAAAAGCCGCGTGTTGAATGTGGATTATTCCGGTTATGAGCTGGCGGATGCAGATGAGAATGCCCTTGTGCCGTATACCAGACAGGATCAGACAGGGCCTGAGACATGTCAGATAGAGTTCGTAAGGGCGGACTATGATGAGGGGGTGCTTACCCTGTCCGTTTCGGCGGTGGACCATGAGTCTGCAGTTTTATATTACAGCTACAGCCTGGATGGCGGAAATACCTTCAGCCACAGAGAGGCTTGGCCAGAGAGCGATGCGCTGAACGGCAGTTATCAGGAAAGCTTTTTCCTGGACATAGATATTCCCGCCGGTACAACGCCGCAGGTGGTTGTACGTGCCTACAATATGTATGATTTTTACAGCGACAGCAATATTTATATAAGCACGCAGTCTTTTTCGCGTAAGGCGTCTGTGGAAGTCTCAGCCGTCGGGGCGGGACAGTCCTCGTCAGGAAGACCGGATGACGGATTTGCCGGGAATGAGGGCAATGAGAATGCTCTCCATGGAACCGGGCTTCCCGAAAATAATTTCAGCGGGGACGGGGCAAACCAAGCTTTGCACCATGGGGAGACAACGGGAAATGCTTCCGGGGATGCCCTGATAATACCGGTGGATGCACCTATAGAAGATGCGCCTGTAAAGTCACAGTTCAGCCTGGTAAACCTTATATGGATCTGCCTTATCGCAGTGGTTTTGCTTGCCATGATGATTTTTGTCTTTCAGAGCATTGTGGACCGCAGGCACCGGAGACGGAGACATTAGAGCGGAAGGCGCAGGGGCGGCAGTCCGTCAGCGCATAAATGTCCCGGGAAACAACAGAAACCAGCCCAGATAGTACAGGGCATTCAACAAGGTCAGTACTAATTTATGTATAACATAATATGAGATGGAGAGGTTTGACTGTCCGATACAGCTGTAGGTCTGCGCGATACAGGAAATGCCCCCAAAGGACAGGACGAGAAGGCTGTAGAGCGGCATGGCATCCTGCAGCAGGCTCAGCCCTCCGGTGATTTCCAGCAGGGGGGCGATCCATACAGGGGGTTGGCCTGCCAGCAGATGTGGGAGCAGGTTCAACAGATTGAACAGGATCATATAGCCGCCCAGCATCAAACTGCTTTGAACGGAAGCGTGGATGGAACTGTTCACTGCCTCCAGAAGCCGCTCGGTGAGAGCCATGCTCCTGGCGGAAGCACAGGCGGTCAAAGCTTTCCCGGAGGGTATCCTGGGAGATTCGCAGGCAGTCAGAGCTTTCCCGGAGGGCGACCTGCCAGGCTTGCAGGCGGTAGATCCCAAGTCACTAAAGAGGCTGTAGCGGAGTATCAGCCCATAGAGAAGGGGGATACCATACATACCGAAAAGATAAGGAAGGACAAGCTTTCTTCCCAGCAAGGGCAGTACAAAGCCGCAGAAATAAACGGGACCGATATTGTTGCAGAAGGAAAGCAGGTATTCTGCCTCGCGTTTGGTGATCATTTCCCTGGAATACAGGTCATCCACTACCTTTGCTCCCATGGGAAAGCCGCATAAAAACCCCATGAGCATGGCATAGCATACATTTTTGCGCACTCTGAACACAGGACGGATGACGGGATAGGCTATCATGGAAATTTTTTCGGTCAGCTTAAGCCGTACCATGATTCCGGACAGGATCATAAAGGGCAACAGTGTGGGAATCATCTTTTGAAACCACAATTCAAGCCCCAGGGAGGCATAGGAGAGGCTTAAGCCGGAATTTGTGAGAATACAGAGAATAAGTATAATGAACAGGATGCTGAGAAGCTTCATGATATTGCCCCTTTAGGAGAAAGCTATCTGATAAAGGATATGGACTTGGGAGGCAGTTTAGAAGGACTTTTGCAGAACTGCAGTGGATACAATGTCCGTTTTTTTTATGGCAGTCATTGAAATATTTCTGGAGTGGCTTCTGTAGGGGGGCACAAGTTTTGCTGAAAGGTGGAATATGCGTCTGGACAGATTTTTGTGTGAAATGAATATAGGGACCAGAAGCCAGGTGAAGACGGCGCTCCGTCAGGGATTGGTAACTGTGAACGGGCTTGGGGTGCGGGATGCCGGTTTGAAAATTGATGAGCTGAACGATCGAGTCTGCTTTCAGGGGAAAGAACTGGAATATCGGAAGTTCGTTTATTATATGCTGAATAAGCCTGCGGGCGTTGTCTCCGCCACGCAGGACAACACTGCGGATACAGTGGTTTCACTTCTGGGTGAGAACGCCAGGAAAGATATCTTTCCGGTAGGCAGGCTGGATAAAGATACCACAGGACTGTTGCTTCTTACCAACGATGGGGACCTTGCCCACAGGCTGCTCTCGCCCAAAAGACATGTGGACAAGGTCTATCGGGTCACAATAGAGCATCCGTTGTCAGAAAGTGAAAAGCTTGAGCTGGAACAAGGCGTGGATATCAGCAGTAACACACATTATAATGAATCCGTATTGCATGATGAGTCCGTATCATTTAATGAATCCGTATCACCTAATGAAGCCATATCATGTCATGAGCCTCCATATCAAAAGGACAGCCGTACTCTTCCTGCGAAGGTGAAGATTGTATCGGAAAGCGAAATCCTTCTGACTATTCACGAGGGCAGGTTCCATCAGGTAAAGAGGATGCTGTCAGCGGTAGGAAACCGGGTGCTTGCGCTGGAGCGCGTGGAGTTTGGCGGTATTCCTCTGGACAGTAGCCTGGAACCCGGCGGATACAGAGAATTGACAAAACAGGAGGTAGACAGTCTGCATGAAGCATAAAATGTTGGAAAATATAGATGCGGTCATCTTTGACATGGACGGTTCCCTTGTGGATTCCATGTGGCTTTGGAAGGAGATTGATGTGGAATATCTGGGAGGCTTTGGCATCCCTCTGCCGGAGGATCTCCAGGCCAGGATAGAGGGCATGAGCTTTCATGAGACGGCTCTCTATTTTAAGGAACATTTTCCCATCGAGGATTCCCTGGACAAGATCAAGTCGGATTGGAACCGGATGGCATGGGATAAATATACTCATGAGGTTCCTTTAAAGCCGGGTGTGGCGGAGTTTTTGGAGGGCTGCAGGGAAAGCGGTATCAAGCTTGGCATTGCCACCAGCAACTCCAGGGAGCTTGTGGGGAATATTATCCAGGTACATAAACTAAAGGATTACTTCACCAGCATTGTGACCGGCTGTGACGTGGAGAAGGGCAAGCCCGCTCCTGATGTGTACCTGGCCGCGGCGAAACAGCTTCAGGTTCCGCCGGAGCGCTGCCTTGTCTTTGAGGATATTCTTGCCGGTATCCAGGCAGGGAAAAGTGCCGGCATGCGGGTATGTGCGGTGGAGGATGCCTATTCGATGCATGTTAAAGAGGAAAAGAAGGCTCTTGCCGATTATTATATCGAATCTTATGCAGAGCTCTGCCTGTCGGGGCGGGAGGTGTAAAGCTTTTCGGAAAAATCAAAAACCCTGTTGCAAGCAACGGTCAGCGGCAATAACAGGAATGGATGTGTCGGGATGGTTTGCGATAGAAGGGACTTTTTCAGATGGAACAGATGGAAATGGAAGAGAAGCATTCCATGGAAGAAAAGCATTCCATGGAAGAAAATGTAGCTGCTTTGGCAGCTGTAAAAGTGGAAGGTTCAAAAATAAAGAAATTTTAGGTATAAATATGGAACATCAATTTTTGCCTGTATCCATGGAGGATATGAGGGCGCGTGGAATACAACAGCTGGATTTTGTGTATGTAATAGGGGATGCCTATGTGGACCATCCTTCCTTTGGGCATGCCATTATCAGCAGGGTCCTGGAGGCGCATGGATACACGGTTGGCATAATCTCACAGCCTGACTGGAAGGATGATAAAAGCATTGCCCTATTGGGACGCCCGCGGCTGGGCTTTCTGGTTTCCGGCGGCAATATGGACAGCTGTGTCAACCATTATTCCGTATCAAAAAAGCGTCGTGCCTCGGATGCCTATACGCCGGGCGGCATCATGGGCAAACGCCCCGACCACGCCACGGTGGTTTATGGCAATCTCATCCGCCGCACCTACAGGGACGTTCCCATTATCATCGGCGGCATTGAGGCGAGCCTGCGCAGGATGGCGCACTACGATTATTGGTCAGACAGCTTCAAGCGTTCTGTTTTGCTGGACAGCCAGGCTGATCTGATCTCCTACGGAATGGGAGAGAAATCCATTGTGGAGATTGCGGATGCCCTAAACAGCGGCATTGCTGTGCAGGACATCACCTTTATCCAGGGAACCGTGTACCGCACAAAGGATATTTCCGGCATTTACCAGCCGGTGATGCTGCCGTCTTATGATGAGATGACGGCGGACAGGGCTCTCTATGCCAAAAGCTTTGCAATCCAGAGCGAAAATACGGACTTTTACACAGGAAAGCCTTTGGTGGAAGGCTATCCAAACGGTGTGTACGTGGTGCAGAATCCGCCGCAGCCGCCCCTTACCACAGAGGAGATGGATGCCGTCTACGCCCTTCCCTATATGCGAACCTATCATCCTGACTACGAGGCGCAGGGCGGGGTTCCGGCAATCTCCGAGATCAAGTTTTCGCTGATCAGCAACCGGGGCTGCTTTGGCGGCTGCAGTTTCTGTGCCCTTACTTTCCATCAGGGGCGCACAGTCCAGACCAGGAGCCATGAGTCCATTATCCAGGAGGCAAGTCTTCTGACAAAGGAGCCGGATTTCAAGGGCTACATTCACGATGTGGGCGGGCCTACGGCGAATTTCAGGCATCCCTCCTGTCAAAAGCAGTTAAATTACGGGGTCTGCAAAAAGAAACAGTGCCTGTTTCCAGCACCCTGCGCCAACCTCTATGTGGATCACAGCGATTATCTGGAGCTTCTCCGCAGCCTCCGCGCCCTGCCAGGGGTCAAGAAGGTTTTCGTGCGTTCCGGCATCCGGTTTGACTATCTGCTTGCCGATGCGGACGACACCTTTTTCAGGGAGCTGGTTCAGTATCATGTCAGCGGACAGCTCAAGGTGGCGCCGGAGCATATTTCCGACCAGGTGTTAAAATGCATGGGAAAGCCGGAAAATGCAGTCTACGAAAAGTTTGTAAAAAAATATAAAAAGCTGAACACAGAACTGGGTATGAAGCAGTTTCTGGTACCTTACCTCATGTCCTCCCACCCGGGCTCCACTTTGAAGGAAGCTGTGGAACTGGCTGAGTATCTGAGGGATTTGGGCTACATGCCGGAGCAGGTGCAGGATTTTTATCCCACACCATCCACAGCGTCTACAGTCATGTACTATACCGGGATCGATCCCAGGGACGGGAAAAGCGTGTATGTGTGTAGAAATCCGCATGAGAAGGCAATGCAGAGGGCGCTGATACAATATCGAAACCCCAAGAACTACGATCTGGTCTATGAGGCGCTGACCAAGGCAGGGCGGACTGATCTGATCGGATATGACAAAAAATGCCTGATCCGCCCGAGAAAGACAGAATACAATAGGAACACAGTTTCAGAAAAAAGGACAGAACGCGACAGGAACACAGCTTCAGAGAAAAGGACAGCGCAGGGCAGGAACACAGCTTCAGAGAAAAGGACAGTGCATGGCAGGAACACAGCTTCAGAGCAAAGAACAGCGCATGGCAGGAATGCAGTATCTGGAAGGAAGAAAACCATTCGCAATGTGCATGCTAAGAAAAAAGGGTAAGAGCCAAAGCAGGGCTTTGGTGAATGCCGCCAGGGGGCAAATCCGTCAATATCCGTCAGCTTGCTGAATGCCAGGAGGCGCTATGATCTTTGACTCAACTATCAGTTGAAATAAATCCAAACAGTTGTAGGAGGACAATTGCGCAAGGCATGCTATAATAGGATCAGAACCGGTTCAAAAATATTTTATTTTTAAGGAGAATCCTATATGCAAAAGAAATTCAGTGACATGATAAAAGAGTTACGCCGCAGCCGCGGGCTGACGCAGGAACAGATGGCGGAGGCATTGAATATTTCAAGTCAGGCGGTATCAAAATGGGAGACAGGGGGATCTTATCCTGATATATCGCTTCTTACGATTATTGCAGATTATTTTGGATGTTCAGTGGATTATTTGCTTTGTCATGATACCAGTCATGAAATGGAAGAAATCAAGGCAATCTGCAGGGAAGCGGAAAAGCTCTGTGATCACAGGGATACCCTGGCTGCTGTCGTGCTGCTGAGGACCGCCCTGTTGAAACACCCTGGGAACGAGGAGCTGATGTATCAGCTTGCATGGGCTCTTTCAGGGACGCTCAGAGAATCTCCCGAAAACTACGAGGAAGCAATTCTTCTTTACCACAAGATCCTTGCTGTGAGCACGGATACCGAAATGCGCAACCGTGTAACACGCGACCTTGTATATCGTTACTATACGAAGGGTGACATTGCCCGTGCGCTTGAATTTGCAAATTCATTACCTGAATTTGATGTTTGCCGCGAATACGTCCTGGGTCGGAGCAACGTTCTCCAAGGGAGGGAACTTTCGGAATATCTGCAGAAGAATATTCTGCGTTTTGGGAATTCTGTTGCCGAATGTCTTGAATATTTTACAACATCAGGCGTTCTTGATGAAGACGAAAAGGCACCGCTGACTACCGATATTGCGAAAGAAAAACTTGCCATGCTCAAAAAAGTGTTGGATTTTTGAGTACACTGTGAAAAAAGGGTGAGTTTTCAACTCACCCTGACACCCTGAAAATGTTCTCCATAACAGGTAAAAATTCACATTTTGACAATTTTATCCTGATAGGGTTCGATCAATTTCCTTATCTCAGCCATATCGTTCCTGCTGTACGAATCAGCCCAGTCAAGAAGGTTTTTAAGGGATTTCAAGGTTTCCTTTTTCCCTTTTTCAAGTCCAAGCTTTCTTCTGATAAATCTTCTTATGATGCGATGCCTGTATGTGCGCCTTGGTACCTCCAACAGATAAATCTTATCTGCGTCAGCAAAGCACTGCCTGCACCACTTATAATAAACACCCTCTATTATCCAGTCTTCTTTATTTAGGATTTCCAGCAACATCGCCTGTCGCTCATCCGGATTTCTCTTGATGCCATAAGACTCAGCTTTATTATCCCATTGCAGATCATCCAGATCAAAATGGGGTATATTGTGTTCCTTAGACAGCTTATCAGCTAAATACGTTTTTCCTGAACCGCTTCCGCCGATAATATGTATTTTCATTTCATACCTCCATTGCCGTTCTGGTAGTGTCAATTCTGACACTCCTTTTCACATAATATAGCCTGTGGCAGGAAAATAATGATATGATGTTCCCTCATACTTATCTGCTTTAATTTCTGATAGGGTATCTTCCTTTAAGCCATGTATCATTATATTTAATCAGATAAAGTATGTCAATATGTTTTTAAGTCAACAACCCCGCTGCAGAGCGCAATGCGTCCAAGGGACGCTATGGTCATGTCCTTTAGGACATTGTTACCCTCGCGGCATTTGCCAAGACCTTACAGGCTTTGGCTCATTGCTCGCGGGAATCAACATATAATGGCAAAACATGCCAATCCTAAAAATTCTTAAATTTCTTTCATGATATCGCATTGCCACCTACAAAGTGTTAAGATAAAAGGAGGATAACATGGCACAGCAAATATACAATCCGCAATCTGACCGGGGAATATAAAAAGATAGAGCCGGATTGCCGGG
>CAOKQK010000060.1 GCA_948470905.1 uncultured Lachnospiraceae bacterium | reverse complement strand
CGATAGAGCCTATTTTTTCGACTCAGCTTTTTCATAAGTCATTTGACACTATCTCCAGGTCACTACGTAACGGGATTACATTTCCCGGATACCGGGCAATCATTTCGATGTCATGGGTGATCATGATCACATAATGCTTTTCTGCAAGTTCTTTTATGTACTCCATCATACAGACGGAATTTTCCAGGTCCACGCCTACGGTGGGCTCGTCAAAAACATAAACCTCCGCCTCATGAAGCACGCTTCTTATAAACGCGATCCTCCTTTTCTGGCCGCCGGACAGGGGCGCCCCTTTTTCCTGCAGTATGGTATCATAACCATTTTCCATGCCCTGGATCTCGTCATGCAGGCCAAGTTTCCCGCACATCCCATACATTTTTTCTTCCGAAGCTGCTGTCCCTGCAAGCATGTTCGCCCTGACGGAATCAGCAAACAAAAGGGAATCCTGGGTCATGACTGAGACGGCGTCCCGGACGCAGGTCCTGCTGCCGCTTTTCACAGGCAGACATATTTTCCCGCCGACGATTTCATAGATCCCCCCCATGACCTTTATCAAAGTGGATTTTCCAGTTCCGTTGCCGCCAACAATATAGTTGATCCGTCCCTTTTCAAAATCCAGGCTGAGATCATTATATATGTCCTTTTCTTCCGGGTAATGAAAAAATAAATTTCTGACTCCGCATTCCGCAGCGGGGATTATTCCCGGAATACACTCATCTTCCCGCTCCATTTCCTCAAAGCGGTTAAAATTCTTCAGATTTACCCCGGCACGTCTGTACTGGACCAGCGAGTTTTCAAACCGCATAATAGGCGACACCACATAGTCCGACAGCGTTACCGCCGACAGAAGCTGACCCATGCTCAGCTGGTCCTTAAGTACAAAGTATCCGCCGCAAAAAGCGATGACGGCCAGGGTAACAAAGGAGAGCGTCATTGTAGGGGCGGACAAAACAGCCTGCCTGACCGCCAGCTTCCTTTTGATCCTGTGAAGCTGCTCCAACTCCTCCCTATACGTCTCTGTCAACCCCTGTTCCATCCCATTGACCTTAACCATTTCAAGGTTAAACAGGCCATCTGAAGTCAGCCCGTTAATCTTTTTCAGCTTTTCCTGATAATCGTTCAGCCCCTTTGCCATGCTTCTGCTCAGCCTGGACATCAAGAACGTGGAAGCCAGCCCTGAAATCAACCCAGCCGCCCCAAGGGCGGGCTTCATATGCACAAGCAGGAAAATACAGACAACAAAAGATATGATATCCGGCACAAGAATCTGCAGCATCCTTTTGGAATACCGTAAAAGCCCGTAAACATCCGATGTAAAACAGGTGCTGAACTCCCCGATACTTCTCCTGTCTATCTGCTCCTGCTTGGAATAAAGGACCTTATCCTCCAATCTGGAAAATAAACTCCCCGTATAGGAAGCTTCAAATTGATCTCCCACATAAGGTTCAAGAAAGTGCAGCAGAAGATGTATTCCGCAGACTGCCAGAATCAATGGCAGCGCAACCAGGAACGTTTCCCTGCAGACCCCATTGTCAACCAACTGCCCGGAAAACCAGCGTATGATAATATCCACTGTTTTCCCGGATATCACTATACAACACAGCATAAGGGATCTTCCTCCATTGCCCGCCCTTAATGCGTTGACATGATTCATATTCACCACCTCCATGTGATTGCAAGACAGCACTCACCCTTCCGCCTTGCCTTTGTGTATTCATTCTGCGCCAATGGCAAAGTTATTTACAGCTCCTTACAACTGCCCGCACAGGTACGCATAAGCGCCCAGAACTGTCCTCTGCTGCTTTCCGGCAACGACATAATAGTCCATCTGGCAGCCTGACGTTTCCATATAGATATAAGAGCCATAAGCGGGAATATCACAGCTGAAGACAAGGCCTGTGGCAGCCGGAAGTATCCCATAACCCCTGTCGGAAAAAAGGAAGGGAAGCGCCGCCTGGCCGCCGGGATCTTTCTGCCAGGACATGGTCCTTGCCGTCCCCTTCAGGCTCAAGGCCGGCTGGCTTTCCGGTCCCAGCGCAAATATCTGTTCCCCCTTCTGCCAGTCCAGGAAAAGCCAGCTGCGGCTTGGCTGCCCCAGGGTGCTGCCCTGCTGCGAAGCTGCTGTCTGCGGCAGGTTCCCGACCTGCGGTAAAGCCCTGATCTGCGACAGGCTTGCTGCCTGCGGCAGGCTTTCAAGCTGCCTGCATTCCTGCCTTCTCTCCGCAAGCAGCAGCTTCTTCTCCGGCGTCAGGTAACGGACCGCACCCGATGCCTTGTCAACCTGCAAAAGCAGCTCTCCCATGAGAATCTCTATCTCCTTCCCGTTGTCCCGATATTTCCAGTTTTTTTCTATCCTGTCTGCAACAACCAGCGGGTGTCTGCCCTCTGTAATTTTGCCTCCTTTCGCAAAGGTAACGCGGACAATACCGCTTCCCACAGGACAGATTCGCAGCGTGCCGTACTGACTGGGCAGATACAGCCCATCCTTCTGCCGGTCGCACCACTTGACGGACAGGTTGATCTTTGCATGCCCTGCCGGACGAAGCTTCTCTGTGGGCGGCATGTCCCCGAAACGAGCGATATCCTGTCCCAAAACCGTTTTCTGTTGCGAGGCTTTATTTTGCTGTGAAGCCGCATTCTGCTGAAAGGCTTTGCTCTGCTGTGAAGCCGCATTCTGCTGCGGCGCAGTACTGCGATACGAGGTCACGGCAGATTGTCCGAACGCGGGCTTGGGGGTGGTGGGCTCTCTGAAAGCCGGAGTTCCCGATCGGCCCTCTGTTTTCTGAGAAGGATTCACAACTGCGACAACTCTTTTGCGTACTCCTGCAGCCTTTTTTTCATTGGAATGCCTTTCTTCCATGGAATGCCTTTCTTCCATGGAATGCTTTTCTTCCATATGAGGTTCCATTTTATCAGGTGCGCCAGCTTTATCATGAGGTCGGCATTCACTCGGCTGCCGGCATTCACCAGCGATGGATGCATCCTGCTTTTCAGGTACCGGGTCTGTGATGAGCCCCGTCAGATTCCCGGTATGAAGTACACAGAGCTCATGCAGTGCCCTGGTTGCAGCTACATATAACAGTCTCGCGTGTCCGTCATCCACCGGATAACCTTCCCTTGTGGGATTCCATATCAGCACTGCGTCAAATTCCAGGCCTTTTGTATACTCCACCGGCAGCACCATGATGCCGCTTCCAAAATCAGCCTTCTCCAGGTCGCTCTCCATAAGCTCTACATACTCAGAAAGCACAGGGATCACTTCTTTAGTCTCCCAACCATCCCTGCATACCACAGCAATGGTATCATAGCCTTCTTTCTGCCAGCTCCGGCAGACTTCCGCCGCACGTCTGGCAAAGTCATGCATTATTCCGGATTCCACCGATCCCTCCCGCCGGCAAAACAGCCCTGCCTCCATCTCCCCGTCTGCCGCCTCCGTTTCCGTCTCCCTGGCTGCGGCAGGCACATTTACCTCCTCCACTGCCACTTCCGTGCCGTGCCGGATGATGGGCTCCACAGGATATACGGAGAAATTGCCGTGCCGCAGGATATTGGTGGCAAAATCAGATATCTCCACCGTATTTCGGTAACTCTTTTTTAATACGCCAAAGCTGTCCTGGGGATTGGGCAAAAGGAGGCTGCGCAGTTCCTCCCAATCGCTGAGCCCATAACCAAAGTGGATATTCTGGGACACATCCCCCATGACAGTATAAGTGCAGCCTTTGATACAGGTGTGGAGCACCCGGTAGGCAAACATGCCAAAATCCTGCGCCTCGTCAATAACAATGTGGTGCGCCTCGCTGATGACCTCCGTCTCTTTCACCAGCTTATAGATCAGTGCAAGCGCCGCCAGGTCGTAGACATCAAAACTGTCCGCAGGGATCTGCACCTCATAGCCCTTTTCCCGCTGCTGGCGGAGGAATTCCCTGTATATGCTGAAAATCGTTTTCTGCCAGGGTATCTTCGGTTTCCAATCCCTGGCGCCGTACCAGCCCCGGTACGCTTTCAGGATGGCTTTCCGTTCCGGCTCCGTATATTTGATCCCTTTTCCGGTAAACTCATCCCTGACCTTGATGAGAAGCCTTTCGTTCAACATATCAATCTTGCTCTGAATGGATATATTGGGATTCTGGCTCACATACCGCGCCACAGCGTCACCGGACACAAGCTCCACCAGGTGCTGCCTGTGCGATTCCCGATCACCTTGCAGGTTTCGGGCATGTTGCAGCGTAAAACTGTTATGCTGCTCTTTCCCTTCTTTCCCCAAAGTTTCATTGTGATATGGAGCTCCCTTTGTCATATCGTAGACACCGCTCTTGCCGTCCCGGAGCCCCTCCACAAACTGCTGAGGATTTAAATAAATGGATTCCTGTGAAATAATCTCCCGTTCCAGCCTGCGTATGAAGCCTGTCAGCTCCCGGAACCAGAAATCCGTTCCTTTGACAGCTTCGCCCAACTGCGCCGCTGCCTTGCCATGTCCAACTACATGGTGCATCCCTGCTGCCGCGCCCTGCCTGAGTTCTTTGTGCTGCGCAGTCCCGCCCACAGGCTTGACATGATATTTCTTCTCATCCCAGTCCTCGTACAGCAAACGGATAAACAGCTGCTCCATGGTCATCTGCCTGACCCCATACACATCCAGATCCGGCAAAACTCCTGTAATATAGTTCAGCAGAATCCGGTTGCTGCCAACGATATAGAAATCCTCGGGGCGGAAACGCTCCTGATAATTATACAGGATAAAGGAAATCCGGTGCATCGCCACAGTTGTCTTCCCCGATCCGGCGACTCCCTGTACAATGACATTGTGATAGGGAGATTTGCGTATAATCTCATTCTGCTCCTTCTGGATTGTTGCAACAATCTCTCCCAACACCGCCTGCTTGTTCTTGGAGAGATACTTCATGAGCAGATCATCATTGGCGACAACTTCCGTGTCAAAATAATTCGTCAGCTTCCCATCCGCAATCTCAAAGGTGCGCTTCAACTTTAAGTCAATGGGCAGCTCTTTCCCGTCAGGTGCCGGATAGCTGCACTTTCCCAGCCCGTTCTCATAGTAAGTGTTTGCCACCGGAGCCCGCCAGTCAATTACCACCTGGTGGGTACTGTCACTGGAGATGCCTCCCTTGCCGATATAGAGCGATTCCTCCACCCCCAGCGTCTCGTCCCAAAAGATGATCCTGCCAAAGTAAGGCTTTCCAATTGCCTTTTCATTCCTGGCCAGCGCCATTTTCATGTGGTTATTCAATGTGATCGTGTTGTTGAGAATCGTCCAGAGCTCCACATCATTATCATGATAATGCTCCAGCATGACGTCGATCTGCGCCTGCATCCGCTTAGTCTCCTGCCTGTAATGCTCCACATTGTGTTCCACCACCTGTAAGGTCTTTGTCAGATAT
This sequence comes from uncultured Lachnospiraceae bacterium, assembly GCA_948470905.1. Classification (GTDB taxonomy): domain Bacteria; phylum Bacillota; class Clostridia; order Lachnospirales; family Lachnospiraceae; genus Acetatifactor. Next base: position 18,167 of record CAOKQK010000060.1, on the reverse strand, counting down.
TGTTCTTCCCACTGTCTGTCCGTAGAATGCCCTTTTTCCATGGAATGATCTTCTTCCACTTTTCCCATATTCACTCCCTTTCTGCCACACTCCTGTTCAGGCGTTGGCTTTTGTATGCACAGAACTGCACAGATAGAATATGCCGCCGATGCATCTGTCTGAACTGTTACATGCCATGCCTAAAAGTATATCTAAAACCGAAAAAAATTACTAGACTTTTCTTTTGAGATATGCTATAGTGTTATATAGAGTCGTGCCTGAAAAAAGCTGCCATTAATATGACAGTTTTTTTACGTTATACTGAAAATATTCTCTGCAGGTATCTTTATTCCCGCGGGCAATGAGTCATAAGTCCAAGGAAGTAAACTTCTTTAAAGTTTACTTCCTTGGGACCTTGACGAATGCACTGCTCATAAGCTATATATTATGCGGCGCATAATCCGCCCTTACCAATATCCGGCGGTTCCCCCTTATGATCCATTCGTGAATTCCCGTATCCCCTGTGAAAAATCCATATTCCGAGTCAAGAGGCAGCCTGAAAAAAGCACGATATAGCTGGTTGATCATACCTCCATGTGTAACAACAGCTATTGTAATTTCATCACTGCTTTCCGGAGGAAGCGTTGCTTCCATGGAATGCCTTTCTTCCATATGAACCAAAGCCTCACTTATCAGCTTTGACAGCATATATTCGGCCCTGTATCGGAAGGTAAGCATGCTTTCCTGTTCATAGACAGCCGAGTGCAACGGTACATCCATTTGGGGATATTTTTCATCGGCCACACTGTACTTGAGACCTGCGATCAACCCATTGTTAAACTCCATTAAATGTTCATCGGGAATCATAGGAGCATGGGTTTGAAAAGCCAGATGCTCCGCTGTCTGTACCGCTCTTTTAAGAGTACTGTGATAAATCTTTGCAATCTGATAGTTTTGGCTTACATATTGGCTCATCGCGTCTGCCTGACGGTGCCCCCGTTCTGTCAGTTCAAAGTCTGCCCTGCCCTCATGTACATTCAAAATATCCGCTTCGCTTTCACCGTGTCTTATGATCAATAGTCTCATATCTATTCTCCTTTACTTGTGAATTTGAAATATGAAGATTGTAAGCGACATATCGTCTATTATATTTCATGCAGCCAGTTGAGTCAACAGCCTATCCCATGGATCGTGTATACTTTTACGATTTTTCCATCTTGGCCTGAGAAAACACCTGTTGTCTCGGCTTCCTTAGATGCCTCCTTAGATCCTTGATCCTCTCCCAGTTCCGTATGGGCTGCCCTATCAGAACATATTCTTAACCTCGTGTACTGTCCCGTTGACATTCAGCCAAACCTCCTTGCCTAATTTTCCATCGGACTGCGTTGTTTTCGGTCAACGATACCACCGCATCGCCTCCCTCAAACGCCTTGCCGATGAAAAATTATTCTGCGGAAATTTGTCAGATATCAACGGTACAGTACACTAACGGCACTTTGTTGACATTAGACAGGAAATATGCCATAATGGGTTCGTTGCATGATAATATATTGTGAGATCATATCAGGAAAGCGGGGACCGGTCATGAGATTACGCTCATATATCGAAGAAACAGATTTTCCTTATATCCAGAGATGGCTTCAAGATGAAAAAATCCATTTCCTTTGGTGCGCGGGCATGCTGCAGTATCCCTTACAGCTGGACAGTTTCAGGGAGCTTTTGCGAAAAAACGCAGCCCAGTGGGAGGACTGCCCCTATATCGTCACGGACGACGCAGGAAAGCCCATGGGATTTTTTTGTATGAATATTAATTACCCGGAGAATTACGGTTTTCTGAAATTCATCGTACTGGACAATGAACGGAGAGGACACGGAGTTGGCAGAGACATGATCTGTCTGATCTGCAGGTTTGCCTTTGAAATGACGGGCGTCTCCTCCGTAAAGGTCAATGTTTTCGACGTCAACAAGGCAGCTGTGGGCTGTTACCGGAAAGCGGGCTTTTCGGAGGAAAACATGGATGTGAACGCCCTTGCTTTCCATAATGAAACATGGAACCGGATCCACATGGTGCGATATATGGAAACTTGATATTGTGGAGGGATACATATGAAGGTAGTTCATTTTGAGCTATCACATTACGCAAAAAAAGCCGTCCGGCAAGAAAAAACGGGCGGCTTTTTTGCATGGACAGCCGGAATGGAGGCGAAAAAATAAATAATGTTTTATAATTGAGAATTTCACAAAATTAAGCTATAATATTTTCTGGAATTTTTTAGTGAGGTAGCAAGATACATGATACATATAGCAATTTGTGATGATGAGCAGAGTTTTGTTTGTCACTTACAGGATTTATTAAACCAGTATGCCGCTGAAACCGGCATGGATATAAAGATAACCACCTACTCTGACGGTTTGGAACTGATCGAAAAATATGACACTACCATTGGTTTGATTTTCCTTGATATTCAGATGAAAATGGTAGACGGATTGAAAGCTGCCGAGCGTATACGTCAGAAAGATAAACAGGTTGAAATCATATTTCTGACAACATTAGCACAGTATGCACTGGAGGGTTATACCTATCAAGCCACCAATTATATCATCAAGCCGTTAAAATATGTGCGTTTAAAATCTGAAATGGACAAATTCAGGGAGCGTCGTAGCCGGGAGGAAATTCCTTCGCTCGTTATCTCAAATGATACGGGAAAGTATAAGGTTCCTCTGAACTCCCTCCGCTATATTGAAACCTTTAACCGCAATCTTTTGTTTCATACGGAACAGGAAAATATCATCTGCTACAAGAACATGAAAGAGGTTGAAGCAGAGCTGCGTGACAAGGGATTTGCCCGCTGTCATACCAGCTATATTGTCAACCTGTTCCATGTAAAGGGCGTAAAGAAGCTGGACATTGAATTGATTACAGGTGAAATCATTCCAATCAGCCAGCCCAGGCGTAAGGGATTTATGGAACAACTGACAGAGTATTGGGGGGATATGCTGTGATAAGATTTTTAGATATTATGTCTTTTATACTATCATGGGGATATAGCTTTGTTTTTTATATCATAATCAAAACCTTTTTGCCACTCCGAAAAAATATGTTTTTGAAAATTTCTGCTTTTATCATATGTAATTTCCTTGCCGATTCTATTATATATTCAAACGATTTAGCCGGTTTGCTGGGGACAATGGCATTTTTCTTTATATATCTGATTGTCTTTTATCAAGGAAAATTTATGGAAAAAGTGTCTGTTCTTTTGGTATTTTATCCAGCTTTGATTGCAATAAATTATCTTATGCTTGATATTGGTGGACGAATATTTTTCGACATAGCACATGCTTCCTATGAAGAAGTAGCATATTCACAGGAATTGACACTTATAAGCACTGCCATACATACACTATCCTTATTTCTCAGGCTTCTGTTTTGGATTGGGGCATGGCGAATTTTGCGAAAATATCTTTCACAGATTACCTCGCATTTGAATACCAGAATGTGGATGATTATTGATATGTTGATGATGGCGTCCTTTGTAGCTATTTTTACTATTATTTATTTCATGCCGGAAAATACAGCAATCGTATATCCAATCTGCGGGGCGTCTATTTTTTCAAGTTTTGGCTGTATGTATCTTGCTTCTTATATTTGTAATGCCGTGCAGACAACTTACAAAGTACAGGAATTAGAAGTACAGCGCAATTATTACATAGATCGTATAAAAGACGAAGAACGAGTACGAAGCGTTTATCATGACCTCAAGAATCATTTGCTTGTGTTACAGGCAAATATAAACAATAACCAGGAAACATTGCAGTCAATCGAAACATTACAGAGCCAGATTGAGGAATATGAAAACTATCAGCATACAGGAAATGAATATCTTGATATTATACTCCATGATAAAGCCAGAGAAGCACACGAAAAACGGATTGACTTTACAGCATTGCTTCATTTTGAAGCGGGTTCATTTATAGAACCTTTGGATATTAGCACAATTTTTGGAAATGCACTTGATAACGCCATTGAAGCCAGCGAAAAATTACCTGTTGAAAAAAGAATGATAACTGTAAAAGCTGCATGTATTCGCGATATGGTAGTTGCCACAGTTGAAAACAATGCTCCTGACGAGATAATGCAGAATAACAGAACAACAAAAACAGACTCTTTTCTGCATGGGTTTGGCTTATCAAATATTAAAAAAACTGTTGAAAAATATGACGGTCAATGTACGACAAAAGCTGAAAACGGAACTTTCGTATTGAAAATCATGATTCCAATTTCACAATAATAACCCGTTTAAGGACATCGTTTGAAAACAGCGGTGTCCTTTCTTTCTATGATGGAACATCTGATAGAGAACAGCTCCGATCCGGTAACTACTTAATTGTAGAGGCTACTTCCGGTGCCGAAGATAACGAAAAGGAAACACCGCCCACTTCATAAGCATCATACGCATGGGAATAATGGTACCCCAGCTTCTCAGCCAATGCCACAGAAGCCTTGTTGTAGGCATCCCAGCTGGGATACAGCCCCCTTTCAAGACATTCCAAAATCAGTCTTGCCCCACAGATCAAAGCCAATCCTTTTCTTCTATGGTCTTTTCGCGTGTCAATCTGAATCTCTATGCCCTGCAGGTAAGCGGAATATGACGAAGCGCCGGACACAATCTCTCCGTTTTTTAATATTACAAAGCCCAACCCATACCTGGAATACATCTCATATGATGGAAATTGAGATACCAAATCTCTCGACCAGGGCTGTTCCCTGCACTGCTGATACAAAGCCTGATCAATGCTCCGCAAAACATAATCCGCATTATGCTGCAAAGCTTCATTATGAGAGGAGGGTTCGCTGGGATACCAGGCCTCATTGTGATGAGTAACTTTGTTGGAATGCCTTTCTTCCATGGAATGCCTTTCTTCCATGGAATGCCCTTCTTCCATTATATTATCCACAATCTTTTTCAGATACGCCCTGTCAAAAACATCAGCCTCTTTTTTTATGGCGTAGCGTTGCATTTTTCTTGCCCCGTTTTGGTAAATACGCTCTATTAACTCCGCCCATTGGGGATTCTGCGGCACCATTATGACCATATTTGAATGCTCTGCAGCAAATTCGGAAGACGCTGCCTCTGCCCCTGCATCTAAAAGCTGGGAAATATGTGTCTCCCCTGTATCGCAGTGCCGGGAAGTATGTATCTCCCCTGTGTCGCAGTGCTGAGGAGCATGCGTCTCCCCTGTATCGCAGTGCCGGGGAGCATGTGTCGCACCCATATCGCAGCAGGCAGGTCTGTATTTCACCAAATCGGCATTGGCTTCCCCCGCAAAGAAACAAAAATCCCCCAAAACCGCCATTGCCGATCTGGGTTTCGTGCCGTATTCGTCCTTGTCCGCATATATCCCGCCCATGACTCCCTGCAGGCAGGACCAGATACAGGTCTCCTCCCATCCCGCGAACAAATCTTTCACGCTATCCATATCCGTTATCTTACTGATCATATTTGCCGTCCTTTCCCGGAACGTATTTATAAAAACATTCTCATGGTTTGCACGCCCCAAAGATAACTTATCCCCGACACAGATATCTCACCGATTCGCCAGCTCTGTGGTGATTTCTTCCCAGCTCACGTCTTTCTCCACCATCAGGACCATCATGTGATAGAGGAAATCGCTGATCTCATATTTGACCTCGTTGGCATTGGGGTTCTTTGCCGCGATGACGATTTCGGTTGCCTCCTCTCCCAGCTTCTTCAGGATTTTGTCAATGCCTTTGTCAAAAAGATAGTTGGTATAAGAACCCTCTTTAGGGTGTAGCTTCCTGTCCTTGATCACGTTCAGCACTTCCTCAAAGACCATGAGCGGATTGTCAATTTCCTCATAGTCCTTTTGAGCGATCTGGTTAAAGAAGCAGCTCCTGGCGCCTGTATGGCAGGCAGCGCCCACCTGGGAAACCTTTGCCAGGATGGTGTCCCTGTCGCAGTCCGCCGTGAGGCTTTTCACATACTGGAAATGCCCGCTTGTCTCGCCCTTAAGCCACAGCTCGTTCCTGCTTCTGGAAAAATAAGTCATCCTGCCGGTCTCAAGGGTCTGCATGTAAGCTTCCTCATTCATGTATGCCATCATAAGCACTTCCAGGGTGCGGTAGTCCTGCACGATCACAGGTACCATGCCGTCAGAGTTTTTCTTAAAATCTGCCCAGGAAAAAGCCGCCTCAAAACATTCCACAGGGATGTTGTTTTCACGGCAGAGTCTTTTCAGGGAAAAAATCTCCCTGCAATTGTCATTGATAATATTACCAGTGACACCGCACACGTTTTCATGGGAGAAAATCTCCAGCAGCTTATTCAGCGCAAGTCCCCTGATCTGCACATAAAAAGGCAGGGAAACCGCGCTTTCCGTCTCCCGTATCAGGTGGGGATTCAGTAAAATCAGCCCTGAAACATATTTTTCCAGCAGATCCCTGTTGGCAGAAAGGACCTCCATTTGGGGCGAAGTACCGTCCCCAAAAGAAGCCATTATCTTGTCCTTGCCGAATTTCAGGGAAACCTCTTCCGTGATGGCAATATTCCCCTCGTTATCGTAATCCAGAACCGCGCGTCTGCAGCCAGCGTAAAGGAGCTTTTTGACGTCCTCCATACGCTTCACGTTGCCTGCGCCGATGACATCCATCTCTGCCGCAGCACAGATTTCCTTGAGGATGTCCAGCGCAGCTTCATGTTCCCCGGAGTGCCCTTCCTTCATGGAGTGCCCTTCCTCCATATCCCCCTGAGACAGATCGAACACGATGAGCTCATCGGCATTGTTCCGGTTATATAACTCTACAAGCTGCAAAGGATCCATCTCTACTATGGTGGTATCATTTAAACCTTTCACGGCATGCCCCTGGTACAGATAAATACAGGGCACAAATTTTTTTGTTGTCATGTGTGTCATCACCTTTCAACATCTTATATGCTTTGTTTGATTTTGAACTATATTTAATATATATAATATATTTTACCGTATACAATCTCTCGGGAACCATAGGCTGTGCTTTATCCGTATCTTTTTCCCGATCCGTTTTTGGCATCTATACGCCCTACAGGCTCCCTTTCGTGCTCAGCACATCCGTGACGCGGCTGTCAAATCCCGTCGCCAGGTCGAGAGCCTTCGCGAATGCCTTGAACATCGCCTCGATTATATGATGGGCGTTGCTGCCGTCCAACAGCTTAATATGCAGGTTCATGCCTGCACTGTAGGAAACCGCGTAGAAGAACTCCCGCACCAGCTCCGTGTCCAGTCCTCCTACCCTCTCCACGGGAAAGGCGCAGTCGAAATTGAGATAGGGTCTGCCGCAGAGATCCACCGCGCAGAGAACCAGGGCATCGTCCATAGGAAGAATAAAGGAGCCGTAGCGCCGGATGCCTTTTTTGTCCCCGGCGGCGTTTGCAATCGCCTGTCCCAGCACAATTCCGGTATCCTCTACAGTGTGATGTCCATCCACCTGCAGATCCCCCTCCACCCTGCATTCCAGATCAAAAAAACCGTGCCGGGAGAACCCCTCCAGCATGTGGTCAAAGAAACCTATGCCAGTGGAAATATCAGCCCTGCCGCTGCCATCCAGATTCAAGGTGACGGATATGTCCGTCTCTTTTGTGGTTCTTTTTACTTCTGCTGTCCTGTCTGCTGTTTTTTCGCCTGCTATAATACCCATTTCTTCTCCAAATCTTTCAACTTATAAATGCTGTTGTCCAAAATCTGTTCCCTTTTTGATTCTTCCATGTCATTCAAACCGCACCCTGACGCTGTTGGCATGCGCCGTCAGCCCCTCGCCCTCAGCAAAGGTTTCAATGTCCCTGTGTACTTTTTCAAGAGCTTCCCTGGAATAAGAAATGATGCTTGTCTTCTTGATAAAGTCATCCACATTCACCGGCGAGAAGAACTTTGCCGTGCCATTGGTGGGGAGGATGTGGTTTGGACCCGCAAAGTAATCCCCAAGAGGCTCGGAAGCGTATTCACCCATAAAGATTGCTCCCGCGTTGCGGATCTTTGTCATAACCTCAAAGGGATTCGCAGTCAGGATTTCCAGGTGCTCGGACGCAATCTCATTCACGGCATCTATAGCTTCCTGCATGGACTCTGCCACCAGGATATAGCCGTAATTATCCAGGGACCTCTGTATAATCTCTTTCCGCGACAGTTGGCTTACAAACAGATCCACCTGCGCAGACACCTTCTCTGCCAACTCTTTTGAGGTGGTGATCAGGATAGCGCTTGCCAGCTCGTCATGTTCCGCCTGGGAAAGCAGGTCCGCCGCCACATAACGGGGATTGGCAGTCTCGTCCGCAAGCACAAGTATCTCACTGGGACCGGCGATGGAATCAATGCTCACATAGCCATACACCGCCTTTTTCGCCAGTGCCACAAAGATATTGCCGGGCCCGGTGATCTTGTCCACCTTGGGAATGGACTCCGTCCCAAAAGCAAGGGCTGCAATCGCCTGAGCGCCTCCCACCTTGTAGATGGTATCCACCCCTGCGATATCCGCCGCCACCAGCGTGCCGGGATTGACCTGCCCGTCCGCTCCGGGCGGAGTGGTCATAACAATCTCACCCACCCCCGCAACCCTGGCCGGGATCACGTTCATAAGGACGCTGGAGGGATATGCCGCCTTGCCTCCGGGCACATAGACGCCTGCCTTTGCAATGGGGGTGATCTTCATCCCCAGGATTGTGCCGTCCTCCTTGGCGTCAAACCAGCTGTTGCGCAGCTGCTTTGCGTGAAATGCCCTGATATTTTCCGCGGATTTCCTGATGACATCCACAAGCCCGGCATCCAGCTTTGTATAGGCTTCCTCAATCTCCTGCCTTGTGACTCTGATATTCTCAGGAGTCAGGGCAAACTTATCGAACTGCAGCGTATAATCAAAAACAGCCCCGTCCCCTTTGGCCTTCACATTCTCTATGATCTCGTTTACTATGGACTCATATTGGGAATAATTGTTAGGGCTCCTTTTTAAAAGGTCATTTAAAAGATTTTGTCTTGCCTCTTTGGTCAATTCTATTATTTTCATCAATAATGCCTCCTACATGATCTTCTCGAACATCCTCAATTCTATCCCATTCTCAACTTCTCTCATTCTCAAATAATCTGATACCAGTACTGCGTTGCGCATATAACAGTGAATATCAGTACTGAATATTTGTGCCAGGGCAAGGCGGAAGAAGGAAGCGATGTGGCTCCATCGCTGACTGATGACAACGCAGCACTGGTGCAAATAGGCGGTGCTGAATTCACTGTTAATTGCGCAACACAGTACCAGGGTCAGACCCTTTTTTCTTCCAGCCTTGCCCGGATCCTGCCCACCAGGTCCTTGATGCGCTCCGTTTCCATCTGCATGCTGACCGGATTGACGATCATCCTTGCCGACAGGGGGCACACCTCCTCCAGAACCTCCAGCCCGTTCTCCCGCAGCGTGGAGCCGGTCTCCACAATATCCACGATCACATCGGAAAGCTCCACCAGCGGTCCCAGCTCCACGGAACCGTTCAGCTTGATGATATCCACCGTCTGATGCTTCTTGTTGTAAAAATAGTCCTTGGCAATATTTGGATACTTGCTTGCCACCCGGATCCGCTCATGGTGCAGCAGAAGCTCCCTGGCGGACGCAGGGCCACAGACGCACATCCGGCATTTGCCGAAGCCCAGATCCAGCACCTCGTATACATTGCGGTTCTCCTCCAGTACAGTATCCCTGCCCACGACCCCCATATCCGCCGCACCATATTCTACGTAAGTAGGCACATCAGGCCCTTTTGCCAGAAAAAATTTTAACCTTAAATCTTCGTTTACAAAAATCAGCTTCCTGGAATTTTTATCCTTCATCTCCTCGCAGGTAATGCCAATCTCCTCAAACAGCTCCAGCGTTTTATTTGCAAGACGGCCTTTCCCCAGGGCGAAGGTCAAATATCTGTCCTCACTCATCTGTGTCCTTACTCCCATAAAATACATTGTATAAGCCCATAGCCTGCCTCGGAAAACATGCAGTCATTGCTGCGGTTTTGCAAGGCAGCAGGCGCCAAAATGAGTTTCCTTTGCTCATTTTGTGTGCATCAACTAATCTCCCAAAGCTGCAGCCTCGCCCGTCAGCACCGCCGCAATGCCCTGTCTGCGAAGCGCCTGTACCTCCGCCAGTTTCTCCTGATAATTATCTGCGCCATATGTAACGATCCTGACTGCCTCCGGCAGGGGCAGCTCCACCTTCTGTCTGGAAAGAGCCTCCATAATACTGTCAACCACCGCGCAGAAACCCACTGCAGGGGCCTCCTTGCCAAATTGGTGCAGCAGCCTGTCATATCGGCCGCCTTTTACAATAGCTTCCCCCACGCCGTAGGTATAAGCCTTAAAAATCACGCCGGTATAATATCTGTACTTGCTCAGCATACCCAGGTCAAAAGAGATGTAATCCGCAGCGCCGTAGAGCTCCAAAACCTCATAAAGCTTCTGAAGCCTCTCAATTGCCCTCAGGGAGCGGGGATTGTCCACCATCGCCTTCGCCTCGTCCAGGGAGCACATATCGCCGAACATGTTCGCCACCTTCAAAAGCCTCTCACGGTAGGGATCAGCCACATTTCTCTCCTCCAGAAGCTCCTGTGCCGCAAAATAGTTTTTGCCGGAAATACATGCCCGCAGATCCATTTCCGTCTCCTCGTCCAGACCTGCTTCCTCACACAGCCCCTTAAAGTACTCCACCTCGCCGATGGATACCTGAAAACGTTTCAGCCCAACGCCCAAAAGGGCGTGAACCACCAGGCTGATCAGCTCCGCGTCTGCCTCCACGCAGGGCTCCCCGATTAGCTCCGCCCCCATCTGCGTGACCTCCTTGAGCTTTCCCTGCAGGTTGGAGGTATTTGTAAAGGTATTCCCCATATAACTGAACCGCAGGGGCACCTGCTCCTCACAGAAATACTTTGCCGCACATCTTGCTATGGAAGGCGTAAAATCCGGGCGCAGCACCAGCGTGTTGCCCTCCTTGTCAAAAAATTTGTACAGTTCCTTGCTGGGAGTCGTACCGATTTCCCTGGAAAACACATCAAAAAATTCAAATGTGGGCGTCTGTATGTCTTCATAGCCATACAGCCTTAAGGATTCATGCAGCCTGTTCTCCACATACAGCTTTCTTGCATATTCCCCTCCATAAATGTCCCTTACTCCCTCGGGAGTGTGCAGTAATTGCTTGCTCATATATGCAGCCTTTCATTTCCTTCAAAAAATTTTTGTTATTTTATACTCAGTAATTTCAAACAAATAGTATACGGCTTTTAGACATATTACTTTGGTGCATCTGCCGATTGCTGTTCCTTGCAGTTTTTGTTCTTTGCAGCTTCTGCTCTTTGCCGCAATAACGTGTCACCGCGTTGCTTCTCTGCCATAACAGCGTATAAAATATAGTATAACGAAAGCGGCACAGCCTGTCAAGACTTGTTTCACAATAAATGATGCCAATCACTTTATTTGAAGTTCAAAAACTGTCAATTTGATTTAACAATTCTTTTAATGCAGCCATCTGCTTGGAAGTTGCCGTAACTCCCTTGCCATATTTCGTATGTTCTTCATTCCATGTTCTTATGTCATAGACCGGCTCTCTGTCATTCCATGAGACAAAATTCAATTCCTTTATCCAGCCGTTATCAGCTTCAGACAAGCTGCCTATATGCCTGTAAATAATAAACTTTTCTAACATAAAACACCTTTCTTTGATCTCGCCCCGCGGCAAGCTGACAAGGTTTTAACCCTCGGCATTCGTCAAGCCCCTTGGACTTGTGACTCATTGCCCGCGGGAATATCGCATCCCTTCCTGACACCTCCCATCACTTGTCAACCCTGTCATCCAAATCCTTCTGCAGCATGTCCAGATATGGCACAAGGACACCGTGCCTGGACGGAATCACGTACTCCGGGTTCAGCTCATCGTAACGGAAGCTTTTTCTCCCGCCTTCTCTGGCACGGTTCCAGAAAAAGAGCAGCATTTCCAGAGGCAGATAATACAACACATCCTTGTGGGTATAGTAGATTAAAAAAAAGGCAATGCCGCCCTGCTTTTCAAATTTCTGCATAAAATCTACCTGATGCTCATGGATATTCTGCAGGGCAAAAGTGTCCACGGCACATTCCTTTGCGTCGAAACACACCGGGAGCCCCTGCACGGCACCGATATAGTCAACGGTACTCTTTTGGTCAAAATAGGCAAGCGTGATCTGGTGATTATCCTTGTCTATTTTGATGGGCGTAATGGGCGTAGGCACCTTCTGGATCAGTGCAAGCCCGGCCTCTGAATATCTCTCATTCGTCCTGTTGATCATCTCCTCCAATGTGGAGCCCCTAAGCCCCCTGGAATTCCATGTAGCCATAATCTCTCATTCCCTGTATTCCCTGCATGAAAAATGTCATCCGGCTTCGCATCCTCATCCCTGCCCGAATCCCCTTTAAGCCCAAATTGCTTCAAGGCTTTCTTGCAAGCTGCAGATCAATGGTATCATATATTGTGACTGTCCCGCCATATTGATGAATCGCTTCCTCTATTTTGGCAAAAAATTCTTCTCTGATCTTTTTTTCCATTGCAATGTGGTCGGAATATGTTTCCAATAATTCAATGTACTCTTTGGCCAAAAACGTCCTTGTCCTATGGAACATAGCGTGTCTTATATGGACAAAACCGTATTTTTCTGCAATTTGCGCCCTGCGGACAGCCTGTTCTTCACCATATTCCGTTTCAGCCTTGGTATCTTTACCATAATAGGGACAATAATACCTGGAATACAGCTTATCAATTTCCGTTGAGAGGGCAGGATTACCCTTATCCCCATACGGATGGTTGGCAAATCTTGCGAAAGCCCCTCCAGGCTTCAGCATATGATATACTTTCGGATACCCAATATCTTCCGGCACCCAGTGGAATGCGGACGCGGAATAAACCAGATCATACTGAGACTCAGGAAAAGGAGTATTTTCAAATTTGTCATTTATAATCGAAAAATTTTTATATTCCTCAAACTTTTTCTTGCATAATTTTGAAAAGTTCTCTCCGTATTCCACCGCTGTCAGACTGCATCCTGTTTTCAGAATTGGCAATGTTGCCTGCCCTCCTCCAATCCCGACCTCAACCACACGGGAGGATCCATCAATGGCTATATAATCAAAAAGCGTTTTGTAAAGTTCTTCCGTATATCCGGGACGATATTTTTCATATGCGGCCGCAGCTGTATCAAAAGTCCACTCTAGCCCTTTTATTACCGGCATAACATCCACCCTTTCATTTTGTGTTTTTGCGCGCATCAGTTAAACTTCCTGACTTTTATGCACGGTGGTTCAGCCGGCTGCACGGTAACTTGTCTACTCTTTACTCCCTCCGGCACAGGTTCCCCGGTCAGAACGCATCCACGATATCACGCAGAAACCTGATGATATAATCCCTGATCTCATTGCCGGGTCTATGATCTATTCCCGGGAGCGTTCTACACTCAATATTGTCCAGCCCAAGCTCCCTCACCAGCTCCTGATACCTGTTCCATCTGTCCGGCATGGCTGTTTTGCCGAATAACCGGTATATCTGCCGCCGTTCATCTTCCGTATAGGAGTCCTCGTATGGGACGGAATCATGATGATCCCTATCGCCCATATAAAAAAGCTGTTTTACCGCCTTATAGCGGTCAGGGTCAAAATTGCAGTAAGAATCCATATTTCCCATGCCGTTGGGCCATATCAAGGTTTCTCCCTGATATGTCTTCAAAGGCAGAGTAAAAGAATGCATATTTCCGCCGCCCACAGCCGCCAGCACATACTGAGGATGAAGCATCGTAAAACGATGGGCAAATACTCCGCCGGCGGAAAAGCCCTTGACTATAAATTTATCATGCAGTTTGATCCCGGCGCTCAAAAAACGGCTTCTGATATCCTGAAACATGGCGGTCAGCTGCAGATCAACCCGCTCTATGGGCGAATCTGTCACAGACATGGCTGCGCTTGTAAGTGCATGGGTAAAGATATCCGTCCCATTATCTTTCCCCTGCGGACGAGGGAAAAGGGGCATAATGATCGGGCATTGCAGAGTTTTTGCCAGCCCATGAGGGAATCCTCCCGCAGATAATTCAAATTTTGCTTTCTCATAAACAATCTCACATGCCCTGTCCATAGGTCCCACTTCACCCACAGCAGGCCCTTCCACTATCAGCACAGGCTCCTCCCTTAATAGGGAAGGCACATACATGAAATAGCCAAAATGAAACCCCTGCTCCGGTTTCGGAGAGCCAGTAAATAAAAAGCCGTCCGCTCTGCCATCCTGGCCTACACTTTCTTTGACAGGATCATTTCCTGCGATGCTGTTAATCAGGTTTTCTGTGGAATGCCTTTCTTCCATTTGCATATCTGTTTCTCCATTCCAGTTCCCATTTATGGGAACTTGTCTGCCCTCTGCACTTCTACGCCCCCTCTGCGCGTATCCGTTTCCCGCAGCCCGAGAGCTTCCTGAAGCCGCACGAAAACATCCGGACAAGGCGCACACACCACCAGCCCGCTGAGCTTCCTGGACACATTTTCCTCAGCCCTGTCTATATCTGCCTGTATTCTGCCTGCGCTAACCTCAGCCCTGCCTATATCTGCCTGTATTCCGCCTGCGCTAACCTCTGCCCTGTCTGTACCGTCCTCCAAGCAGCCTGCCCTGTCATCTCCGGCAACGCCGTTCCCTGCTCTGTATACGCCGCCCTTTCTCATTTCCGTCACTTTCTTCGGAATGCTTTTCTTCCATGAAGACTTTTCATTCATTATGTCCGGGAATTCCACCCTGCAGGCGTGCAGAAGCTGATGGGACAGCCCGTATTGCCGCTTTAGCTGATTGTTGATTTCTGCATTTCCATACTTAAAATCCCCGATCAGCGGATGGCCGATCCCTGCAAGATGGGCGCGTATCTGATGAGTTTTCCCCGTTATCAGCTCCACCTCCAGCAGAGTGTACACGTAAGATGCCGATGCCTCGGCAGACTGGGGTACAAGCCCTCCTGATATCAAAGCCTGGCCATCTGCCCTTGACCGACCCGTCCAGTCAATAGGCATGTATGCGGTATGGACAGGATCCGACTTCTGCGGAGCCTTATCCTTCTGCTCCCATACCCTTACCCGGTTCTTCTCCGTGTCTTTTGCCAGATAGCCATGTATGGTCTGAGGCTCCTTCAGACAGCCTGCGCAGATGGTCCTGTAAAACTTTTTTATGGTCCGTTCCCTGATACAGCGGCTCAGATATTGAGTGCCTGCAAGACTTTTGCCACAGAGCACAATACCGCTGGTATTTCTGTCCAGACGGTTACAGACGGAAGGGTGAAAGGTATGCAGCTCCCCCTGAAAGGAAGGATCACATTCCAGCAGATAGCCGATCAGCCACTCATTCAGGCTGCTGTCCTCCTTATATGCTTTCTGCGTCAAAATTCCCTCTGGCTTATTCAAGACAAGAATATTTTCATCCTCATAAAGGACCGTGACCCCTTTTAACAGCCTGAATGCTTTCTGCCCCTCTTTTATAAGCGTTATTTCCGGACTTTGAGCAGTTTTTGTAATTCCAGCGGGTTCCGGGCATTGGGGCGCGGCTTCATCCTGTATAGCTTTCACATTTTGACCGTTTGAAATGTCAGTGAATTCAGAAATCGCCGGATAACCCTGCGGCGTCAGCCCGGAAAACCGGGCAAAAGTCTCCTCCGAAAAGAAAAAGGCGACGGTATCCTCCAGAGCAAGTATCTCCGAACCTTCCGCCTTTTTGCCATTCAGGGTAATATTTTTTTTGCGCAGCATCTTATACAGGAAACCGTTTCCGGCATTTGGCAGATATTTTCGCAGAAACTTATCCAGACGCTGCCCCGCCTGGTTGCCGCTGATGGTGACTGATTGCATACACAGTGCTCCCTTATGATTGTCTGAACCTCAGGAATTGTAAATCAAAAACCCCGCAGCAAGCTGACAGGGTATCAAGCTTGATGCGCAACAAGCTGCGGGGTTTTTGACCCTCGCGGCATTCGTCAAGGTCCCAGAGAAATAAACTTTAAGGAAGTTTACTTCCTTGGACTTATGACTCATTGCCCGCGGGAATAAATCTTCACAATTGACTTGTCTTATTTACAAAACCACGCTCTTTAACGTATTGATGACAGCCTGGCTTCTGGCAGGTTCCGCCTCCAGAGCCTTCATCTGTTCCAGCCGTTCCGTATATTTCTGCAGATTCTTAAACACTTTCACCGTCACATCCCTGTGCCCGTCCATGTTTAAAATATTGCCCACATGCTCATAAAACGCATTTTCATTAAATTCCGGGGAATGCCTCTCTTCCATGTCCTGCTCCACATATCCGCATACCGTGTTGCCGCACACTGCAAGGTGGCTCACACAGTAATTCTTCTTGTAGGAGGTAAAAACCATGTCGTACAGACATGCCAGCCCCTGGCTGTGCCGCCCGATCTCATCCGCCGCCTGAGTGCTTAAGCTTTTAAAACGCAGGAACATAATGGCGCTCACAGCGCTTTTACTGGCGGGCAGGCAGCCCAAAACAGCCACGATACTCAAGATATTGGCACGCTCCCCCGTCTGGATCACCCCTGCCATGAAAAGAGAAAGAGAGAGAGCAAAATAGAACAAAGTCCTGGCAATCTCGTATTTTTTCTGACTGTCTATGTAATTCCTTGTCCCCCTTGCCTCGGCAAGGGAGAACATTCTTTTCAGCTGCATTGAAACACAAACCTTTCTATACGGAAACCAAACCTGGTCCTTTTATACCTGCTGCCACGCCGTCCTCCGGACGCAGAGGCGCAGACGGTCATGAAAGCTTACTTTCATACCCATCCTTTTTGTAAGTCTCTGTATTTACAACCCTTTGATTTTCATAAGTTCCATGGCTTTTAAGACAACTCCATGGGGCACAGCCTTTGAAAGCACCTGAAACGCCTTGATGGGCAGGCTGCACACGGACATGGGACGTTTGTGATAAGAATCCTTCAGGGCAAGCGCCACGACGCTCTCTGCGCTGACCATGGTATATTTTTTCACCGAAAGCGTGGAACCTGTGGATTCCGCAATATCAAAAAACGGTGTGTCCACGGGGCCGGGACAGACGCTTGTGACATAGATCCCCGCGCTTTTGAGCTCCTGCCCCAACGCTCTGGAAAAGCTCAATACATAGGACTTGGTAGCCGCATAAACTGCAAAATCCGGCTGGGGAAGGAACGCCGCGCTGGAAGCAAGCTGAATGATACGGCTGCCCCTCCTCATATAAGGTATCATTCGGTGGGTCATATCTGTCAGAGCCTCGCAGTTTAAGCGAATCATGCCAAGCTCTCCCTCCGGTTCCTGCTCGCAGAAATACCCCATCAGCCCATAGCCCGCGCAGTTGATCAGCATCCTCACAGCGGCATTTTGCTCAATGACCGTATCCTCCAGAAGATCCAGCTCCGATTTTCTCGTAATGTCCATGGGAAACACTCTGGATCTGTGCTGCAGCTCTCCCGCAAGCCGGTTGAGCGGTTCTTCGCGTCTGGCAATCAGCCAAAACTCATCAATGTTGGTAAAATAGCCGTCCATCTGTCTGGCGAATTCCATGCCGATTCCAGAGGAAGCGCCTGTGATAATGATAATGTTCTTCATTTTAACCTCCTGATACAAGTAAGATCCGGAAATATTTTCAATATATCATTATAAAATACAGAATCTGCCTGTGTCAACCATGGAATCCAAAATTTGTTCATACAGGCATATACTGCCTTTACCACAGGGATGCCGCTCTGTACCGAAAAGATTATACCATACTCCTCGGCGGATAGCTTGAACTGACTGTTTTTCCCTCACTTTTCAAACATTTATTATCCATATTCTTATGGATCAACAAAGCCTAAAAGAGCTCCTTGTATGCCATTCTCATCATACGCCTTCAGACCAAATCCCGATTTTCCTATGTCTTTCACGTTATGATTATACCACTCATTTCCTCTGTTTTCCACCATAAAATACAGGGCGTGTAATCTCCACGCCCCATATTTCTTATCGTTTAGATAACGATTTTTCAATCTTCCATTTCTGCCCTTTTAAATCGTTCTGCTTTTCATACAGACCATTTCGCTCTTTACAAAGTTCTTTCATGCGCTCCAACTGCGCCCTTACTCCCTCCCGGCAATCCGGCT
>CAOKQK010000059.1 GCA_948470905.1 uncultured Lachnospiraceae bacterium | reverse complement strand
TGCGTATGCTGAGAGCCCTGGGAGGGGACACTGATGTGGAAGATACGCCTCAGATCCTGAAAGAGATGGATGTGAAAGAGGAGGATGAGATCAAAGTGTGTGAATTGTTTGAGCAGTATGAGAGGCGAGGCCGTAAAAAAGGCCGACAGGAAGGTATGGAAGCAGGCCGTAAGGAAGGCATGAAAACAGGTATCAGCGAGGGAATCAAAAAGGGGCTGCAGGCGCTGATCTCTACCTGTCGGGAGCTGGGGATTTCTTTTGATGTGACTGCGGCTAAGGTGAAAGAGAAGTATTTTCTTGAGGATGATGAAGTCCAGGAAGAAATGCGGCTTTATTGGTAAGAATTCTTTTAAGACTTAATATTACAGGCTGTAATTCAATTAAAATTTACGTTCGCTTATTGACAAGTATTGAAATATGGTAGAAAATAAGGTTTGAGATGTTTATAAACGCTCTTATGAAGCATGCAGGGAGGTTAAAAATGACTAAAATAGATGTTTTTTCAGGTTTTTTGGGAGCAGGTAAGACGACTCTGATCAAGAAGCTTTTAAAAGAGGCGCTGGATGGCAGCAAGACGGTCCTTATTGAAAACGAGTTTGGCGAGATTGGTATTGACGGCGGTTTCCTGAAGGAATCGGGCATTGAGATCAAGGAGATGAATTCGGGCTGTATCTGCTGTTCGCTGGTGGGGGATTTCGGAACTTCTCTGAAAGAGGTGATCAATACCTATGCCCCGGAGCGCATTCTCATCGAGCCTTCCGGGGTAGGGAAGCTTTCTGATGTGCTGAGGGCTGTGGAGAATGTTGCCGTAGACCTGGACGTAAAGGTAAACAGTGCGGTGGCTGTGGTGGATGCCTCCAAAGCGAAGATGTATATCAAGAATTTCGGCGAGTTTTTTATTAATCAGATTGAATATGCCGGAACCATAATTCTGAGCAGGGTTGACAAGGTCACGCCTGAGAAGCTGCAGGAGTGCGTGAATCTGATTCGGGAGCACAATTCAAAAGCGACGGTCATTACGACGCCCTTGGCTGAGCTGGAGGGCAGAGCGGTATTGGAGACCATTGAAGGTGCCGACACGCTGGACGAGATGATGAAAGCAATGCTGGAGCAGACGAGGGACGACCATGAGCATCATCATGACGAAGATGGGCACGAGCACCATCACCATGATGGAGAGGAATGCGGGTGCCATCACCACCATGATGAAGACGGGCATGAGCACCATCACCATGATGGAGAGGAATGCGGGTGCCATCACAACCATGATGAGGACGAACACGAGCACCATCACCATCACGACGAGGAATGCGGGTGCCATCACCACCATGAGGGGGACGACCATGAGCACCATCACCATGATGATGAACACGAGCACCACCATCATCACGATCATGCCCACCATGGTCATCACCACGCTGATGAGGTCTTCACCAGCTGGGGGAAGGAGTCTCCGGCCAAGTATACCAGGGAGAGGATTGAGAGTATCCTGACTGCTCTGGACAGCGGGGAGTATGGCGTTGTACTGCGCGCCAAGGGCATGGTGCCTGCAGAGGACGGAACATGGATTTATTATGACTATGTTCCCGGTGAGCGTGATGTCAGGACTGGTAAGCCGGAAGTGACCGGCAAGATATGTGTGATCGGTTCCAAGCTGGAGGAGCATAAGCTGGAGGAACTTTTTCAATAGGAATCTGGGGAGCCTGGCAGTGGTTGCCGGAACCTGGCGGGAATCGGCGGGAATCCACAGTGATTGGCGCAAGCTGGCAGGGATTGGCAAGTAAGATTGAGAAAGGTGATAAGAGATGAAGCCTGTATATGTGATCAACGGTTTTCTGGAGAGCGGAAAGACAGAGTTTATCAGCTTTACATTAGCGCAGCCGTATTTCAGGATAAAGGGCAAGACGCTTTTGCTCCTGTGCGAGGAGGGCGAGCAGGAGTATGATCCGGAGCTTTTAAAAAAGAGCAACACGGAAGTGGAGCTTATTGAAAACGAGGAAGATTTTAATCCTGCACATCTGACAGACCTGGAGAAGTTTCACAAGCCGGAGCGTATTATTGTGGAGTTCAATGGAATGTGGAATTATAAGAATGCGAAGCTGCCCTGGTATTGGAAAATAGAACAGCAAATCACCACTATTGACGGCTCGACTTTTCCCATGTATTACACCAATATGCGTTCCCTGCTGGCAGAGATGATCCGCAAGTCGGAGATGATCATCATCAATCGGTGTGATACAGTCAGGGATCAGCTGAATACCTACAAGAGGAATATCAAGGCGGTGAATGCGGCGGCGGACGTGATCTTTGAGGATGCCAATGGAGAGATTGATGAGATTTTTGAAGAAGATCTGCCCTATGACCTGAGTCAGGAGACGGTCGTGCTGGATAATCAGGGATATGGTATCTGGTATCTGGATGCCATGGATCATCTGGAGCGCTATGTGGGCAAAAAGCTGCAGTTTGTAGCAATGGTCCTGAAGCCGGACAACTTCCCCAAAGGATATTTTGTGCCGGGGAGGATGGCGATGACCTGCTGTGCGGAGGATATGGCTTTCCTGGGCTATGCCTGTGAATTCCCCGGCGCCGGAGCACTGAAGCAGAAGGAATGGGTGAAGGTGACGGCAACCGTATCCAAAGAGTATTGGGAGGATTATAAAGGGGAGGGGCCCATGCTGCATGCAATCAGCGTGGAAAAGGCAAGGGCGCCCAAGGAGGAGATCATCAGCTTTTCGTAAAGCGGAGCATGGAAGCGCAGGGGAGCAGGTTCTGTGCAGCCTGCGGCATGAAAGTGTGGACAGTATGGCACAAAACGACGAAAAAGAAATACAGCGGTTAAAGAACAGGTTTCATGACTTGGCGGATAAATCCTTTCAGCAGGGAATTTTTACTTTTACCAGCTTTCTGGGGCTGGGTGAACAAGATGTTTTCTGGAGGGAAGAAGCCAGACTGAAATATGCATGTTATGAAGTGAGCGGCGGTTGTGAGAATGCCGAAAGGGTAGTAGTTCGTTTCGGCAGCACAGAGGATCTGGGGTATGAAGTGCCGTTTCCCATTGAATGCGTTCATATTGAGCCCTTGCAGGCCAAATTTGCAGACGAGCTGTCCCACAGGGATTTTCTGGGGGCATTGATGAACCTTGGGATTGAGCGGGGGACGCTGGGGGATATCAAGGCAGGAGAGAAGGAAGCCTATTTGTTCTGCCTTGATTCTGTGGCGGAATTTATCTGTGAGAATCTGACCCAGATCAAACATACCCATGTGAAAAGCAGCAGGGTGGCGGAGGCGGGGGATATTCCAAAAGAGGAACCCGCGACGGTGAGCATACAGGTTCAGGCGCTGCGGGCAGATGCAGTTTTGGCAAAGGTATATGGCATGTCCAGGGAAAAGAGCCAGGAGCTCTTTCGTGCTGGAAAGGTCTATGTAGACGGGAGGCTCTGTGAGAATAATTCCCGTATCTTAAAGCCGGGGGAGACGGTCAATGCCAGGGGATTTGGGAAGTTTGTACTGAAAGGGGAAGCACGAGAGACGAGAAAGGGAAAGCTATCCGTGGAGGCGGCGGTATACAGGTGATGAGATGTATTCCTATTCTGTGATCCAATGGTTGTTCTTTTTTTATTTTTATTGTTTCTGTGGGTGGTGCGTGGAATCGGCTTATGTTTCCGTGAAGAACAGAAAGCTGACCAACAGAGGCTTTATGCGGGGTCCCTTCCTGCCTATTTACGGCAGCGGGGCTATTATGATGCTTGTGGTATCCATCCCTTTTCAGGAAAGCATCATATTGACTTATCTGGCTGGCTGCGTGGGTGCAACGGTCCTGGAATATGTGACCGGGGTTGCCATGGAGGCTTTATTTAAGGTTCGATATTGGGATTATTCCGACAAAAAGTTTAATTTCCAGGGACATGTTTGTCTCGGTACAACTCTGTCCTGGGGGTTTCTGACCATCTTGATGACAGAGATCATACATGTGCCTGTGGAGAGGCTTGTTCTGTCTGTTCCATCACAGGTGCTGACGGTGGTGACATTGGTGCTGACTGCAGTGATCTTTTCGGATTTTGCCCTGTCCTTCAAGGCGGCAATCGACCTGCGGGATATCCTGGTCAGGATGGAGCAGGCGAAGCAGGAGATGCTGCGTATCCAGAAACGTCTGGATGTGATCATTGCCCTGACAGAAGATGCTGTGGAAAAGCGCAGGGATGCTTTGGCGGAGAGTGTGAGCACAGTCAAAGAGGAGCTGGTGTCCGGCATTGCCACGCGCAAGGATGAGTTTGTGGGGGGAGTTGCAGAATTAAAGGTCAGTATTGAGGAGAAGCTTAAGAGTATTAAGAACTTTGTGCAGGCTGGACAGGGCGAACATTGGGAGAGTATCAGGGAAGAAAGCCTTGAACTGAAAGAAAAGTATCACGCCAATGTGGAGGACAGAAAGCGTATGGCGGGGCTGAAAGACTTTTTCCAGCGAGGCCTGATACGCTCCAATCCCAGTATGACCTCCATGAAGTTTAAGGATGAGCTGGAGGAGCTGAAAGAGGAGAACCGGGAGCAAAAGCAGCAATAAGTACTATTCCTGGTCTGGTGGAGGATGCACTGCAGGATTTCTGTCTGCGGGTCCGCGATTCCTATTGCCTGCGTGAACCCGCAAAGTCTGCCTGCACAGGCGACCAGGATGTCCTCAACACCCCGGTTCTTTAAATCGTTCATGATAGTGGTAAGCGTTATTCATTCGCCCTTTGTACTTAATATTTTTATTTTATAGGAATGACCGGAAACTCTCATTTGTTGTTTCAAGTAAAAGGCGTATGCTTTTAAATTGTGATCCATGCAATATAAGTACATCTGATTTTTGTCTGTTGATTCAAACAATGCTTTTGCCCCATGGTGAAGAAGCATAGAGCCATAGCCTTTTCTCTGATAATGGTCGTGTATTGCCAGCAGCGTCAATTCATCGCCGCTTTTCCCGCTGCGAAGGTAAAGGCCAATCAGAGTACCGCCAATCCAAAAGGCTTTGAAAAATCCTTTTTGATGGCCTTCCAGAAAAGCTGTTTTGTATTTTTCGGCTCGGGATGAGTAAAAATCGGTCGTGTCATGGTAGGTCATTGCCGTATCTAACAGATGTAAATAATCCCAAAGATGCAGTGGCTGGAATCCCTTTACGCTCACTTCGAGCGGGACGGGGATTTCTGAATACATCGGGCGATCCATGACAAATTCCGTCATGCTGTATCCATCGCCGCATAAAAAGTCCTGCTTTAGACGTTGAATGGTCAGTTTATTTTCATAATTGATCCATGCCTCAAGGGGGCATCCGTTCAGGTCGGATAAACATTTATGGCACAGCCCGGAAACCAAAACAGAAGAAGAAACCGTTTCCTCATCAAAGGAGATATACAGATAAGCTTTTGTGTCCGCCTTATAACAGAAAAAAGCCCCATTTACAGTAACATCTTTTATTTCCGTGGGCAATGAGCCATAAGCCCAAGGAAGTAAACTTCCCGGGATGCTTGCTTCCCTGAGGCTTTGGCGAATGCCGCGAGAGTCAAAGCCCGCGCAGCCTGCGGCGGGGGCTTTGACCAAGTAACTTGAGATGGCCTTGTCTTGATTGATGGTGAACAGAAAGGATATGCTCGAATCAATCTGATGGAACAGACGGGCTGCTTCGCTGATGTCATTTTGGCTTTGTATAGGGAGCAGGTTCATAAGGAGCCTCCTTTCTTATCTACAAGTCTACAAGAACCAAACCGCTTTCGCGGAGTTCGTAAATTTTATCGCAGGCTTCATTCAGATATTTTCTATCATGAGATATACTGATGATGGCACCTCCAAATCCACGCAGGGCAGCCCGGACAACAGGCCCGGAAAGGGGGCTGAAATTTCTGGTGGGTTCATCCAGCAGAAGTACATTTGCCCCGTTTAGGATCATATCAAGGAACAGCATTTTTGCCTGCTGGCCGCCGCTGAGATTTCCGATTCTACCATTCATTTCTTCATAGGTGAATTTCATGCCGCCCATATAGGTTCTGGCTTTGGTTGCCTCCTCTTTCGTATAATTTCTGGCGAGATACTGAATTGGCGTCAAATTAAAATCAAGTACTTTTGAGTAATCCTGAGGCATAAAAGCTGCGGTGATGTCACGGCGGTCTTTGAGCTCACTCCACAGGCGGGCAAGCAGGGTTGATTTGCCGCAGCCATTATTCCCCGTGATACCAATGTGCTCATTTCCCAAAACGTGAAGCTTTATATTTCTGGACAGTATCCGTCCTTCGACGGCAAGCTGGCCGCATGAGAAATCCAATATCGTCTTGCCGTCCGGCAGATGGATGTTTTCATCAAATTTGGCAAGAATCGCTTCTTCTTCCTGGGGAAAATCCAGAAATGTGTTTTTTTCACGCTCAAATCGTTTCCCCATGGATAATACCGCATGCATTTTCTTTTTCAAAAGTCTTGCACCGCCCGGATCCTGCCTGGTGATCACTTCCTGCTCGTGGTCCACCCGCTGATAAATCTGTCTCCATTTTTCCATCTGCCTGTTATAGTCGTCCCGTTGCTTTTGGGCTACCTGTTCCTGGTGGGAAAAGGTGTTTTTGCGGCGGGAGAGATATTCCTCATAGGAGCAGCGGGAGACAGCGACGCGGCTTTTGGTTTTGCGCATGAGCTGTTCCATGTGTATGATCACGTTCGCCGTCTTCTCAATGAGGCTCTCGTCATGAGAAATGTACAGGATGGGCAGCCTGCTCTGGGCAATGAAGGTTTCCAGCCATGTGAGTGATGCAATGTCCAGATCATTGGTTGGCTCATCAAGAAGCAGAATGTCCGGTTTGCGCATTAACAGCTTCGCAAGCTGTACTTTTACCCGCTCACCGCCCGAAAGTGTAGCGAGTATTTGATCGGACAGAATGAAATCCATCGACAGACCGAACTTAGCCAAAACATCCATATGCAGATAGTACTCGGTGTCATCAAAATACTCTGCCAATGACAGCGCCTGCTCGCTTGCCTCCATAAACTGCGGAAGATATGCCATGATGCCTTTATGGATCACTTCGCCGGAACAGGAGCAGTATTCCTCCACAAGGCTCTGCTTATAGATGTATTTCAAAAGAGTTGACTTTCCGTTTCCTTCTTCGCCGATGATAACCGCTTTTTCACCGTTTCTTAACGTAAAGCAGAAATCTTCTATCATGTTTCTGCCGTCTTTTTTCAGATTTATTGTTATATTTTTTAGTTCCAGCATACAATACACCTCCAAACAAAAAAAGTTCCATTCCCGATAGCGAATCACACTACACCGAAAATGGAACCACTGACTGCATGTATAAATATGCTGATATAAAAAAGCACAGCAGGCAATCAACTTCTATACAGAAGCTCGTAATCCAAAATTCAATAGTAAAAAACATCTGATATGCAGTAGCATAACCAGACATTATGATTCACTATCTTACAAAGTTGGATTACTTTATGATCATTGCTGCACCTCCCTCTATAATTTAATTAAACATAACACAAATCTTTGCGTTTGTCAAGTTGAATTCAAGGCAGACAGTTCTGAAATTGTAACAGCTCCGTGACCGGTATGGCCTGTTACAATTTTTTCCACTAAAAATTGTCGCGGGAATGTCTTTTCGCATTATTTAATGGTATAATGTTGGCATAGGAGGTTGTTGTGGCAACTTCTGAAATTCATGTGCGATGAAGCTCACAAAGATATGGTATCGTGATAAAAGGTTTACGCAGAGGGTTATTATGACAAGAGCCGAAAGAGGAAGTGTAAAGAAAAAATATGGAGGGTGTTTTAAATATTTGGGCATGTTATAAAGCAGGACTAATAAAGTTCATGGGAATATGGAATTTGCTTATGAGGAGACTATGGGAGGAAGGCATACTATGTATATCAGGAAAGCAAAATGTACGGATGCAAACGATCTGAAAGTTTTATATTTTGAATATTTAACACAGTTTCCACCTAAAGAAGAACAGAATATGAATTTGTGGGCACATCTTCTTGATAAGTTTGAGAAAGATGAAAATATGTACTTGCTGGTAATAGAAGAAGACGGGAAAGTTGTTTCTTCTGTGCAAATGGCTATTATTGAAAGCTTAACACATAATGTCAGACCTTTTGCGGTTATAGAAAATGTTGTAACACATATAGATTACAGAAACAATGGATATGCGTCGGCACTGCTGGAGAAGGCATCAGAAATAGCAAGAGAACACAGATGTTATAAGGTTTTTCTGGAGACAGGTTCTAATAAAGACAGTACCTTGAATTTCTACAAAAAGAATGGGTTTGAAATAGACAAAAAGCATTCCTGTCTAAAAAGGCTATGACATATCAGATAGATTTTAAAAGACATATTTGTCGTTTATTGTGATTAGCCGGACGGCTGTATATAATAAAATTAAAAGAAGACAAACGTTATGAGTCAGAGCTTTCTGACAGTATTTTTATAGAAGAAAGTGGGTAGCTAAAAGTTCCCTTTTACCTTCGTGTTGATAGAGGATGTCTTCGGCAATTTTACCGGTCTAAATCTTGTACCATGCTGGCAGATATAGTATAATCAAAACCAATAATTAGAATTTATGGAGATTGCATATGGAAAAGAAGATGGCAAATTACAGAAACAAAATCATCGCATTGCCAAAGGAAATGTGGAAAGGTGCGGTGATACCGCTGGTGACAAAAAGCAGTAGCTACTATGACTTGGAAATGCATCCGCTGGATAGCAGTGGATGCACAATTTCCTTGACCAGGAAACAGGTGGAAGAGGAGATTGTTCATACACCCGAAGAATACGATTTCCCCGATTCATTATATCAGGACCATTGGGAGAACGCGGAAGCCTTTGGGATTGTCAGCGAGGAGGGAGATTTGCTGGCCTGCATCGAGGTATGTCCGGAGGAATGGTCAAACAGGCTGATGGTCACAGAACTTTGGGTATCCGATGGACTTCGCCATCAGGGAATCGGGAAGAAATTGATGGATAAAGCAAAAGAAATTGCCGTAAGCCAAAACCGGCGTGCTGTTATTCTGGAAACGCAATCCTGCAATACGAACGCTATCGGTTTCTATCTTCACGAGGGATTTGAACTGATTGGCTTTGATACATGCTGTTATACAAATAATGATATTGGCAGACGAGAGGTAAGGATCAATCTGGGATACTTTTTTCATAGGGACGCTCGGAGACGTTAGACATAAATTTGCCGGGCAGTTACCCATCATGGATAACTGTCCGCATAGTTATTATGAAGAAGAAATAAAAAATCGGGCTTTCATCAACACAAAAGGAAAAAGGGACGCTAAAAGTGGAAAACAGAATGAAAATGGGGGCTGGTATATGATTGATATAAAAAATAAAGGATATTGTCCTGTGTTGGAAGAAATTATTGAGTATATCGATAATCCTGTGTTTTCCCAATTTTGTGTAGACATTAAAACGAAATATAAGTGTAACGAAAAAATAGAGTTTAGCTCTTGCAGTTGGGAATTTGGATGGAATGTGAAGTTTAAAAAGTCTGGAAAAAATCTTTGCACGATATATCCTAAAAAGGGATATTTTACTGTGTTAGTAGTTATTGGGCAAAAAGAAAAAGAAGCCGCGGAGGCTATTTTGCATGAATGTACTGCGGAGCTGAGAGACATTTATGAGCAGACAAAAACAGGTAATGGGCAAAAATGGCTGATGATTGATTTAGAAGGTAAAGAGAAAATCTATGAGGATATATTTCACCTGATCGATATTCGCAGAGGATAACAGACTTTGATTTATCCATCAGACAAGAGGAAACAACATGGAACTATCCCTGCAGGAATTCCTGATAGGTCTGTGTTTGAGTGATTATGAAGGATATATATTAAAACAGACAGTTACTTAAAATAGAGGTGTTTTCATATGAATAATTCAAATAAGGACTTTGATAAAGCATGGAACAAACTTGTTACTGAAGGGGAAATGTGCGAAACAGGACCAAGGGAAAATTTTACCCCTGTTGGCCTGTGTAAGGATGTTAAAGAAACAGGAGTGCTGTATCATGGTACAAAGGCGAACTTGAAAGTCGGAGACTTGCTGACGCCGGGTTATCCATCCAATTATGGTAAAAGAAAAAAGGCAAATTTCGTATATTTAACGGCAACCAAAGATGGTGCGGTTTTGGCGGCAGAATTGGCTGTTGGAGAGGGGCGCGGAAGGGTATATATTGTTGAGCCTCTTGGTAAAATTGAAGATGACCCAAATGTTACCGATCAGAAATTTCCAGGTAATCCCACTCGTTCGTACAGGACGCGGGAACCATTGCGTATTATAGGGGAGGTGTATGATTGGGAAGGCTATCCGCCAGAGGCTTTAGCTAAAATACGAGCGCGTATGGAAGAAGCCAAGAGGCTTGGCATTGAAGCGATTAACGAATAATTATCTGTAATCCAGGGAATTGCTCATAAGTTTTAACAGTTTGTTTGTCTGAGTCCGCAGAAAAGCCTCCTCCTTTTCCAGATTGTCATACATTTCTTCTTTTATGCCCAGTTTCGTATAAATCTGTGCCAGTTCGTAATGTGTTCTGACATTACCCCAGTTGTCAAGGGGAAGATTTCCGTCGTAGATCAGCGCTTCCAGTTCAAATACTTTATTCCCGCGGGCAATGAGTCACAAGTCCAAGGAAGTAAACTTCCCGAGAAGTTTACTTCTCTGGGACCTTGACGAATGCCGCGAGGGCCAAAAACCCCGTCAGCTTGCTGTGCATCAAGCTCTTTTTCTGTGGAGTCGTCCACGCCCAGGAGGCTGTCCACAGAGACATGGAGAATTCCGGCGATAGAGGGAAGCAGCTCCAGGTCCGGATAACAGACGCCGGACTCTCAGCGTGAGAAGGACTGGCAGGAAACTCCCGGCATTTCAGCAAATTTTTCCTGTGTGATATCTTTTGTTTTACGGAGGAATCTTATGTTTTCACCTAATTATAATTTCATAATCTTTCTCCTTTTTTATATTGCGTTTAACACGCGGACTATGGGTTTACTTACATTTGCAGGAGGCTGCGCAGCTTTTGTATTTCATCATAAAGGATTTCCCTTGATTGTACAATTACGCATTAGGTTTTTTTTTCACTATGGTAGTGAAAAGGATGTCTCTGGCTTGCTGGCAGAGGACAACAGTCCAGGCAGGTCACTGGACTGTTGCAGCAGAAACAGCTTTTCTGGCTCCCAAGCCCTGAATAGTTTGGAATTTTGTGGAAAAAATTTATAAAGTGCAGATGCGGAACTTAAAACAGTGTCGGAACGAAGACGCCCCGGAAGGAATTTAAGACGCGTCAGCGGCAGAAATTCCTTCCAGACCAAGGGGGCGTTGCAGTGCAGACGCGGAACTTTAAAAGGAGGAAGTACACTTTATGGCTGATTTGACCTGCGTTGTCCGTGACAAAAACGGCAAGGAGCTTACAGAGGAGGAAATCAGGGAAAAGGTAATTGATGTTGATTTATATTATAAGGTAATGGCGACAGTGATACGGAGGATGGAGGATGTGGAAAATATTGTAAAAGCGTGAAAAAGCCTGTGAAGCAGGTGCAATTTGTATGGTTTTGTGCTAAAATGAGTGTTGGCAGGAAGCAGGAGCCTGCTTACTGTCGGCGGAAGGGGGATAAAGATTGGCTGGAAAGAAAGCGGCATTGTACATCAGGGTTTCCACGGAATTCCAGGCAGAGGAAGGTTATTCGATTGATGCCCAGAAGGAACAGCTGGCGGCATATTGTGCGATGAAGGGGCTGAAGGATTACGAGTTTTTTGTTGATGGCGGCTGGTCTGGAAGCAATCTGGACAGACCGGAGATGCAGCGGCTTGTGGGGCTGTGTAAGGAGGGGAGGATTTCGCATGTTGTAGTGTTTAAGCTTGACCGCCTGTCACGTTCTCAAAAGGATACCCTTTTCCTGATTGAGGATGTTTTTAATCCCAATGGCGTAAGCTTTGTGTCATTAAATGAGAGCATGGACACGGCTACTCCCATGGGGCGGCTGATGCTGGGCATCCTTTCGGCGTTTGCACAGCTGGAGAGAGAGAATATCAGGCTGCGTACGCGGATGGGAATGTTAGAGCGCGTGAAGGCTGGATATTGGATGGGAGGAGGGAGAGTCCCTTTTGGCTATGACTATGACAGCACACAGGGCATCCTTGTACCCAATGGGGATGCCGATAAAGTCAGGAAAGCCTATGACCTTTTCCTTTCAGGGTATTCGGCGCAGGGCATCGCGGACATGCTGGGCATGACCTATGACCGTCTGGCGGAACAGATACTGAAAAGGAAGATAAACTATGGCGTGATAGAGTATAACGGGGAGATTTACCCAGGGCGGCATGAGCCTATCATATCGAAAGAAACCTATGATATGGCTATGCAGGAATTTGCAAGACGCAGCAGGGGTATTACAACAGGGCATTATCTTTTGACAGGGCTTTTGGTATGTGGGAAATGCGGTGCGAAGATGCGTTATCAAAAGTGGGGAAAGAGCGGTGCAAAGTGTGTCTGCTATTCCCAGCAGAGCAGCAAAAAGTATTTGGTGAAGGACAGGGAATGCGCCCAGGAGAAATTGTGGGCGGAGGATATTGAGGAGGTTGTAATGGGGCAGGTTTTTTCACTGCAGACCAGAAAAGAGAAAGAAGGTGCCGCGCCATTTGAAAATTCGGTTTTGGATGTGATAAGGGGGCAGATCTCTGAGTTGGAGCGCAAGGTGAAGCGGCTGTATAATTTATATGCCGAATCGGAGGACGAACTGTTATTGGACACGATCAGGGAGAACCAGAGGACACTGGAGAAGCTGAGGGAACAGGAGAAAGCTGAAGAAAAGGCTGGCAGCCTGGCAGCCAACAAGAAAAGGATCAGCAGGATACTGAACAATCTCAAGGAGCGATGGCCGGATATGAATATTCATGAGAGACAGCTGGTGGTCAGATCGCTCGTGAGGCAGGTCACGATCACAGACAGGAGAGTTGACATTGACCTGTATGTTTGAATATTGTACGGTTATTTTTTTTTGAGGAGGGTTTCGACAAGGCATATTCATTGGCACGGCATAGGTCGAAAATTTTACGTTCAGGGACGAGTCAAAGTTGTCAATCGCTTTTATGAGCCCAATGCATCCGATCTGGAACAGATCATCCACATTTTCATTGCTGGAGGAGAAGCGTTTGATGACGCTCAGAACCAGGCGCAGATTGCCTTCAATATATGTTTCTCGTGCTTTTTGATCACCAGCTTCGATTTGCTGAAAAAGAGTTTCCTTTTCCTCGGCTCCCAGCAGCGGGAGTTTGGAGGTGTTCACACCACAGATTTCAACTTTTCCCTGTGTCATTTCCATCCTCTTTTCTGCGCTTTCTCGCGCGTATTATTTTGCACAGGGCAAACATGGATATTTGCTGGATTGCAGCAGGTGTCCCATGAGTATTGCCTTGTGCCGGCATTTGTGTTTAGTGGTAGTATGTGCCTGAGGAGCAAAAATATTCCCCTGTGTCAGAAAAGCATTCTCATTTTTCATTCACGTACATATATTGAAGGAAAAAGGATATGTAAAGATGCTTTTTTCTGAGTTGAAATGCAAGGATGTCATCAATGTGAAAAACTGCAAGAAGCTGGGGAGGGTCTGCGACCTGGAATTCGACCAGTGCAGCGGCTGTATCAGCAAGATCATGGTCCCGGGTAACAATAAAGTGCTGAGCTTCTTAAACTGCGAGCCGAATATCGTCATTCCTTTCAAGGATATCTGCCAGATTGGTCCGGATATCATCCTCGTTGACATCCGGTGTTGATTTTGGTATAATTATTATTGACCTATAATCGAATAAAAGGAGAAATGGCAGAATGAAATGTCCCTTTTGCAGCCACGAAAATACGAGAGTGATTGATTCCAGACCGGCAGAGGATAATAATTCCATCCGCCGCCGCCGCGTGTGTGATGAGTGCGGGAAACGTTTTACGACCTATGAGAAGATTGAGACAATTCCCCTGATCGTTATCAAGAAGGATAACAACAGGGAGGCCTATGACCGTTGTAAGATTGAGGGCGGGGTACTGCGCGCCTGCCATAAGCGTCCTGTCAGCGCACAACAGATTACTTCGCTGGTGGATGAGGTGGAGAACGAGATTTTTAACATGGGGGACAAGGAGATACCCAGCGAGGTCATCGGTGAGCTCCTTATGAACAAGCTCAAGAGCCTGGACGCGGTGGCTTATGTGCGTTTTGCTTCCGTGTACAGGGAGTTTAAGGACGTCAATACGTTTATGGACGAGTTGAAGAAGATGCTTCAGTAGCGGTGGAAGCTGTATGGATTTATGTCCAGATAGTTCAAAAAGTGCGGGGCTGTATGCGCAGCCCCTTTTTGCTGTGCCGTGTGTCCGGCAAAGCTGGACTACTCCTGCCGGTGTATATGCTGATCTGCAGGACGCACTCCGCGCGGGCAGGGAGAGAATCTTCCATCCTGCCCGATTAGATGTGGGGCGCCATTCCGTCGGCGCTTTGACAGGAAGCGGTAGAGGCAGCCCAGATAGAGGATTCCCAGTGTGAGCTGGCTGGCAAGCAGCCCCCAGAGGTATCCGGTGATGCCGAATTTGGGGATTGTAAAGAAGACGAAGCCCAGCCGGATCAGAAGGCAGATGACATTCATCACAAAGATATGTCCTGCCAGCCCCAGGCCCTGGAGGATGCTGGAGAGCGTGGTGTCAAGGTACAGGAAGGGACAGATAAAGCCCAGGGTGGTGATAAAGTAGCCGGCAAGGGGGCTGTCAAACAGAGTGGTGCCTGCCCATCTTCCCAAGAGCACAAAGCAGACCATACAGCAGCCGCCCATGAGGGCGCAGTATTTGACGGTACGGACCGCGGAGTTCCTCACTGCATTCATGTCGCCCAGGGCATAGCTCTCGGAGATCATGGGGAGGAGCATCACGGCGACGGAGCTGGTGAGGGCGTTTGGAAAGAAGATAAAGGGCATTGCCATGCCGGTGAGCACACCGTAAACGCTCAGGGAGGTGACGGTATCGTAGCCGTAGAGCCGGAGCCTTGCGGGGATGGATACGGATTCCACGCTCTGCAGAAGGTTCAGCACGATACGGTTCGCAGTCAGGGGGAGCGCCATGGCCAGGAGGCTGCCGTAGGTAACTTTCTGTATGCCGTGGACGGGCATGGCAGGCGGTGTTTTACGGATACAGTAGGGAAGCATTGCCAGCGCCGCCATGGCCATGGAAAAGAATTCCCCTACACTTAAGCCCAGTACGGCAACGCTGACGGAAGGCGCAAGCCCCCGGGACAGATACCATGCAGATACTATGTAGACACATCCTACACGGACCAGCTGTTCCAGAAGCTGGGAGCCGGCGGGGATGCCTGCCTTCTTAATGCCGTAGAAATATCCGTTGATGCAGGAGTGTACTGCGCTTAAGGGTATGGAAAAGGAGAGGATCCGGAGCATGTCGGCGGTGCGCGGCTCCTGCAGCAGCGTGGCGGCAATGGGATCCGCAAAGGTGAAGATAATCCCGTTGCAGAGCAGGGAGAGAGGCAGGGAGATGCTCATGCCCAGGATAAGCGGGCGCAGGGAGGGGTGCTTTTCCCTTGCAGACTGTTCCGCCACCAGTTTGGAAATGGCGGTCTGGTAGCCGGCTGCTGTCAGGGAGAAGGACAGGGAGAGCACAGGGGAGAGCAGCTGATAGATGCCCATTCCTTCCTCGCCAAAGAGGCGTGATAAATAAATGCGGTAAAAGAAACCAATCAGGCGGCTGATCATCCCGGTCACTGTGAGGATGAAGGTGCCTACGATCAAGGGGTGGCGTTGTTTTGCTTTCATATAAAGTCTGACCTCTTTTTCTCAATAATTTTTGTGACAGTGCGGGCTGGACAGAGCTGTAGCTTTTTGTGGCAGTCCGGGCTGGACAGAGCTGCAGCTTTTTCGTAACAGTTCAGCCATACGGCACCGCGAAGTCAAAATTGCGTCCCAGGGTGATTTCGTCCCCCTGCAATTTTGCGAGACTTGCTTTTTCCAATATATTCCTCCGGAAGGCTTGACAGAACAAAACGGAGGTGCTATATTTTGGAATGATTTCCCAGCAATGAACTGGGAAATGCGGTTACAAAAGCTTTATAAAGAGCGAATAGAGACAATTTATATTCTGGCTGGATTGCTGCGACAGGTCAGCAGAAAATAGAATGGAACAGGCCCGCAAAAGGAAATGGATGGAACAGGACGGCACAGCGGGCGGATGGGAGAAGGGCAATCAATGATATATTTGGACAATGCGGCGACCACAAGGACGGCGCCGGAGGTGTTGGAGGCAATGCTGCCCTTTTATACGGAGGATTACGGTAATCCCGGCGGGATTTATTCCCTGGGGATGGCGGGCAGAAAGGCGGTCAACCAGGCGAGGCGCATCATAGCCGGTGCCATCGGGGCAGGGCAGGAGGAGATTTATTTTACGGCGAGCGGAACAGAATCGGACAACTGGGCGCTCAGGGCGGCAGCAGAGGGCTGCAGGGAAAAAGGGCGGCACCTCATCACCACAGGGATAGAGCACCATGCTGTCCTGAATACCTGCAGGTATCTGGAAGGGCAGGGCTTTGAGGTGACTTATCTGGGGGTGGAGGAAGACGGGCTGGTGGATCCGGAGGCTTTGAGGGCGGCAATCCGCCCCGATACCATAATGGTCAGCGTCATGCTTGCCAATAATGAGATCGGCGTTATTGAGCCTGTAAAACAGCTCTGTGCCATCGCGCGGGAGAGGGGCGTCCTGTTCCACACTGACGCGGTGCAGGCTTTTGGCCAGATCCCTGTCAATGTGGGGGAGCTTGGGATAGACATGCTCAGCGCCAGCGCCCATAAGCTGAATGGTCCCAAGGGTGTTGGCATGCTTTATGTACGCAACGGGGTGAAGCTTCCTTCTTTTATACATGGAGGCGCCCAGGAGAGAGGCAGGCGGGCGGGAACCGAGAATGTGCCGGGAATTGTGGGCTTTGGCGCTGCCGCGGCAAGGGCGGTGAGGATCATGGAGGAAAAGGCGCAGCAGGAGACGCAGCTGAGAGATTACCTGATCCGTCGTATAGAAACGGAAATACCGCACTGCAGGTTAAATGGCCACAGGCAGAGGCGCCTGCCCGGCAATGCCAGCTTTTCCTTTGCGGGGGTGGAGGGGGAATCCGTGCTTATCAGGCTTGACATGGAGGGAATCTGTGCCTCCAGCGGGTCAGCGTGTACCTCGGCTGCCCAGGAGCCGTCCCATGTGCTGCTTGCAATCGGGCGGAAGGCGGAGGAGGCGCGCGGCTCCCTGAGGCTGACACTGTCTGAGGAGAACACCAGGGAGGAACTGGATACTGTGGTGGAGAGCCTGAAGGCGATTATAGGGGAGCTCAGGGAAATATCGCCTTCGTACCGGGAATTTCTGAAGGAGCAGCAATATATTTGAGTGTGCAGTGCTTTTTTATATTTTTAGTGGATTTTGTCTGTCAAATGCTTTATAATGATAGTGTGTGTTGTCTTTTTGACAGGAGAAGAAACGATGATAAGAAAAAAGTATGTCAGCACAAGGGCTTTGCATAGCGGCATGGTGATCGACCAGGCAATAGTGGACAGGGCTGGGCGCATTCTCATCGCAAGAAAAACCATATTGGATGATTTCCTGATAGAATCCCTGAGAAAGATGGGGGTGACGGGGATTTATATCCGCGAGGGGGAAGAAGAACCGGAGGAGGAGATAGAGGTTTCCCCGGTGACTTTGGAAACCATAGAGAAGCTGAAGGTTGCTGACAGGAAAAAGGTCACTTTGTCAGAGAGTGTGAAGAACAGGGTCAATCAGGGGGTGCAGTATCTTTTCAGCGATACCAAGTCCCGGGATTTCACGAATACGGCGGAAAATGTCACCACGAGCCTCATGGACGCCATCATGGAGAACGATGCGGTGGCGCTGAATATAGACGCCCTGAAGGTCAGCGACGAGTATACATTCAAGCACAGTGTGGACGTCGCTACCATGGCAATGGTCATCGCCAGGAAGGCAAATATGTCCGAAGCTGACATACATAAAGTAGGGGTGTCCGGCCTGCTGCATGATATCGGGAAGTCCCAGATTCCCAATGAGGTCCTGAACAAGGCAGGCAAGCTTACGGAGGAAGAGTTTGCTGTCATGAAGAACCACTCGCTGTTTGGCTATAATATGCTGAAAGAGAAGGACGAGCTTCCACAGGAGGTCATGATGGGGGTGCTGCAGCACCATGAGAAGATCAGCGGCAGGGGTTATCCCCTGCGCCTGACGGACAGGCAGATCTGTGCCTATGCAAAGATTCTTTCCATAGCGGACGTCTACGACGCGCTGGTGACGGAGCGGCCTTACAAAAAGGCATTTTCCCAGCAGGACGCGCTGGAGATGATCATGGCGATGACAGAAGACCTGGATATTGGCTATATGAGGGATTTTATGGACACCATCATCCTTTATCCTGTGGACAGCGTGGTCAAGCTCAGCAATGGTGAGAGGGCAAGGGTCGTGCAGAACAAGAACCATTACCCCCTTCGGCCCAAGGTGGTGGGTTTGAAGAGCGGCAGGGTCTATGACCTGTTGGAGGATATCAACTGCGCCAACCTGCTGATCGAGTGAATGGAGGGAGGGGGCTGCCTGGCAGGGTATCGGCTTTTGGCTGGCAGATAAGGATGGTCTGGAAGCGTGCAGCGGGAAAAACGGGGATAAGAGTGCCGTAAGTAAGATGGCTGCATGAAAAGAAGATTAAGATGATATAAAAAAAGGGAAATAAGGCAGGATGAAGAAAAAAGTTGTGGTTGGAATGTCCGGGGGCGTGGATTCTTCTGTGGCAGCATATCTTTTAAAGGAGCAGGGCTATGAGGTCATCGGAGTTACCATGCAGATATGGCAGGAGTGCTGTTCCCCCGGGGAAGCGGAGGAAAGCAGCGGCTCAAGAGCAATGGAGGACGCCAGGAGGGTGGCGGAATACCTGGGTATAGCTTATCACTGCATGGATCTCAGGAGTGAGTTCCGGCACAGCGTGGTGGAACCTTTCGTGGAAGAATATCTGAAGGGGGGTACGCCAAATCCCTGTATCGCCTGCAACCGCTATGTGAAATGGAAGGCGCTGTTGGACAAAAGCATTGCCCTCGGGGCTGACTATATCGCCACCGGGCATTATGCCAGGGTGGGACAGCTGCCAAACGGCAGGTACGCCGTCCGCCAGTCTGCCACGTCTGCCAAGGATCAGACATATGCGCTGTATGGGCTGACTCAGGAGCAGCTCACCCATACGCTGCTGCCTGTGGGAGAGTACACGAAGGAGGAGATACGCATCCTGGCGGAGAAGCAGGGGCTGCCTGTGGCGGATAAGCCGGACAGCCAGGATATCTGTTTTGTGCCGGATCATGATTATGCCGCCTTTATTGACAGGGAGGCGGGGGAGAGGGCGCCGAAGCCCGGCAGCTTTGTCACGGCGGAGGGCAGAGTTTTAGGGCGGCACAAAGGGATCAGCCATTATACGATAGGACAGCGCAGAGGACTGGGGCTTCCCATGGGGGAGAGGGTGTTCGTGACACAGATATGTCCGGAGACAGACCAGGTGGTCATCGGGCCGGAACAGGGTATCTTCACGGACCATGCGCTCTGCGACAGAGTAAATTTTATGTCCATAGAGGGTCTTGAGAAACCCATGCGGGTGCTTGCGAAGATTCGCTATAACCACAGAGGCGAGTACTGCACCATAGAGAGGCAGTCTCAGGGGCGGGTGCTTGCGGTCTTTGAGAAGCCGGTCCGCGCCGTCACGCCGGGGCAGGCGATGGTCTTTTATGACGGCAGCTATGTGGCAGGCGGCGGGACGATCATAAGGCAGTGACGAAAAGGCAGGAACTGTTTTTGAGATTTTGCATATACTTTGGGAGGAAGGATGGCTCCGTGGCTTTTGCCGGGAGAAGAAAAGAGGAGAGGATTATTTTATGGATTACATGATTAATGGAAGGACGCCTGTCAGCAGGAACCGCTACGGTTCCATCACAGGCACGATTGTGGATATGGTTCCCACCAGAATGGGAAACGGGCGTACAAACGGCTGTGTTGTTTTTGCGGAAGTAGAGGATATGGACGGGAATCTGGTGAATTTTGTTTTGACGCCGGCTACCTATGTGGTTGATTTTGAGACGTTGTCGGTAGGCATGCGGTGTACTTTTTGGTATGAGGCTGACGCGCCCATGCCCCTGGTCTATCCGCCCCGGTACAATGCCGTGGTGGCGGCCCAGGATAAGAACGGCCGCATGGTGAATGTGGGATTTTATAACAAGGCCATGGTGAATGAGGATAATACGCTGCAGCTGAACATGGACGGATCGGTAG
Organism: uncultured Lachnospiraceae bacterium; assembly: GCA_948470905.1. Taxonomy (GTDB): domain Bacteria; phylum Bacillota; class Clostridia; order Lachnospirales; family Lachnospiraceae; genus Acetatifactor. Next base: position 3,545 of record CAOKQK010000059.1, on the reverse strand, counting down.
ATGTGCGGACGACCAACAATCAGTATTTTCAGGGGAACCCTGCAAACCACAGCCTGGTAGTGACCTACGGGAATTCCACCAGGAGCATCCCTGCGCAGACTACGCCCATGAAGGTGGTAGTGCTCTGCGAATAGCCGGGATTGCCAGCGCCGGTTATCCAGCCGTTTATGCGCTGGTGTGACCAGGTTTTTTATCCGGACGATGGATGTGTATTAAAGTACTCAGAGGGGAAAGATAAAAAAACTTTCAGATTTAGAAGGAATGTCCGCAGAAACGGACGGGGAGTGTAAGAATGTTTTTCAGATGTAAGAACTGCGGCGGAAATGTGGTTTACAGCCCGGAACGGCACAAAATGTTCTGCCCTTATTGTGAAAGCGAACAGAGGGAGGAAAGGGCGGAGGGGGATAATAACGCCGAAATGACCATCTGTCCCAACTGTGGCGGGGAAGTGAAGGTAGGAGCCCATACTTCCGCCACCCGGTGTGCCTATTGCGACAGCTATCTGATTTTTAACGAGAGGGTGGAGGGGCAGTACGCGCCCAGGATGATCATACCCTTTCAGCTGGGGAAGGAGACTTGTAAGAAGTCTATCCGTGAGAAATTTAAAAAGTGCCTGTTTGCACCGGTGGATTTTCTCTCCGAGGTGCGTCTGGACAGCATGGAGGGGATTTATGTCCCTTATTGGTTTTTTGGTTATGATGTCCGCTGTGTCTTTCAGGGCGAGGGCACGAAGCTGCGGACCTGGAGAAGCGACGATAAGGAGTATACAGAGACATCTTATTATGCAGTGAACCGGGATATGAGCATACGGTTCAGGAATATTCCGGTGGATGCGTCGGAAGCCATGCCGGATGATGTCATGGAGCTGGTGGCGCCCTTCGACTACGGTCAGCTTGAAGCGTTTAAGCCGGAGTATATGTCGGGCTTCTATTCTGAAAAATATAATATGGCACCGGGCGTGGTGGAGGGCCGCGCAAAAAAGCGGGTGGATGAGGACACGGGAAAGCTGATGCGGGAGAATATTGCCGGCTATCACAGTGTACGCACTATCCGTCAGGACATTCAGACAGGGAATTCAGAAGTCTCCTACGGGCTTCTCCCTGTCTGGAAATACATATATCACTATCGGGATAAGGAGTATCCATTTTATGTCAATGGCCAGACAGGCAAGATCGTAGGGACGGCGCCGATCTCGCGGGGGAGGGTATGGCTGTATGCCGGGACGCTGTGGGCGTGCCTTACCGCAGGCTTTTTGATGGTTGGCCTGCTGGTTATGTTGTTATGATCCTTACAAGGACCATTCTGTGGACATGGCGCGATAGGTCCATACTCAGGAACAGGGAACGGTCGGATGGCCATCTGTATTATGATTGGTCTGTAATCATGATACAATAACAAGGGGTGTGTGGATGGAATACAATTTTAAGAGGGAAGCGAGAAAACAATATTTCCGTTATTTTCGTATATGGTTTATCGGTTTGGCGATTCTTGCCGTCGTATGCGGGGTTTTGGGAGTGATGAGGTTTCTGGAGAGCAGGAGGGGCAGGACAAATAATGAGGCCCCTGCAGAGAGGGTCTATGACTATGCGGACGTGCTCACGGATGCCGAGGAGGAGCAGCTGCGCCGGTACATCGCCGAAAAGGAGGAGGCGCTGCGCATAGATATTGTGCTTGTCACCGTCAATCAGTCCGTGGAAGGTGCGGAGGCGAAGGAGCAGTACGGCTATCGGTCCGTGACGTGGGAAGACAATATGCAGGATCTGGCTGACGATTTCTGGGATGACAATAAGTACGGCTATAATAAAGGGTTCAACGGGGACGGCATCCTGCTTCTTCACAACTGGTATGAGGGGCAGAACGGGGAGCAGCTCTCTGCAAGCGGCAAGGTGGAGGAGACTTTGAGCATTTATGACCTGCATACCGTTCTTTATGCGGTGGATGATTATTATGAGACGGATCCCTGCAGGGCGTATCTGGCCTATGTGGATACCGTGGAGGAGCTGATGATCCGCAACGGCACACGGAAATTTGAGGGAGGACTGGGAGTTTTCATAGTGCCCCTGATAGCGGCGCTGATTTATGCGGCGGTACATCTGATACAGAGGCCGGCTAAGAACACTACGGCGGTGAATGCCTATGTGCAGGGAGGACAGCCTGAGATGCACAGGAGGAGCGACGATTTTATCAGAAAGTCTGTTACGTCCAGGCGGATTCAGACCAGCAGCAGTTCAGGAAGCAGCAGAGGGGGCGGTTCCGGAGGCGGAGGCGGCCATCATGTGAGCAGGAGTGGAGCCAGCCACAGCGGGGTCAGCCACAGGCATTAAAAGAATTAAAAGAACAAAAGTAAAAAGCGGATGTCCCCTCCTGATAACAGAGGGAGGACATCCGCTTATGTCTGTGCGCCATTGGGCGTACTTATTCCCAGCGGGAATTAAGCCATCTGGTTTACTGCCTTGCTGATATGGGAAACCTTGCGGGCAACGTTGTTCTTGTGGTAAACACCCTTGCTTCCGGCCATCTCGATGGTCTTGACCGCGGCAGTCAGCGCAGCGTTTGCAGCCGCCTTGTCGCCGTTCTCGATAGCAGCATATACCTTTTTGATAGCGGTTTTGACGCTGGAACGAATCGCTTTATTTCTATCGGCATTTGTGCGGCTTACCAGGATTCTTTTTTTTGCGGATTTAATGTTAGCCAAGTTCGTACACCTCCAATTTGTATACAGGATAATATTTTTCATTGGTTTACCTTAGCCAGACACGGAGGACTAATGTAAACATACGATAGTAGTTTAGTAAATAAAAGAAAATTTGTCAAGTGTCAAGCGGAAAAAAAGTGAAATAATTTCACTTCAGAAATAAATTTTGCGGAAAAGGTAAACACTAGAGTCATATCGACTGAAGTGAGAGAAGGATGTCAAATACAGGCATTCTTGAAAGAACGTTTGCGCCGGCGGCGCCGGCATGGCAGGAAGTGTGAGGGATATGGCTAATTTTCAAGTGAGGACGGATCTGGCCCTGGAGGCAAGGGAGAGCATCAGCGATGCCGACAGTGAGCTGAGAGGGGTCCGTGTGGAGGAATATTACAGGGAGGAAGAAGATATCCGCGTCACAAAGGTGATGATAGATACCAAAAACGCTGCCAAGGCTATGGGAAAGCCTGTGGGAATCTATGTCACTATGGAGGCGCCGGCTCTGGTGGAGCCGGACGAGAATTATCACCGCGAGATTTCGGACTGTCTGGCGGAGGAGCTCCTGGGGCTTCTGGAGGATGACGACGAAGAACAGTCAATCTTGGTGGTGGGGCTTGGAAACAGGGAGGTGACGGCGGATGCGCTGGGACCGCAGGTAGTGGACAACCTTCTGATCACCAGGCATATTGTGAAGGAATATGGCAAGGCGGCATACAACTGCGACAAAATGAACCAGATCAGCGCCCTGGAGCCGGGCGTCATGGCGAAAACGGGCATGGAAACCGCGGAGATTGTCAAGGGAGTGGTGGCGGAGACAAAGCCGGATGTGCTGATCGTCATTGATGCCCTTGCCGCC
>CAOKQK010000058.1 GCA_948470905.1 uncultured Lachnospiraceae bacterium | reverse complement strand
TCCAGATTCTTGAACAGGATATAATCATTCATCTTCTCGCAGAATTTGTCATCCTTCAGGCAGCCAAACTTGATGAAGGGGCTGATATCGTCCCAGTACTTATCGTATTCCTCTTTCTCCGTCTTGCACATGCCGGAAAGCTTGTCCGCCACCTTTTTGGTGATATATTCGGAAATCTTTTTTACAAAACCATCGTTCTGCAGAGCGCTCCGGGACACATTCAGAGGCAGGTCGGGACAGTCGATGACACCCTTTAACAGAAGCAGGAACTCCGGGATCACTTCCTTGATATTGTCCGCAATGAATACCTGATTATTGTAGAGCTTGATGGTCCCCTCGATGGACTCATACTCCATATTGATCTTGGGGAAATACAGGATACCCTTTAAATTAAAAGGATAGTCCATGTTCAGGTGGATCCAGAACAGAGGCTCCTTGTAATCCTGGAATACCTTGCGGTAAAACTCCAGATACTCCTCCCTGGTGCAGTTGTTAGGATGCTTGGTCCAGAGAGGGGCAGTCTCGTTCATAAGCTCGGGACGCTTCTTAATCCTGAGCTTCTTTTCTTCTGCAGGCGCCTGCTCTTTTCCTTCTGCCTCTCCGCCTTCCTTTTCCGCATCTTTCTTGTCCTCCGGGGCAGGCTTCGGCTCCGGCTGGATCTCCTCCAGGATGACATCACCCTCCTGCAGCTCGTCCGCCTTTATGATCTGAGTATCCTGGCTGTCCGCCTTCGACAGATAGATCTCTGTAGGCATGAAAGAACAGTACTTTTTGATCACCTCCCGGGCCTTATATTCATTACAGAACTCCAGGCAGTCCTCATTCAAAAACAGCGTGATGGTAGTTCCCACCTCCGCCTTGTCTCCGTCCTCCATGGAGAACTCGGTGCCGCCGTCGCACTCCCAGTGTACGGGCTTTGCATCCGCCTTATAAGACAGGGTATCAATATGCACCTCGTCCGCTACCATGAACGCGGAATAAAATCCCAGGCCAAAATGTCCGATGATCTGGTCTGCATTGCTCTTGTCCTTATATTTCTCAATAAAATCCGTGGCGCCGGAGAAAGCAATCTGGTTGATGTACTCCTCCACCTCCTCCGCTGTCATCCCAAGGCCGTTATCCGTAAAGGCAAGGGTCTTCTTCGCAGGGTCTACCACCACATCCACGCGTGCCTTATAATTCTCAGGGAGTGTGTATTCCCCCATCATGTCCAGCTTTCCAAGCTTGGTCACGGCATCACAGCCATTGGAGATCAGCTCCCTGTAAAAGATATCATGGTCGGAATACAGCCACTTCTTGATAATAGGAAAAATGTTTTCACTGTTGATAGATAAGTTTCCGCTTTTCGCTGCCATTTTACAACATCCTTTCTTAAAATTATTGATATAATATTCACCCTCTAGGAACAAGTTTAAATCTCTCCTACCTAAAAGTCAACAACAAAATTAGCACTCAATACAGCTGAGTGCTAATAATTCCGTGAAAATGCCGCAAAATCAAGCTTTTCACAATTTCTAAAATTTTTCTAAACCGCTGAAAAGTACTTTTCGTAGATTTCAAAAAAATTTTTTGTGGTCACTGCTTCATCCTCCAACAGCGTGATCTTCTCCCAGAGCTTTGTATTGAGCTGGCGCGCCAGGGGTTCCACAAAGGCGTCATATTCCTCTCCAAAGACCTCCCTGCGGCGCTCCTCCACGATCATCAGCTTGTTTGCATCCGTCTCCGCCCTGTCAAAGGTGGTGATGCATTTGATAATGTGATACCCCGCCTCTGTCTCGATCACCTGGCTGATCTCGCCTGTCTCCAGAGAGAAAGCCGTCTCCTCGAAAGTCTTATCTATCTGCCCCTTGCCGAAGGAATAGGTAATCGTGACATCCTCACTGTAACGGCTTGCAAGCTCCAGAAAATCAACCCCATCCGCCGCCTGTTTCCTGACATCGGATGCCTTCTGATACACCTTCCTCCTGTCGCTTTCAGAAAGCTCCGCCCTGTTCCCGCCCTCGTCCACAGTGCTTGTGCGGAACAAGATGTGCTGTACCGTGATGGTCCTGGCCTCGTCGTCGCTGATCTCGGGATTGATATCCTGGATAATGTACTGATACACCTTGTCCGCAAGGGCATATTCCGTGTACATCCGCTGGACAGCGGCCAGATCCACTCCCATCAGCTCCTTCTCCCTGTCACTGAGAGAGCCGAAATATTCCTCCGCCGCGCTCTTAACATGCCTCTCCTCCACCGGATTCAGCTCCACTCCCTTGCTCTCCGCCATCAGGGACATTGCCTTGATCTGCGCCGCTTTTGCCAGGATATTTTCCTTGAGGCTTTCCTCCAGCCCCATGCCCTCATGGGAAACGCTCCAGATCTCGCTTCCGTACACACTCTCATATTGGTTCTGCGCATTGGTCAGATATACCATGATCTCCGCTGTCGTACAGACCCGGCTGCCAATCCTGAATACCTCGTCCCTGCCAAAGCCCGTGGTGAAAACCACCCTGCCGCTGCTGCATGCCGTAAGCATACCCACAGCGAGCAGCTGACAGATCAGAAGCACCTGTACCGAAAGCCCTGCTCTATTTTTTCTTCTATCCAAAATAAACTCCCTGCTTCCGAAACACAAAACCTCCGCTTTTTACTCAATTACATGGATCCATCCCCTGGGAGCCTCGATCCTGCCCATCTGAATGCCGGTCAGAGTGTCATACAGCTTCTTTGTGACAGGCCCCATCTCTGTCATGCCGCTGGGAAGGCAGATTTCCCTGCCGTGATCCACAATCTTTCCCACCGGTGAGATTACCGCCGCCGTGCCGCACAGGCCGCATTCCGCGAAATCCTTCACTTCTTCCAGAAGGACCTCCCTTTCTTCCACCTCCATGCCCAGATACTCCTTTGCCACATACAACAGGGAACGCCTTGTGATAGAAGGCAGGATACTGTCGGACTTGGGCGTTACCACTTTGTTGTCCCTGGTCACGAACAGGAAATTTGCACCGCCTGTTTCTTCCACCTTGGTGCGTGTCCCGGGATCCAGGTACATATTTTCGTCAAAGCCCTCCTGGTGGGCACTGACAATAGCATACAGGCTCATGGCGTAATTGAGCCCTGCCTTGATATGCCCGGTCCCATGAGGAGCCGCGCGGTCAAAGTCGCTGACGCGGATGGTCAGGGGCTTGGCGCCGCCCTTAAAATACGGTCCCACGGGAGTCGCAAACAGGCGGAACTGATATTCTGTCGCAGGCTTCACGCCGATAACAGAATTGGAGCCGAACATATAGGGACGCAGGTACAGAGTTGCCCCGCTGCCGTAAGGAGGCACATAAGCCGCGTTGGCTGCCACCACCTTTGTGACGGCATCTACAAAACGATCCCTGGGGAATACAGGCATTTCCAGCCTCTTTGCGGAATTTTCCATCCTTTCCGCGTTCAAGTCAGGACGGAATGTGACAATATGCCCGTCATCTGTGGTATATGCCTTGAGCCCCTCAAAAATGGTCTGCGCATACTGGAGCACGCCGGCGCACTCGTTAAGCACGATATTCGCATCTTCCGTGAGGATCCCCCCGTCCCAGCTGCCATCCTTATAGAGAGACACATATCTCTTGTCCGTCTGAACATACCCAAATCCAAGATTACCCCAGTCAATATCTTTCTTTTCCTGTTTCATGTGTATATTTCCTTCTTTCCCGGAACCACAGGCCGCCCCACAGTCTTGCCGACTCCATGCCTTATCATTCTGCAGCAGGCTGCCGGGCAGCCTCTATCCCGATAATAGATCACTTTGAACCATCTTAAGATTCTTACCGTTCCGGACAATCTTAAACCATCCAAAATGATAAATACTTTGTCCGTTTTTTATTATTATACTTTCAGCCTGGAAAGTCAATCTTTTTTGTTGGAGCATATGGCAAATCCCGTAAGTAAGTCTCGCAATAATCGCAGAGCGATTTTGACTTCGCGAGAGGGGTGTCGGAACCGTTACAGCCGGGCGCACTTACAGTTCACACGTCATCCCCGTCTCTCATATTTCAGAAAACAATAGGGAATGTCAAAATAGGTCTGTTCCTCGCTGTCCTCGGTAAGCTCCCACTGACCGTCCCTGTCCAGGTCAGGGAAATAGGTGTCCGCCTCGTACTCATGGTCAGTCTTGGTAACATGCGCCACATTGCAGTAGGGGAGAAGCTGTCTGTAGACGCTGGCCCCGCCCACCACATAAACATCCTCGTCCCTGTACTGCTTCAGTTCCTCAAAAAGCTCCTCCAGAGAGTGGGCCACTGTTGCCCCCCTGACCTGATATGCCCTGTCTCTGGAAAGGACAATATTGGTGCGGTTCTTCAGGGGCTGCCCCTGGGGAAATGTCTCCAATGTCTTCCTCCCCAGCACCACCACCTTGCCTGTGGTTTCCTCCCGGAAATGCTTCATATCGTTGGGGATGCTGACCAGAAGCCTGTTTTTATTCCCGATAGCCCAGTTATTGTCTACATTTACAATGATATTCATACCTGCCTCCCCATGCCCGGCTCAGCTTTTCCATAACTCACCTGACACTATCTCCGGCTCATTCCTTCCACTTGTCATACAGCGAGTTGATCTGATCCGCAAATTTCCTCATATCCTTGTTGGTCATATTGTCGCTCCTCTGCACAAGCGCCAGCAGCCTCTGGGCAGCGGCAAGCAGTTTCGCATAGATACCAGCAGCGAGAACTTTTGCCTTCTTCTTCACAGGTATCGGCGCAGCCTCATGGAGCAGCCTGCCTGTGAGCAGGTCGAACTCTGTGCCGCTGTACGGCGCATAGGCATCCTGGCCATACTCATGGGTAAGGCAGTCTGCAAATTTTACGCAGACACTGTCTTCGCCATGCACTACAAACACCTTCCCGGGCTTCTTCTCAAAGGCGGATATCCACTCGATCAGGCCGTTTTTGTCCGCGTGGCCGCTCATTCCTGCCAGCCTTTTAATATGCGCCCGGACCTGTATGGTCTCTCCAAAGAGCTTGACCTCCTCTGCGCCCTCCACGATACTCCTGCCCAGCGTTCCCACCGACTGATAGCCTACGAACAAAATGGTACACTCCGGCCTCCACAGATTATGCTTCAAGTGGTGGCGTATACGTCCCGCTTCACACATGCCGGATGCGGAAATGATGACCTTTGGTACATCGTCAAAATTGATCTCCTTTGATTCCTCGCTGGTAATAGCAAGCTTCAGCCCTGAAAAGGATATGGGATTGATCCCCGCGTTCACAAGCTCCAGTGCCTCCTCGTCAAAGCAGTTGAAGCGGTTTTCCTGAAAGATTCCCGTCGCCTCCACCGCAAGGGGGCTGTCAACATAGACAGGGAAGTCCTCATGGCCCTTCACCATGCGTTCTACCTTGATCTTTCTCAGGAAATACAGCATTTCCTGGGTTCGCCCCACCGCAAAGGAAGGGATCACCACATTGCCTCCCCTGTCAAAGGTTTCCTTCAGGACTGCCGCCAGCTCCTTCACATAGTCAGGGTTCACCGCATCATGCAGCCTGTCGCCGTAAGTGGACTCCATCACCACATAATCGGCCTCTCTCGTATAGCCCGGATCCCGCAGCAGCGGCTGGTTCTTGTTCCCGATATCCCCGGAGAACACGATCTTCCTGGTCTGTCCCTCCTCCGTCAGCCATACCTCAATGCTGGACGATCCCAGAAGGTGCCCGATATCCGTAAACCTGATTTCCACCCCGTCACAGACTTCTATTCGGGCATCATAATGGCAGGGCACAATCCGCTTGATGATACCCTCCGCGTCCTCCATTGTATAAAGAGGTTCCGTAGACGCCAGCGATCCGCTTCTCTTTGCCTTCCTGGCCTTCCACTCCGCCTCCATCATCTGAATGTGGGCACAGTCACGGAGCATGATACTGCACAGATCCGCCGTCGCATCCGTGGCATAGACCTGCCCCCGGAAGCCCTGCGCATACAGAAGCGGCAGCAGGCCGGTATGGTCTATGTGGGCATGGGTCAGGAACACGTAGTCAATCTGCCCTTCGCTGACCGGCAGCGGGGAATTCTCAAATATATTGATCCCCTGCTCCATGCCGTAGTCCACCAGGATGTGCCTGCCTCCCACTTCCAGATAGTGACAGCTCCCCGTCACCTCATGATCGGCACCGATAAACATTAGCTTCATACTTTGTACCTCCTATTCCAGTTCCGCCTTTTCACTTCTGTGCCCCTTTGTCTGGAAGGAAATTCCATCTGCAAAGAACTCAGCTGTAATTTCCTTCCGGGGCACATCCGTTCCGAGGCTGTTTTTTTATTCCAGTTCCCATAACCGAAAACTTTTTATGCCTCTCCGTTTCCACGCCCCTATTTCAGCGCATTTGCCGTTTCATAAAAATGATAGTACATTCCCTTCTTCTCCAGCAGGGTGTCGTGGTTTCCCTCCTCCACAATGCCCTCCTCCGTCAGCACCAATATCCTGTCGGAATTGCGGATGCTGGACAGCCTGTGGGCAATGGTCAGGGTCGTGCGACCCTCGGACAGCTTTGCCAGGGACCTTGCCACCTCAAACTCGCTCTCATTGTCCAGCGCGGAAGTAGCCTCATCCAGAATGATAATGGGCGGATTCTTCAAAAATACCCTCGCGATGCTGATCCTCTGCTTCTGCCCGCCGGAAAGCTTCACCCCGCGCTCCCCCACATAGGTCTGGTAGCCATCCTTCAGCCCCATGATAAATTCATGGGCTCCTGCCCGCTTTGCCGCATCCATGACCTCGTCCTCTGTAGCTCCGGGCCTGCCATAGACAATATTATCAAATATGGTGCCTGAGAAAAGATACACATCCTGCTGCACGATCCCTATACTGCCCCGCAGGCTCTTAAGCGTAAAATGCCGGATGTCCTCCCCGTCCAGGGTGATCCTGCCGGAAGATACGTCGTAAAATCTGGGGATCAGGTTGCACAGCGTGGTCTTTCCGCCGCCGGAGGGACCAACGATCGCCACTTTCTCCCCTTCCCTGATCCTCAGGTTCAGGTTCTTAAATACAAGGTTATGGTCGTCAGGGTACTCAAAGCTGACGTCGTCAAAAGCGATATTTCCTCTGGGAACTTTAAGCTCCACCGCATCCGGCTCGTCAAATATCTCTATGTCGGCATCCACGATCTGCAGAAACCTCTCAATACCGGTCATGCCCCTCTGGAACTGCTCCGCAAACTCAATGATCCGGCGGATGGTGGCGATCAGGGTAGACACATAGAGCATATATGCCACCAGGTCCCCCGGCTCAATGGATCCCCTTATCATGAAGATGCCTCCTGCCACCAGCACCAGCAGGTACATCAGTCCGTCAAACATTTTCACCGTGGTCTGGAATGCCGCCATATAGCGGTAGGTCAGCTTCTTGATATCCAGGAAAACTCCATTGTCCTTCTCAAACTTTCCCGTCTCAATCTCCTCATTTGTAAACGCCTTCACCACCTTATGTCCCAGAAGGCTGTCCTCAATGCGGGCGTTCAGCTCACCGATCTGATTCCTCTGCCTGCGGAATGCCGCGCGCATCCTGAAATTCAGCAGCATACAGACCACCAGCATAAGCGGCACACAGAGGAAAATGATCAAGGTCAGAGGCAGGCTGATGGTTGCCAGGATGACAAAGCCGATCACCGTCTTAATGCCCGCGATGAAAAATTCCTCCGGACAATGATGTGCAAACTCCGTCACATCAAACAGGTCGTTGGTGATACGCCCCATGATCTGCCCCACCTTGGTGTTATTATAATAGGTATCCGAGAGCCTCTGAAGGTGGCTGTAGGCGTCCCGGCGCATATCCGTCTCAATCTTCGCCCCCATAACATGCCCCATATCCGCCATATAATAGCTTGCAATGCAGTCAACTATACGCAGCCCGAAGTACAAAAGCCCCAGGCCCACGATGGTCCTCACGGACAACGCGGCAAGATCTCTGATGCCCTCATTGGTTATGTATCTCATGATCATGGGCAGGACCAGCTCACAGACCGTGGTCAGCGCCGCACAGAACAGATCCAGCATCAATGTTCCTTTGTAATTTTTAAAATAGGGAAGGAACCTTTTCAGCAATTCTTTTGTGGTGTATTGTTTGGAGCCCACATCTTCCATCTTCTCCGAATTCCCCATATCCTTCACTTTTCCCATCTCTTTCACACCTTCATACATGTTGCTCCAGCAGCGCAGCCCTTTAAAAATAATCCGGCACACGCCTCCAGCTTTCGCTATGCCCATGTAAATTTATCTCACTTCATCTTCACAGTTTTTTGGGAAAGTTCCCTGAAACATCTTCTCACACTTATATTTAATTCTATTGTATTATTGTTTTCCCAGAACCGCAAGAAAAACTTAAGAAAACCGTCATCAAATATTATTTTTCCACACTTTTCCTCCGATAAAGGATTGGAGGTATATCATGGCGGCGACAACAAACGCGCCCGGAATGTGCCTTAAACAATAACAAAAATAAGGAGCGGAACAAAAAATGGATATCAAAGAAAAGATCAATGAAATCGTAGACAAGATCACCAAGGACAAAGCCCTGCAGGAATTGTTCCAAAAAGACCCTATAAAGGCTGTTGAGAACATACTGGGCGTAGACCTGCCCGACGATATGATCAAGAAGATAGTGGAAGGCGTAAAAGGGAAAATTTCCGTTGACAAAATCTCCGATGCCCTGGGCTCTCTGAAAGATCTGTTTTAGTACCGTTTTAATGCACAGGCCCGCATTTGGGAGTTTGCCGCTGATGCAGCCTGGGGGGCCGCGCCGTGAGTGGGGGAAAGCTTTTCCCCTACTCCACTGCACAAAACCGCACCAACAGGATTTGCTGCTTCACAAGCTCCTTTTATATGTATGCCCCTATCTCAGCACCTGTGCCAGAACTCTGCACAGAAGGTCGATAAGACCGTCTATCTCTATGGGCTTGGAAAAATGTGCATCCATGCCGCTCTCAATAGACTTCTGCTGGTCTTCCGGAAAGGCGTTGGCGGAAAGAGCAATGATCGGAACATTCGCCAATGCCCTGTTCTCCAGCTTCCTGATCCGTCTGGTCGCCTCGTAGCCGTCCATGACCGGCATCTGAATATCCATCAGTACCGCGCTGTAATATCCAGGCTCGGATTTACCCACCTTTTCCAGCGCTTTCTCCCCGTTCATCGCGGTTTCGATCACAAAGCCCGACTGTGTGAGCAATTCTTCCGTTATCTCCGCATTCAGCTCATTATCCTCAACCAGAAGGATTCTCTTTCCCACCAGGGACAGGCGGTCCAACGCCTGCATCTGTGACGCTTTCTGTATCGGCGCCTCCTCGTCGAGCCTGAAAAGAATTTTAACTGTAAATACACTTCCCTCCCCGACGCTGCTCTCCACATTGACTGTGCCTTCCATCATGTCCACATAGGTCTTTACAACTGTGAGGCCCAGCCCCGAACCCAGCACTCTGCTCATGGTAGTATTCCGCTCCCTGGCAAAAGCCTGGAACATATTCTCCCTAAATTCACCGGATATGCCAACCCCGTTATCCTGCACAATAAAGACATACTGGGCATACCCCTTCGGTGCGCTGTTCTCCTCTCTCACCGTCAGCCGCACATACCCGCCGGAATCCGTGTATTTTACCGCATTGTCCAGCAGCTGCGCAATGATCTCCTTCAGGCGGACCGCATCAGCATAAATGCGCCTGTGCCTGATATCGGTACAATCCACACAGAAATCCAGTTTCTTCTTTTCTACCATGAGACGGACATCCTCCGCCGCTTCATTTATAATATCTTCGATATTACAGTTGACCTCTGTCAGGACAGCCTTCCCTGACTCTGCCCATGTCACTTCCATAGACTCTTTGACGATAGAAAAAAGCCCCTCTCCTGCCTCCTTGATCTTATTCACATAATCAATCACTTTGGGGTTGTCACTGCGCTCCAGAAGCAGATTCGCATAACCTACGATCGCATTGAGGGGCGTGCGGATATCGTGGGACATATTTGCCAGGAACGCCGTCTTCGCAATGTTTGCCGACTGCGCCTGCCTGAGCGCGATCTGGAGCAGGTTCTGACGTTCAATATGCTCTGTGATGTCCGTACAGACCGCAAGGGCAATTATATCCCCGGTGTACCCCTGTCTGCCCAAAAGGACTGCATAGCGGATCAGCCTGCGCCGTCCGGAGGTATCCGTTGACCATGCTTCAAAAACCTGCTCCAGCTCCCCCTTATGATAACAGCGAATCAAGCGCTCCGTATCAAAAAACTGTCGAAAAGACGCCTTCTCGCCTTCACTCACCTTGTTCTCCCAGATTTCCACATATCTGGAATACTGTGTAACAGGCGTAATGCCCCCAAAATCACTGGGTTCTTTCCGCTCATCTGCAATCGGAGCCGCCAGGGTCATAAACCGGTCTCTTGACAGGTTTACCTCAAAAAACGAAATAGCATTCTGGATGATCGCCTTCTTATACTGGCTTTCCCTGTCATAGGCATTCCGCAGCTCCTCGTTCATCTCCTCCAGCTCCGCCATCCTTTTTTCCAGGCGGTCCGTGGCGTCCTCTATGAACACATAAAACACATCCCCATACATGGCCGAATGGGTGAAGTGCCCATAGTCCTCCACCCAGCGCACGGTGCCGTCCTTTTTGATGATCCTGTACTCTACATAATCCATATCATATTGATTCTCAAGGACCTGTTCTTTGATACTCTTTTCGACCTTCTCAAGGTCATCAGGATGTACAATTCCCTTAAAGCTGTTGTGTGTCAATTCCAGGAATTCCTCCCTGGTATCGCATCCAAAGATCCGCATCATGGATCGGTTAAAGTATATGAGCTCCTCGTTATCATCTGCGTAATAAATGAAAAAACCTCCCGGCATACAATCCGCAATCCCCTCCACATATGGGAGCGTGTTCTCATCTATAACGATGTCCATCTTTTTTTCCCTGTCGTCCATGTCACTCACCGTCATTCGCCACCTCATCATTCCAGTTTCACATCCGGCAATTCCTGTTATGACAGCTGCCTGTCTTTGATCTGTGCATGCAGGCTCTGGAGAGACTGCACCTCCCCGCTGCCATGTTTCCTTATATACAGGATGCCCTCTGCCGTAGCCTTCGCCGCCGCAATAGTGGTCATGTAGGGAATCTTCCCCTTGATGGCTGCTTTCCTCAGATAGCTGTCGTCATGAACACTGTCCGCGCCCACGGGTGAATTAATGATCAGGTCAATCTGCCCGTTGGTGATCATGTCAAGCACATTGGGGCGCCCCTCATAGAGCTTCTTGACCAGTTCTGCCGGTATCCCCGCCTCCCGGATCAACTTGCAGGTATTGCCCGTTGCAAGGATACGGAATCCCGCCTCATGGAAATTCCCGGCGACCTCCGCCACTTCCTCCCTGTCCTTCCTGTTGACGCTGATCAGCACCGTGCCGCCTAAAGGCAGGCGCGTCTGAGTAGCCTCCTGGGCTTTGAAAAAGGCTTCGCCCACAGAGGAGGACAATCCCAGCACTTCTCCAGTGGAACGCATCTCCGGCCCCAGGATAGGGTCTACCTCAGGGAACATATTGAAGGGGAAAACTGCCTCCTTGACGCCATAATAAGGGATATCCTGCTCTTTCAGTCCAGGCACCGGAGAAGGTCTTCCGGTGATATCCGCCGTAATGATATCTGTTGCAAGAGGCACCATGCGGATGTTGCACACCTTGGACACCAGCGGCACTGTACGGGAAGCCCTGGGGTTCGCCTCCAGGACATAGACCCTGCCGTTCTCAATGGCATACTGCATGTTCATCAGCCCCCTGACATGCATTTCCTCCGCTATCCTGCGCGTATATTCCTTGATAGTCTCCACATTTTCCGCAGAGATATGCCTGGACGGAATGATGCACGCCGAATCTCCGGAATGCACGCCTGCCAGCTCAATGTGCTCCATCACCGCAGGCACAAAGGCATGGGTGCCGTCGCTGATGGCGTCAGCCTCGCACTCCGTGGCATGATTTAAGAACCGGTCGATCAGGATAGGCCTGTCGGGGGTCACGCCCACAGCCGCCTCCATATAACCTGTGAGGCTGTCGTCATCATACACCACCTCCATGCCTCTGCCGCCCAGCACATAGGAAGGACGCACCATCACCGGATAACCGATGGTATGTGCAATATCCAAAGCCTCCTGCACTGTGGTCGCCATCCCGGACTCCGGCATGGGGATCCCCAGCTTCTCCATCATGGCGCGGAACCGATCCCTGTCCTCCGCCAGGTCGATGACGGAGGGCGCCGTCCCCAGGATCCGCACACCGTTTCTCTCCAGGTCAGCCGCCAGATTCAGGGGTGTCTGCCCTCCGAACTGGGCGATCACACCCACCGGCTGCTCCTTTTTGTAGATGCTCAGCACGTCCTCCAGCGTCAGGGGCTCAAAGTAAAGCTTGTCGGAGGTATCATAATCCGTGGACACCGTCTCCGGATTGCAGTTTACAATGATCGTCTCAAAGCCCAGCTTCTTCAGCGCAAGAGCCGCATGGACACAGCAATAGTCAAATTCAATGCCCTGGCCAATACGATTGGGGCCGCCGCCAAGGATCATCACCTTGGGCCTGTCGTTTTTCACCGGGTTGCTGTCAGGGGCATTGTAGGTGGAATAATAATAGGCATTATCCTGGGTGCCGCTCACATGCACGCCCTCCCAGGCTTCCTCCACGCCCAGCTCTATCCGGCGTTTCCGTACATCATCCTCCGGAACCTCCAGAAGGATGCTCAGATACTTATCGGAAAATCCGTCCTTCTTTGCCTCGGTCAGCTTCTCATCAGAGGGCAGCCCGCCCCTGCACGCAAGCAGCGCTTCCTCCTCCTCCACAAGCTCCTGCATCTGCTGGAGGAACCAGCTCTTTACATGGGTAATCTCATGGAGCTCCTCCACGGAAGCCCCCTTGCGCAGAGCCTCATACATGATGAAATGCCTCTCGCTGGACGGCGTCAACAGCATCTGCAGAAGCTGTTCTTTCGTCTTTGCCTGAAGCTTCTGGATCTGTCCCAGGCCATAGCGTCCGGTCTCCAGACTCCTGATTGCTTTCTGAAAGGCTTCCTTATAGGTCTTCCCGATGCTCATGACCTCGCCCACGGCACGCATCTGTGTGCCCAGCTTATCCTCCACGCCCTTGAACTTCTCAAAAGCCCAGCGTGCAAACTTGATCACCACATAATCCCCGTCCGGCACATACTTATCCAGCGTGCCGTATTTCCCGCAGGGGATATCCTCCAGGGTAAGTCCCGCGGCAAGCATGGCGCTCACCAGCGCGATGGGGAAGCCCGTAGCCTTGGACGCCAGCGCAGATGAACGGGATGTCCGTGGATTGATCTCTATGACGATCACACGGTCGCTCACCGGATCATGGGCAAACTGTACATTGGTGCCTCCTATGACCTGCACGGACTCCACGATGCGGTAGGCATATTCCTGAAGCCTGCCCTGGAGCTCTTTGGAAATGGTCAGCATGGGCGCAGCGCAGAAGGAGTCTCCCGTATGCACACCCATGGGATCTATATTCTCGATAAAGCAGACCGTGATCATATTGCCGGACGCGTCCCGGACCACCTCCAGCTCCAGCTCCTCCCAGCCAAGGATGGACTCCTCCACAAGCACCTGCCCTACCAGGCTGGCCTGCAGCCCCCTTGCACAGACAGTCTTTAGCTCCTCCTTGTTGTACACCAGGCCGCCGCCTGCCCCGCCCATGGTATAGGCGGGACGCAGCACCACGGGATACCCCAGTATGTCCGCGATCTGCAGCGCCTCCTCCACGCTGTAAGCCACCTCGCTGCGCGCCATCTCGACCCCTAAGTCTTTCATGGCCTTTTTGAATTCAATCCTGTCCTCGCCGCGCTCGATGGCATCCACCTGCACGCCGATGACCTTCACATTATATTTGTCAAGAATACCTGCATTTGCCAACTCTGCACATAAGTTCAGTCCCGACTGCCCTCCCAGATTGGGCAGCAGCGCATCCGGGCGCTCCTTGGCGATGATCTGTTCCAGACGTTCTTTGTTCAGCGGCTCAATGTAAGTGACGTCAGCCATCTCCGGGTCAGTCATGATCGTCGCCGGGTTGGAATTCACCAGCACAATCTCATATCCCAGCTTCTTCAGCGCCTTGCACGCCTGTGTGCCGGAATAGTCAAATTCACACGCCTGCCCGATAATGATAGGTCCTGAGCCTATGATAAGTACCTTGTGGATATCAGTTCTTTGTGACATTTTGGAACCTCCTTAGTTGTGTAGAGTTATATTTGCATCCCATTCCCTTAACCATATTCATACCCTATTATAAAACAGGTTTTCATTCCTCTCAATCTTTTTTTTCGGAAACTTCAAAAGTTCTGATTTCTCTGATTTCCTCTGCCGCCATCCCAGGACTTCCTAATGACTGGCATTTGTTGGAATTTCAAGGCAAAGCTCGCAGCGTTCCCTGACCTGAAATGCCTTAAAATAGCTTTCTTCCAAAGGGATCCACCGCTCCCGGAACCTTCGGACGCTGTCCGCGCCGCCCCGCGCCGCGATACGCCGCAGCTGTTCCTTAGGATCTACGGTCAGGAAAATATGCAAACCGTAAAAATCCCACAATTCCGGATGACAGCTGTACGAGCCCTCTACCAGGACAATCCGCGACGGCTTCGCCGACACAGGCGGCAGAAGCTCCTGCGTGTGACAATCATAGGGACGATATGAAATTTCCTCCTCTCCCTCTCTCAGCGGCACAAGGATTTCTTCCCGAAACCGCTCATGATCCACATTGCCACCCGGCGTGTCCAGACGTTCCCTGACCCGCTGCCCCGGCCGCAGGAAAAAGTCATCCATATGGAAAACCGTACAGCCTGTCTCCTCCTGAAGCCTGGCTGCCAGGGTAGTCTTTCCCGCCGCGCACCTGCCGTCCAGCGCCACAAGAAACGGCGCGTCCCTGTCAGTTAATGCCTGGAGACGCTTTGGAAGGCATTCCTCTATCTTTTGAACAATTCTCTCCATAATTTCAAACTCCAATTTCAAACTCCAATTTCAAACTCCTGTCACTCTTTCATATCCACATTATCAATTTTCCCCATAGGTGTCAAGTTCCATCGAAAGACGCTGCCATGCTCTTACTGATCCCTGACAGGGGAAAAAAGAACCATATACGCAATAACTATAGATTATTTGTAAAATCCGGCTATACTTTTTCAACGTAATGACATATAATGAAGCCAGCGATAAACCAGTTAGGAACTGTCCGAAAATAACTTGTGCAGATGATGAAGAATCAAAAACCGCGCAGGCAAGGCGGAAGAAGGAGGCGTAGCGAGCTACGCTGACTGATGGTGCTGTGTGCCAGTGGCACACGTCCGGCACGGACCGAAGCGGAGCGTAGACCAACGCAGATTGTATGGATTTAGGCAAGTCAAATGCACAAGTCATTAATGGACAGTTCCTTAGTGCAGAGACGTAAGCAAATTGCCGCAGACGGCAATTGAACAGGAGAATTTTATTATGAGTATGGATTTGAATTTTTGGAAGTACAAAGAAAATGCAGCACATGACAATGAAATGGTATACCAAACGGCCTGCTGTGAGGGAGAATGGATGGATGAACTGGAAACGCTTCCGGTTGATGAGATTTTGAAGAAAATTGCCTCCGTTTTCCCTGATTGGACCATTCAGGATGGCGGAAAGGATTTTGAAAAAGAGGGCCATGGGGCATTTCAGATTTTTACGACTTCACAAATCATAAGATTTGACTGCTATGGGATGCTGGAAACGGACATGAACTCCCTGATGGATATTTTAATTGATTTCGGCTGTCCTCTATACGACCCGCAGATCTCAACAAGGTTTGATGGCTGGACGGACAGGTAACTTAAGGATTGGCGGTGGTTGTAATAATATGATACATCTTGTCGATGTTACAGAAGAAAACCGGCTTGAAATTGTTGCTCTCTCTGTAAAGGATGAACAAAGGCAGTAGGCGCATTGGAGTGGGTTCAGGTCTCAAAGAACAGCCGCAGGCAGGGGCTGGGGAGTTATGTTGTTTTAGAATTGCTGTGGAGAATGAGAAATAAAATGAAATTTGTCACAGTTTCCGGTCGGTGCGACAATCCGGCTAATCCTGAAAGCTTATACCGCAGATGCGGCTTTAGCGGTGATGATGTGTGGCATGTTTTGAGAAGAAAGTAGTTTTATCAGGAAAAATATAAAGGAAATATATTTTAATCTCATGGAGGGGACATAAGCTGTGGGATTTTTGTAAACGGTAGATAGGCGCACTTCGATTGGTACAATTATATATGAGACAATGGGCTGCATTTCAATCACAGGTATTAAAGGTTGAGCCATAACGTTTGAGACCGATGGAAGATAAATTTTTACAGGGAGGCAGGTTCCATACTTATTGTAATTTGCCGGGAGGCTGTGTATAATTAGGAATAGAAGGCTACAAAGTTTTCCAACAGTATTTATTTTAAGAAGAAAGCAGGCAGATCAATGGAAAACACAGAAGCAAAGCAGTTAAAGTGGGAAGAATTAGGCATATCCAATGATTTCCTGTTTGGAAAGGTGATGCAGGACGCGGATCTTTGTAAAGAACTGTTACAGAGAATCCTGCCGGATTTGGATATTGACCATGTGGAATATCCGGAATTGCAAAAGGCAATCAAAGAAGACTATGAAGCAAAGGGTATCCGTCTGGATGTGTATGTAAATGATGGAAAAGGCACTGTATATGATATTGAAATGCAGGCGGTTACTTCTAAATGCTTACCAAGGAGAAGCAGATATTACCAGAGCATGATGGATTTACAGTTAGTAGATAAAGGGCAGGACTATGATACATTGAATAATAGTTATATTATCTTCATCTGCCTGTCGGATTTATTTGGAAAAGGCCATTATCTATACACCTTTGAGAATATCTGTAAAGAAAATTCGGAAATCATGCTGAATGATGGTGCGAAAAAGGTCTTTCTGAATGCGGATGGAAAGAATGGAACGGTAAGTGAGGAATTAAAGGCGTTTTTAGATTATGTGGCAGGGAAACCATCGGAAGATACATTTGTGAAGAAACTTGAGTGTGCCGTGGAGAAGGCAAGGCAGAACCGGGAATGGAGGCGTGAGTATATGACATTGTTAATGCGTGATAAAGAGAATCAAAAAATTGGAGAAAAACATGGAGAGACAAAGTTGGCTACATTGATAATGTTTTTAAATGAGGATAATCGGTTATCTGATATTATCAAAGCGTCACAGGATGAAGAATACCGCCAAAAACTTTACATGGAATACCATATTATCTAATAGTAAGACATCACAAGGCAGAGCATTCCGATGTTCTGCCTGAAATAATATTGTGAGATTTTTCGCGCTTAGGGTTCTTACGGAGAGCCGTATCATAAGTAAGTGCGAAAGGGCAGAGATTTATGGTGAGCCGTAAGGATACAATTGCTGCGCCGTCACTTCGCAATGCAACACAGGAGGACGTGAACCGCATAATCGAAGAAAGCGGATATCATCCTACACACCGCCGCTTCACATTTTGCCGGGTAAAAATGCACACGATGCTATTGATTGGTGTTGCAGGGAGGTGTAAATATGGATAAGACAGGCAGTATCAAGATTTTTCAAATGAGAATCTGCTTGAACCGGCAGATCACCATATTGGAGGAATAACATATTGAAAAATAAGATACTCAAAGGGACAGGAATATTTGTCTGCCTTCTATGCGCGGCATTGACAGTCTCTTTTATGAATCACAAAATCCGCTTAAACAAGGAGAAGGATTTGTTAAATCCTCTCGGGGAAATGGTCCAAGTAGACGGAGCCGAAATGTGCGTTTACTCCGAAGGCCAGGGTGAAAAGACACTTGTGTTTATGTCCGGAAGCGGAACCTGTTCCCCCATATTGGATTTCAGGTCACTTTACTCGTCGTTAAGCGATACCTATAAAATTGCAGTCGTAGAAAAGTTCGGATACGGCTTCAGCGATATCACAGACAAGAGCAGGGATATTGATACGATTCTGGAAAATACAAGGACGGCACTTGACAAGGCAGGGCTGGAAGCTCCTTATATCCTCTGCCCTCATTCCATGTCAGGGATAGAAGCCCTGTACTGGGCGCAGAAATATCCTGATGAAGTCTCGGCCATCATCGGACTTGATATGTCTGTTCCCGAAGCCTATGAAGAATTAAAGCTCAACCCCTTTCTCATGCAGATACTCAGATTTGGCGCAAATATAGGGATTACAAGAATTGGAAGCTTTTCCGAAAGCGCTGCCATACAGGGCGGCACTTTAACAGAGGAGGAAAAAGAGATATACCGCGCCGTATTTTTCACACGGACAATGACAAATGATATGATAAACGAAGCAGCGAACATCAAGGATGGGGCGGCGGCTGTCAAAGCCGGTGAGCTGCCGGATATTCCGATTCTGATGTTCTGTTCCGATGGAAGTGCAGGAACAGGCTTCACAAAAGAAAGGTGGCAGAAAATCCAAACCGATTTTGCCCATAACAGCAACGCCCATATCGTATATCTTGATTGCGGACATTACGTTCACGATTATGAATATATTAAGATTTCCCAGGATATGAAATCCTTTTTGCAGTGATAAATCATGTAACCATGTCAATAAAGGCCCCTGTTTACGCCCCAATACAAGGAAGTTAAACAAATGAACAACCGTATCATAACAGATATTTCAAACTATATATTTGTTTCTGACCAGCCCGAAGAAGCCGATGCCATCTTTCTGCCCGGCGGCTCGTACCCGGAACAACCGGAATATGCAGCCAGGCTTTATCACATGGGATATGCAAGGTGGCTTATTCCGTCAGGCGGTATCAGCATTAAGCGTGATGTATGGCCGGGTGTCCGCTCAAAAGCAGATAGATACAATGGCAATTATCAATCTGACTGTGAGTTCTTAACAGATGCACTTATAAAAAACGGTGTACCTGCTGATGCCATCATCAGAGAAGACCATTCAGGACATACCCGCGACAATGCCTTTCTATCCCGAAGGGCCGTCGACGAAAATGGTATAGAGATAAATACAGCCCTGATTGTTTGTAAAGCGTTTCACGCCCGACGCTGCCTTATGCTTTATCAAATGGCTTTTCCTGATGTGAAGATAAAAGTCTGCCCTGTTTCTTGTTACAATATCACAAAGGATAATTGGTATAAAACCGAGCAGGGTATCGACCGGGTATTAGGTGAGCTTGCCCGGTGCGGCAATCAGTTCGTGGGGGATATTAAGGAGTATTTGCTGCAATGAGACAAATGGAAGAATCTATAAACGGAAGCCCTGACGGGGAGAATCTTCTGCCGTTCCTGAAGAAAAAGGCCGGGCACGGCAAGTCACATTCTTCCCGGCATAATATGATCCAACATTATGATTTGCTGGTCGATGAAGGAAACGATCCTGTACAAGATCCCAAGCCGTTACAAGATTATATGGATAATTGGGATGGATCACTTTTTATTAACAAGATGGAACTTAATGAAAAGAAATCCATTCTTGAAATCGGTGTCGGGACGGGAAGGCTTGCGGTACGTACCGCTCCCCTGTGTGGTAAGCTTTATGGCATTGATATTTCTCCCAAAACCATAGAAAGAGCAAAAGAAAACCTCAAGGGACAAAATAATGTAAAGTTATATTGTGGAGATTTCCTGACTTTTGAGTTTCATGAAACCTTTGATGTTATATACTCCTCCTTAACCTTTATGCATATTGAGGAAAAACAGGAAGCCATAGACAAAGTGGCTGCCCTGCTGAAAGACAGCGGTAAATTCGTATTGTCAACAGATAAAAATCAAGCTGAATTTCTTGATACAGGGACAAGAAGAATTACGGTTTTCCCTGATATACCTGTGGAAACAGAAAGCTATATTTTCAATGCAGGATTCATTACAGTCCAACACTATGAAACCAGATTTGCACACATTTTTGTTGCAGGCAAGGCTTGATGATATGCTGCTGCCCTTTACAAAGAGCAATGCACATCAGGCGGAACCTGAGAAATCCCTTGGAGAGATTTCAACATGAAGATTGGCATTATTTCAGATATCCACAGCAATATTATCGCCCTGAAAGCCTGCATTGCGTATATGAAAGCGGTTCCCTGTGACGAATACCTGTTTCTTGGAGATTATATTTCAGATGCCCCATACACACGGGAAACCATGGATTATTTGTATGATTTTTCTTCAAAAAACAACTGCCTGTTCCTTAGAGGAAACAGAGAAGACTATATGCTGGAACAAAGAAAAGCAATCGCCCAGGACGATGAAAACGCAAAATGGCGATGGGATTCGGCAAGTGGCAACCTTTTGTTTACATATGAACAATTGTTTGAAAAAGATTTTGCATTTTTTGAAAGTCTGCCAATTACCTTCCGGTACCAAAAAACAGGCCATCCGGCTGTGACCATCTGCCACGGCTCTCCGGCAAGTTCCCGGGAAAGGCTGCTTGCGGAGGGAGAAAACACCAAAGAATGGTTAAAAAACATCCATACGGATTATCTGATCTGCGCACACACCCATTTGCCGTGCCAATTGGAATATCAGGGAAAACATTATTATAATTGCGGCTCGGCAGGAATTGCCATCGGTGACTGCGGTTATGCGCAGTGCATGATCCTGGAAGATGTCTGTGTAAATGGCAAAACAGCATGGAACCCTGTTTTTTTGAAAATCCCCTATGACAATGAGCGCGTCGTGCTGGATATAAGAAAAAGCGGTCTGCTGGACAAGGCGCCATGGTTTGTAAACAGCAACATTCAAATTCTCCTCACAGGAACCGACTACTCCTCACAATTAGTAATGTTGGCAAATCAACTGGCAGGAGAAGCCGGTGAGCAGGATTTTACGGATGAGAAGTATTGGGAAGAAGCGGCTCAACAGTTGGGCGTGCCTGATTACAGGCAGGAAACCCGCATCCGTGAGCATAAGTTCAACCATTTCAGCCAAGCGCCGGAAAAGGAAAACTGAAAAAGGAAAATGTCAGTTTGAAAGAAAACTTTCAAGTATTGGATGAATGTCCGCTGGAGCGGACGAAGGAGGTGTAAAAGTGAAAGACTATCTGGAAAAAATTGAGCATGTGATCAAAAACGGCAAATACAAAGACACCTGGGAGTCTCTGCAGCAGTATCATGTCCCCCAATGGTATGAGGATGCGAAATTCGGCATTTTCATCCACTGGGGCGTGTATTCCGTCCCCGCCTTTGGCAGTGAATGGTATTCCAGGAATATGTACATCCAGGGCAGCAGGGAATACGAACATCATCTGAAAACATACGGCAGGCATGAGGATTTTGGATACAAAGACTTCATCCCCATGTTCACGGCTGAAAACTTCGACCCTGCAGAATGGATCAGGCTTTTCAGGGAAGCAGGCGCAGAATATATAATGCCCGTGGCAGAGCATCATGACGGCTTTCAGATGTATGACAGCGGGCTGTCCCAATGGAACGCAAAAAATATGGGGCCGAAGCGCGATATTCTCGGCGAACTGGGGGAAGAATGCCGGAAATATGGTCTGAAAAACGGCGCGTCCAGCCACAGGGTCGAGCACTGGTTCTTTATGGGACATGGCAGGGAATTTGATTCGGATATAAAGACTCCCTTAAAACATGGAGATTTTTACTGGCCGGCAATGCCTGAACCGGACCACCAGGACCTTTTTTCCGCGCCTGAGCCCTCAGGGGAATTCCTTGAGGACTGGCTCTGCCGCTGCTGTGAGCTCGTGGACAAGTACCAGCCGAAAATCATATACTTTGACTGGTGGATCCAGCACAGCTCCGTCAAACCTTATCTGAGGAAGTTTGCGGCATATTATTATAACCGCGCCGAGGAATGGGGCGAGGAAGTGGTCATCAACTATAAGCATGATGCGTTTGTGTTCGGAACCGCTGTCATAGACATCGAGCGCGGCCAGTTCGCGGATGCAAAGCCCTACATATGGCAGACAGATACCTCTGTGGCAAAAAATTCATGGTGCTACACCGAGGGAAACCAGTATAAGGATCCCATTGACATCGTGTGCGACCTGATTGATATTGTGAGCAAAAACGGCAGGATGCTCCTGAACATAGGACCAAAAGCAGACGGAACGATCCCGTCAGAGGATGCGCACATCTTAAGGGAAATCGGCAAGTGGCTTACCATAAACGGAGAAGCCGTCTATGGAAGCAAGGTGTGGAGATATTCCGCGGAAGGACCGACAAAAATACAGGAGGGACAGTTTGCCGACAGTGAAGCCAGGGGCTACACCTCCAAAGATATCCGTTTCACCGTAAACGGCGGCGCGCTGTATGCGTCAGTGCTGAAATATCCCGAAAACGGCCATGTGGACATTACCCGCCTGGCAGCCGCGGATGCCAGCCATCTGCCCCTATTCCACGGGATCATAAAGGACATCTCTATATTGGGTTTTGAAGAAAAGCCTCAGTATACCCGTGATGAGACAGGGCTGCATATACATACAACAAGTGTGCAGAGCGAATATCCTGTGGTCTTTAAGATCCTGTTGGATTAATGGTGAACATCCTTCCGGCAGCAGTTTATAAGGAATAATTGCAACCGCACAGGTAGAATCTTTTCGGGAAAACCATGCGCTTGACAATGACCTGCCGGATAAATCTGCGGTGAAACAGGCGGAAACGGCAGGAAATATGGACTTAACCTCGCAAAACCGCCGGGTGATGAAATCACCCTGGGACGCGATTTTGACTCCGCTGGAGGGGCTGGCTGTTCCTGGAATACCAGGGCGCAGAACAGGAAACGGATGAAGTTTGGAATATTGATTGGTATGCGTGCAAGAGGGTGTGTAACCCCCCTCTTGCACGCACAGGAGTATAAAAATGAAAAGCAGAAATAAAAAATGGAACATCAAAAACCTGGGCTGCTTCGCCCGCCCTCCGCATTTTGCAAAACGGATGGCATTTATGATTCTGGGCGTTGTGATCCAGGGCTTCGGGCTGTCAATCTTACGGGCCATCGACCTCGGCGTTGACCCCTGTTCCTGCCTGACCCAGGGCGTGACAAATTATCTGCCCTTAAGCTTTGGGACGTGTCAGCTTCTGTGCCATCTCGTCACCTTTGCGTTTGTGATCCGATATGACATGAGCTACATAGGCTTCGGAACCGTGGGCAATATGTGTTTTCTGGGCTATATCTCGGATTTCTTTGCATGGATCTGGACACATGCACTGCCAAAAGGATTCTTTGAGAGTATCCTGGCGCGGTACTCTCTGCTTCCCCTGGGGCTTGTAGGTCTGCTCTTTGGAGCCGCCGCTTACATGTGCTCCGGCCTGGGTTCTTCGCCGTATGACGCACTGCCCTTTATCATCTCACATCATATGAAACGTTTTTCTTTTAAAACGATAAGAATGCTGTGGGATATCGCATTTATAGCCGCAGGCTTCGCGCTCGGCGGGACAGTGGGCATCGTCACCATCGCCTGCGCTTTTTTCTGCGGCCCTGTCGTGGCGTGGGTTCAGAAGAAGCTGGAACGCATTATCAGCCCGGCTCCTACGCCCATTCCGAATCCATAGGAGGCAGCATATCTCCCCTCACAAGACAGATCCTGTCAAACCGCAGCCCTGCCGCTTTTGCGTAAATGCTCAAAAGATGTTCTCCCTCCGGCAGGGCAAGCCTTGCCACAGGCAGATAACGGTAAATCTGCTCCGTCTCATAGCGCCAGAAATTTCCCCTGCTCAAAAGTTCTTCTTTCGGCAATACCCTGCCATCTATTCCAACGTCAAAAACAAATTCCTCTTTCATGCCGAACTTTAACAGAAGCCACAACACATACTCCCCGCCCTGGCACCGTATCCGGTAATTCAGGGACGGATACGCCCCGGCGCCTGCGCAGCATGCCGCAGACCTCCTGACGTACATCGCCAGCCCGCTCCTGCCGAAAGACTCGCTGGAACAGTGCCGCCAGGGACCGCTATTTGCAGGAACTCCTTTTTCAGCGCTGCCAGGCCGACCACTTTCATCCGCAGAAGCGTCCTTTTCAGCACTGCCCGTCCAGCTGCTTTCGTCCGCAGAGGCGTCCTTTTCAGCGCTGCCAAACCAGCTGCTTTCGTCCGCAGA
>CAOKQK010000057.1 GCA_948470905.1 uncultured Lachnospiraceae bacterium | reverse complement strand
AATCCTTATTTGGATAAAATAGTCAAAAATTGATAATTTTCAAACACGCTCTAGGAGGATTGTGGCAGAGTAACAGTTCAGTGACCTGTGTGAACTGTCATATGGCAGCGTTTTACATCGCAGACTTTAGCTGTTGCTCTGGCGATGTCGGGGACTGTAAAATTATTTATGAACAGTTTATTAAAACAAAAGTGGAGGTGCATATGCAGGCACAGACAGAAAATAAGCATATCAGCGTACCGTTGGATGGCGAGGCGGCGGTTTCTCTGCGCGCCGGAGATTACGTGTACCTGACAGGAACTATTTATACGGCCAGGGATGCGGCTCATAAGAGGATGCAGGAAGCATTGGAAAAGGGAGAACAGCTCCCCTTGGATATGAAAAATAATGTGATTTACTATATGGGGCCTTCACCGGCAAGGGACGGCAGACCGATTGGCTCTGCAGGTCCTACAACGGCGAGCCGGATGGATAAGTTTGCCCCTGCGCTGCTGGATTTGGGCTTAAGGGGGATGATCGGAAAGGGGAAGCGCAGCCAGGAAGTCAAGGAGGCAGTTGTACACAATAAAGCAGTGTATTTTGCGGCAGTAGGCGGTGCGGGAGCCCTGTTGTCCCGTTCTATTGTTTCATCGGAAGTCATTGCATATGAGGACTTGGGAACGGAGGCAATCCGCAGGCTGGAGGTCAAGGATTTCCCTGTGATAGTGGTTATGGATACGGAAGGAAATGATCTGTATGAGACAGCTGCCCGGGAATATTGCAGGGAAGTATGACGGAACGTGGGAAGACAGAGCGTGGATGGGAAGGACGCAGGAAGTTAGAACGCAAGATGGAAGAACATAGGAAAACAGAACGTGAATGGAAGGACATAGGAAGATAGAACGCAGGATGACAAAATGCGGGATCGCATAACACAGAAAGACAGAACGTAGGTAGATAAATTGGCAGGAGTAAAAAGGGGCGCATGCTCCTATTATGAACATGCAAAGGGGTATAAAGTATGAGAATTGCATTGATGGTACTGCGCAAATTGTTCTTGGTGCCCTTTATGTTTTTCAGGATCTGCCGGGCGGCAAGGCGTTATAATGGCGATTATATGACAGGATTTTTGGTTGCAAAAGAAATTGCAACTCATGCTATCCAGGCGGGGAATATAACGTTGGAGGTGCATGGTTTAGAGAATATTCCCAAGGAAGACGGTTTTATTTTTTATCCTAACCATCAGGGGCTTTTTGATTCTCTGACCTTCTTTTCATCCTGCCCCAGGCCGTTTGCACTGGTTATAAAAAAAGAGGCCAGTAAAGTAATCCTTCTAAAGCAGGTGTTGGAAGCCACAGGGTCTCTTGCCATGGACAGGGAAGACCTGCGCCAGTCTATGCAGGTTATCAATCAGGTCGCTGCGGAGGTGGCGCAGGGCAGGAACTATATTATTTTTGCGGAAGGGCACCGCAGCCATGAAGGAAATAAGCTGCAGGAGTTCAAGGCAGGAAGCTTTAAGGCGGCACAAAAGGCAAAGTGCCCCATTGTTCCCTGCGCGCTGATCAATTGTTTTATCCCTTTTGATGAAAATTCTATCCGGCAGGTGACAGTGAAACTGATTTACATGAAGCCCATGTATTATGAAGAATACAAAAC
Source organism: uncultured Lachnospiraceae bacterium (assembly GCA_948470905.1). Lineage (GTDB taxonomy): Bacteria > Bacillota > Clostridia > Lachnospirales > Lachnospiraceae > Acetatifactor. The sequence goes on along the minus strand of CAOKQK010000057.1, from coordinate 22,677 downwards.
TATGAAGTCTGCGGAACTTGCTGCTGAGGTAAAGCGGCGCATAGAAGAAACCATTGCGGAGTATGAATCAAAGACTTCCCTTTCGGGGAAAATGTAGGGAGGGCTCAGGACAAAGTTAAGAGTGGATAAATTTTACAATATATATTTTAATTTAATGTAAAACATGCTATAATCAATGCAGGTACATCGGCGGCGTAAGCCGCTGTCTATAAAAGAAAAATGGAGGTAATTCACATGTTAGTTTCTGCAACAGAGATGTTGAAAAAGGCGAAGGCAGGACATTATGCGGTAGGTCAGTTCAACATCAATAATCTTGAGTGGACAAAATCTATCCTGCTGACTGCAAAGGAGTGCAGGTCTCCCGTTATTCTTGGCGTGTCCGAGGGCGCAGGCAAGTATATGGGCGGTTATCATGCGGTAGTGGGTATGGTAAACGGGCTTTTGAAGGATCTGGATATTGATGTTCCTGTGGCGCTGCATTTGGATCATGGCACCTATGATGGCTGCTATAAGTGTATTGAGGCAGGCTTTTCATCTATTATGTTTGACGGTTCCCATTATCCGATTGAGGAGAATGTAGCAAAAACCACAGAATTGGTTGCGGCGGCTCACGGCAAGGGAATGTCCATTGAGGCTGAGGTCGGCTCCATCGGCGGTGAGGAGGATGGCGTTGTCGGCATGGGCGAGTGTGCGGATCCCAATGAGTGTAAAGCGATTGCAGACCTGGGTGTTGACTTCCTTGCGGCGGGCATTGGCAACATTCACGGCAAATATCCCGCTAATTGGAAGGGATTGAGCTTTGAGACTCTTGATGCAGTCCAGCAGCTGACCGGAGAACTGCCCCTGGTATTGCATGGCGGCACAGGGATTCCAGCAGATATGATCAAGAAGGCTATTTCACTGGGTGTGGCTAAGATCAATGTAAATACCGAGTGCCAGTTGGCGTTCGCAGACGCTACCCGTAAGTATATTGAGGCAGGCAAGGATCTGGAGGGCAAGGGATTTGATCCCCGTAAGCTTCTGGCTCCTGGCGCAGAGGCGATTAAGGCGACAGTGAAAGAGAAGATGGAGCTGTTTGGATCTGTCGGAAAAGCGTAAGAATGGATTGAAAAGCAGCCTGAGGAAAGTAATCTTTCAAGGGCTGCTTTTATAATGTGAAGGTCGGGGAGATGTCAAACATGCAGACCGGCAAGGCATCAAATATGCAGGTCAGCGAAATATCAAATATGCAGGCCAGCGAGATATCAAACATGCAGGCCAGCGGGACATCAAATTTGCAGACTGGCGGGACGTCAAAAATGCAGGTCAGCGAAATACCAAAAATGCAGGTCAGCGAAATATCAAGCATGCAGACCGGCGAGATATCAAACTTGCAATGCGGCAATCACCCCCCCACAACTTGATGCGCAGCAAGTTGCGGGGGGGTTGACCTTCGCGGCATTTGTCAAGGTCTCGGAGAAGTAAACTTTCAGGAGGTTTACTTCTTTGGAATCTGTGGCTCATTGCTTGCGGGAATAAAATGGCTGTACATAGATAATCCAAGAGAAACAGGGGGGCTATGATGATTCGTATAAGAGCAGGCAATGAAGATGACAAAAAATATATTATTCACATCCGTCCTCAGGTGGTGCGGCTTTTTTCTGACAAGGGATATTTTATAGTTGCGCAGGAGGATGAGATTGTAGGATTTGCTGCTGTATTTTATCGTAAAATTCCTGCGCCCATAACTGCCGAAGAAGCCTTTATCAATGTGATAGAAGTCTTTGAAAGCAATCAGCAAAAAGGCATTGCGTCTTTAATGGTGCAGAAGATCCTACAGATAGAAAAGGAGAAAGGGACTTATCAGGTTAGAGCATATTGCGACATCAGGAATGTGGCTTCCCATCGTTTATGGCGGAAGAACGGCTTTGGTATTTCTCCGGTGAAAGAGCCGGACGGCAGCATACCAGGCTCATTTGTGACATATGTTTTATGAAAATGGGAGGGGTATGCAGGTTAAGATGATATTGAAAAGCAGCCCATGAAAGCGATTTTCACGGGCTGCGTATAAAATGGGGTATCGGGAATGTTTTCAGGAATGTCCATTAAGGTTTATTGTATTTTAATGATTCTCACTCAGATACAGCTGTATTCTGTTTTTTGCCACTTCGCGGATCTGGTCAATGTCCTTGGTGCCGCTGAAGTAATCTGCCGCTTCCGCTTTGATGATATCAATGAAAGGCTGTACATGGATGGGGAAAAATCTGGTGTCTTCCATAAAGGATGTCTCAAGCTCTGCAGCTTCTTCCCAGGTCAACGGGTGAGGATATATTGAAAGCCCATATTTAGCTTCCTCATCTATGGTTGTTTTTGCCATAGCGGTGAATGCTTCTCTGTGTACAGGCATTTGCTGCTTTTCCTGCGTTTCCAGACTTAAAAGATAACTAAGGAATTCCCACACGCCCTCTTTATTCCCGCGGGCAATGAGTCAAAGTCCGAAGGACCTTGACGAATGCCGCGAGGGTCAAATACCCCGCAGCTTGCTGCGCATCAAGCTTGATACCCCGTCAGCTTGCTGCGGGGTTTTTGATTGTGTGGATTGGCGTTTACTTTCAGGCTGAACCATGTGCGTGTCATTCCATGAAAGCCGTCGTCAAATAACATGCCTGTCACCTTCTTATCGCCATAAGGTTTCGGAACCCTGAAGAAGGGACTGGAGGACTTCGCCGGAGTCGAAATTCCTTTCGTAGACCGCCGTGCCGCCAAGAGGCAGGAGCGTGTCCAGAAAGCTGTCTATGTCAATAGGGTCATTTCCTGCAAGCAGATTGGCATTTATTGTCTGGGTGTAAATATCTATGTTTAGGAGGATTCCATATATCTTTTCCTCGTCGCCGTAGCTACAAAACGCCTGTGGGAAATAATCCTCCTGTTTCATGCCAGATTGTTTCATATAGGGAGCCAGATCCTCCAAAGCCTTTTTTGGCAAGGCTGTACAGGGATGTGCCCAGCATGGCATCCCCATATAGAATATCGGGTCCATTTCCGGCTCCCGGTTCTACCAAGGTGCGGGTATCATAGTCTTCTGCAGATATTCCGTCTTCAGGATTTTCTACCAGAACATAGTAATTGCTGTTTTTGGCGTTGAACTCCATGATTCTATCTTCCATCCATTCATCCGGCTGCCACATACCTCGGAGGGTCAGGAAAGTTTTGTTATTGTCCAGTTTTCTGCGCTGAAGAATTTCCAGGCTGGCGGTGCCTACGGGGAGATTCAAGACCACACTCATGCCCGGGGCTAGTACTGTATTGCGCAATTAACAGTGAATTCAGCACCGCCTATTTGCACCAGTGCTGCGTTGTCATCAGTCAGCGATGGAGCCACATCGCTTCCTTCTTCCGCCTTGCCCTGGCACAAATATTCAGCGCTGATATTCACCGTTATATGCGCAACGCAGTACTAGCATCCTTCCGCCCTCCTGGAATTGACCGGTAAAAAGTGGTGCTTTACAATATAGTTTAATGTTTGCGTGGTGTTTTGTAAACTATTTTGATTTCATAATGCTGCAAAAAATAGATCGCATACATAATCAATCCAATAAAAAGTATAGCCGGACCAATCCATGTCCCATTATTATCAGGGAAATAATAGTTAATGATAAAATGGATCGGTGTAAGTAAAACTGTAATTGCCAGCCAAATTTTTTCCACACGTCGAAAATCTTTTTCTGCCTTTGCCTTCTTTTCCTGTAGTAAAAGCATATTTTCCTCTGCCTTTGCTTTATAATCTTCCATCTCAATCCTTTCTCCGCTTAATAGTTCATTTACGGTTATGCCTAAAATTTCACATAGTTCCATCATGATCGACACATCAGGAATGCTTTTTCCCGTTTCCCATTTGGATACTGCCCGATTCGTAATATTTAATTGCTCTGCAAGCTGTATTTGTGTCAACCCTTTTTGCTTACGACAGGATGCAATAAATTCGCCTATCTGGTTCTGATTCATCCGAGTCCCTCCTTCCTTTGTATATTATACCGAGAAAGTGTGTCGTGGTAAACGAATTGTCAGTTGAATAAAGCACATTCCACTTACAGTTGATTGTACCTGCGGGACTGCCGGGCGACCATCGGCATGTCCCTTGTGGATTGCTTTTAAGTGCCAATTGTAGATAAAATAAACTTCATTAAGAAGACCTGCTGTGGATATCTGTTACGATACTGTTTCCATAGGAATTATAATATCCGCATTTTGAAACCGACAGCAGGTGAAAAATATTATTTGTGTCCCTATTCACAGCAAAATGTTTTTTACTCCCGCGGGCGATGAGTCACAAGTCTAAGGAAGTAAACTTCCTGAAAGTTTACTTCTCTGGGACCTTGACGAATGCCGCGAGGGTCACAATGTCCTAAAGGACATGACCATAGCGTTCCTTGGACGCATAGTGCTCTGCAGCGTTGCTTGCTTGCGCCAAATTCAGGTAACATAGCCCGCTATGCGCCCTTCCTTCGGCAAATTATCTGTAAGATAATTTAATCTCCCACAAACTGTGACACGCTTCTGGCAGAAAGCATTTTTCAAGCACGTCCTAAAATATGGTTTTATTGTATCATATTTTACAGAGTGGGAAATAAGGAATTTTCCCCAAAAACCTTATGAACTAAAATTAGAATAAGTGAGCATGGAAGCAACTTTTAAAGCGGAATTGTTTGTAAAATATTTAAATTTTTTGGCTAATGATATATAATGGATAAGAAATGTATTTGGAAGGGAGAACTTACAATGGAAAAGTTTTATTTTGAAGAACCGTCTATTGGCAGGAAAGAGGATGCGATAGCGTACATAAACGAATTTTATGAATACAATTCTGATATTAATGGTACGGGAGGTCTTAACAGATATCTGGCCGACTATGAAATGTGGCTGAAAAAGTTAGAGGAAGATTATGCAAGAATACCGGATGAAAAAAAAGTCCCTGCAAGAACATATTTTTTAGTAAGGGAAGGCGATAATCGAATCATCGGGATGATCAATATTAGGCTTGCCTTAAATGAATCCTTAAGAAAATATGGGGGACACATTGGGTATAGTATAAGGCCGACAGAAAGAGGAAAGGGATACAATAAAATAAACCTGTATTTAGGTCTGAAAGTCTGTCAGGACTATGGAATAGACAAAGTCTTAATGGATGCAGATAAGGATAACCCTGCCTCATGGAGAACGATGGAAGCTTTGGGTGGTGTCAATATAAGAGGATTTTATGATGAAAAAAATGCCCATTGTATTGTCAGGAATTATGAAATCAATGTTGATGAGAGCGTAAGGAATAATTTGGCAATTTATGAACCGATGACTGTGAATGGAATATTCCGAGAAAATTAAGGATAAAGTTTTATGCAGCTGGAAAATTCTCTCACATAAGAGGGGCTGAAATAGAGGGTCTGAAATGCAGAGGGCGGAAAAGTTCCCGCAGGTGAGAACAAATTGCAGCTTGCGGCACAAGTTCCCGCAAGTGGGAATTGGAACAGGAGGTTAATTATGGCAAAATTGTGGTACAGGCAGCCTGCAGTTGAGTGGGAGGAGGCGCTTCCCATCGGAAACGGCAGGCTGGGCGCTATGGTGTATGGAGGCGTGGATGGGGAGCAGCTTCAGTTTAATGAGGAGAGTATGTGGTACGGGGGTGCTGTCAACCGCATTAATCCAGACTTTGCGGAGAATCTGCCAAAGATCAGGGAATACATAGAAAAAGGAGAGATCGGAAGGGCAGAGCGGTTGATGGACATAGCCATGAGCGGCTGTCCGGACAGCATGCATTCTTATCAAACGCTGGGAACGGTCAGTTTCATCTTTGAAAATATTGCGGATAATGCTCCCAAAAGGAACGGCAAGCTGGGGAAGCTCACCGTCCCCCCAGGGGTGACAGGCTTTGAGAGGAGCCTGGAGCTGGACAGGGCGCTGTGCTGCACCCGTTTCGCGGATGAGAAAGGGCAGTACCGCAGGGAGTACTTTGCCTCCAAGCCGGCGGACTGCATTATTATGCGGTTTACTGCGGAGGGGCAGGCGGAGGTTACTTTTAACGCCAGGCTGCGCCGGGGCAAGGCTTTTGACGGGGTGAAAAAGCTTGGGGGTGACGGCATTTTGCTGCACGGCAACCTGGGCAGGGGAGGCGCTGAGTTTGCCATGGCACTGCGGGCAAAGGTGAAGGGCGGTTCTGTGAAGGTTGTAGGAGAAGTGCTGCGGGTGGAGGGCGCAAGAGAAGTGACACTTGTGTTTACAGCGGATACCACCTGGCATTATGACGGAAAAGATAAAGACACTTATGTCAGAAACTACGTGGAGCAGAAAAAGAGTACACCGGCAAAAACGTGGGGGGAATCTGCGGGGCAGACAGAATCATGTGGGGAACCGTCAGGGCAGACAGAATCATGCGGGGAACCGTCAGGGCAGACAGAATCATGCGGGGAACATTCAGGGCAGACAGGATTATGCGGGGAACATTCAAGGCAGACAGGTTTGTGTGGGAAATCTTCAGGGCAGGAGTACCTGTGCGAGGAGCTGTCGGAACTGGAACAGCAGGAGTATCTCTACCAGGAGGCACTGCAGGCATTTCTGCGGGAGAAGCTGCAGGCACGCTTTAAGAAGGTGATGTCAAGAAGCTATGAGGAGCTTCTGCAGGAACATGTGGAGGATTATCAGGGGCTGTATGGCAGATTTGCTTTTACACTGGAATCCGAAGACGCCGAAAACAGCCAGGCGCTGCCTACTGACCTGCGTCTGCAGCAGGCGAAAGAGGGAAAGGCGGATGTGGGTCTGAGTGGGCTGCTCTTTGACTTTGGCAGATATCTGACCATTGCCTGCAGCCGTAAAGGAGGCTTGCCGTCTACCCTGCAGGGACTTTGGAACAAGGACTTTTTCCCGTCCTGGGACAGTAAGTATACCATCAACATCAATACGGAGATGAATTACTGGCATGTGGAAAGCTGTAATCTGTCCCAGTGCCATGAGCCTTTGTTTGAGCTGCTTGCCAGGGTGCAGAGGAACGGACGTATCGTGGCGAGGCAGATGTACGGCTGCAGAGGCTTTGTGGCGCATCACAACACGGATATCCATGGGGATGCGGCGCCCCAGGATATCTGGTATCCCGGCTCCTATTGGACCATGGGCGGGGCGTGGCTGAGCACCCACTTATGGATGCACTATCAGTATACTTTGGACAGGGAATTTTTGAAGAAAGCTTTCCCTGTACTGGCGGAGGCGGCGCTGTTCTTTGTGGATTTCCTCACTGAGAAGGACGGTTATCTGGTGACAAATCCGTCAGTTTCTCCCGAGAACAGTTATATCCTGCCAAACGGTGAGAAGGGTGCCTGCTGTATGGGTGCAACTATGGACAACCAGATTCTGAGGGAACTCTTTAACGGCTGTCTGGGAGCGTGGGAAGCCCTGGGCGGGACAGCGCCGGAGGAATGTGTGATCGAGGGCGTGAAAAGCGTGGAGGACTTGATGAAGCAGATTAAGGAGTGTGAAAAGCGCCTGATGCCCACCCGGATCAGCGGGCGGGGTACGATCATGGAATGGATGGAGGATTATAAGGAGGCGGAACTGGGGCACAGACATATTTCACATTTGTATGGCTTGTATCCGGCAGAGCAGATTACTGTGGATGGGACTCCTGAACTGGCGGAGGCGGCGAGGAAAACGTTGGAATACCGTCTGGCCAATGGCGGCGGGCACACGGGTTGGAGCCGCGCCTGGATAACCAACCACTATGCAAGCCTCTGGGACGGGGAGATGGCTTACTCAAGCATTGAGAAGATGTTGGAAATGTCCATTTATCCTAATCTGTTTGACAGGCACCCGCCTTTTCAGATTGACGGAAATTTTGGAATCTGCGCAGCCATGAGCCGTATGCTGGTACAGAGCAGCCAGGACAGGGTGATCCTTCTGCCTGCGCTGCCCGGAGCGTGGAGGAGCGGTAAGGTGAGGGGGCTGTGTCTGGTTGGAAATGCAGAAATTGATTTGAGTTGGAAGGATGGAAAGGTATCCGGCTGCACCATCAGGGCAAAATCCGACTATGACACAATTGTCATTTGCGGCGGGAAGCGTCAGCCGGTGCATATTCAAGCAGGTGAGAGCGCGGAGCTTATGTTTTAAAAAAGTCCCAGGCAGAAGTGCGGGCATCGACCAGAAAAGAAGCACGACCAGCCGCCGGAAAAGAAGTGCAGGCATGGGTCAGAAAAGAAGCAGAGCCAGCCGCCGGAAAAGAAGTGCAGGCATCGACCGGGAAGAAAGCATGGTCAGCGGAAAAGAGATGTGGATTTTCCATAGGAAAGAACAATACGATTAAAATGGAGAACAGATCAGTATGAAAGGAAATACAAAGTTCAAAAAATGTTTGGGGATTGTGATTGCCGTATTGCTCCTGGGCGTAATCTATCCCCTGCTAAACGGTGCGTCGGAGGACGGAAATAATACTTCCGGCAACGGCGTCCTGCAGGTTGGGCAGGACGCGGGGGATAGCCCCGCAGGCCAGGCAGTCGGAGACAGTCCCGCAGGTCAGCCAGACGAGGCAGTCGGGGGCGGTGCGACAGGTCAGCCAAGCCAGGTCGACGGGGGCGGCGCGACAGGTCAGCCAAGCCAAGTCGACGGAGGCGGCGCGACAGGTCAGCCAAGCCAGGTCGACGGAGGCGGCGCGACAGACCAGCCAGGCCAGGGAGTCATAGACGAGGCGCCTGACCTGTCTGGAACGGAAAATTATTACACATTCCGCAGCGAGAAATATCTGACAGAGCATTTCGAGAAACATGGTTCGGAATTTGATTATGCCTCAAAGGAAGAATATGAGGCAGGGGCAAACCGGGTCATTGCCTCGGAGGAAGCGCTGCGCAAGACAGAGGCGGAGGATGGGGATTATATTTACTACCTGGAGTCAAGCAACGAGATTGTGTTCCTGTCTACTGACGGCTACATTCGCACCTATTTTAAACCGTGGGACGGTATAGGATATTATGAAAGGCAGTAGCAAAAGGAAATGTTCAGACAGGAATTCCCAATATTGTCTGAGGAAGTTATGGACAGTTCTTTAATCTGCGTCTGCCGATGTGATGGAAATACTGCCCGTTACATTTTCCAGAGCGCCGTTTACGGGCCGGAGGAAAAGCTGATAGGTTCCGGGGTTTGCGGGAGGCTTAACGGTGAAATCCACAGAGCATTTCAGCGGTTCATCCGGCTGGCGCAGGTTATGAACAAACCAATAGAACGTGTTTTTCTCATTATATTTGGCGAAAAAAATTTCTATCCCGTTTCCTGACTCTGCGGAAATGTCATAATAGATTTTGTCACCATCAGACAATGTGTAATCCCCCAGCTTAATGGTGTCTCCGAATGCCACGGTTTCCAGATCAACAGGGATCGTTTCCACATTGGCTTTACCGTCGGGAGCTTCCCCGGAGTCCGGCAGTTCGGTCTTGGCAGCATGATCGGTGTTATGTGTGGCGGTGCTTCCCTGTGGGGGGATTCTGTCATCATATACTGGAGACTTATTTATCGGGGGCGTGCTTGATGGCTGATCCGACGGGGCGGAGTAAATACCGATGAATGTCGCCCCAAGGATAATACACAGCGTCAGGGCACATGTGAGAAGCCGTATTGTCGTTGACTTTTTCTTAAAATTCATCACTGCGCCTAACCTTTCTTTCAACAATTGCTTATTTTCGCTTAATGTCACAGAACCGAGGTTTTCCCTGTATTTTCCTACGGCCGCCATGGCGTCCAGCAAAGTTTTTCCATAGGTCTGCGCATTATCGCATCCTATCACAGTGAGTACAGCTTCATCACAGGAAAATTCACAGGCCCTGGTGATCTCCCGGCTCATCCGATGCACCAGGGGGTTAAACCAATGCAGGCAGGCTGCGACCTGTACCAGCCATTTGTAAAACATATCCCGCCGCCTGTAGTGCGTCAGCTCATGCAGGACGATGTACTGAAAATCCCTTTCGGGGGTACCTGTATCCGGCAGCACGATACACGGATGGAAAAAGCCAATCAGCAGAGGTGAGGAAATCAGCGGGTTGATATATAACTCTACGGGCTTTTTCACCCCTGCATGTGCTGCGGTGATGGAAAGCCGGTCTAACATTTCGATATCAGAAACCGGGACCATTCCTGCATTCATATACTGTATAAAGCTTTGGTAGATTGTTATTTTTCGTATCAACAGTCCCAGTGCGGCTGTCAGCCAGACCAGCCAGAGGTGATTGGTCAGCAACGCCACAAGATCTGGAAGCCAGTGGTCTGCCGGTAGATCCGCACCAGGGCGGTCCGCATTTTCAGGTTCCGACGCCAGGCTGAGAACAGGGGCAGGGACATCTCCGGAAGTGTTTGCCGGAGCCTGTTTCTGCGGCAAAGATGCCGCCTGGCTTATGATCCGGTCCACAGCCTGATAGGTTTTTCCAAGCAGATTTACCTCCGGTCCCAATGGGAGCAGCAGCCGCAAAAGGACAACAAGCCAAATGTAATACTGCCATTGCCGGCTGAGCTTGTCTTTTAATAATCTAAATATAAAAAGAAGTGCCAGGATCAGCAGGCTGCCGGAAAAGGACATGGACAGGAATATTTTCAAAACTGCATTCATGGCTGCTCTTTTCCTTTCTCCAGCAGCCTTTTCAACTCCTCGTATTCCCCGTCTGCCAGCAGGTCGCCCATGATCAGATTGGAAACCAGCCCTTTTGCGCTTCCCTCGTAGATTTTATTCAGGAAATGTCTTGTCTGAGCCGTCTGATATTCCGTCTCCGAAACAAGCGGAGTATATTCGTTGTGCCGTCCGATTTTCCTGGCGCTCAAAAAGCCCTTGTTCATCAGCCTTGACAGGAGCACGATCAGAGTATTCTTTTGACAGGGTCTGCCCCTGGCAGCCAGCCCGTCCATGATGTAGGGGAACAGAGTCACCTCCGCCGGGTTTCCCCATATAATTTTCATAATTTCCAGTTCGGCATCAGATATTTGCTGCACCATGGTTTAATCCTCCCTGTTGTAACGCAGGAAAATGCGGCTGCCCCTGCGGGGGCAGGGGATTTTTCTCCCTAATATGCAAAAGGTGCGCAATGTGTATTGTTGCTTTGCAGCGCGCAACCCGCGGGCAGGGGGAAAATCTTCCCTGCTAAATTGTATAACAAGATGTTGACAATTAAAATATAACATGATGTTGTCTGTTTGTCAAGCGTCTGTCAGGCTGTGTTATATTCCCGCGGGCAATGAGGGTAATGCATGAAAAAGTAAACTATTCATCAAATAAAAAGCTCACATTGTTTTCTGCTTTGACAGACTTTTTTCATTGCAACGGAAGCCGCAGATAACATTACTTTATTTATTGCCCTTGCATTTTGAGGACAATTCGTAACACAGCGCATACAGGAGATACACTTGCTTTTGTCCACAATTTTACAATTTGAAACATCTATCGCACCGGCTGGGCATTGTATAGCACAAAGTCCGCATTGGTTACAGTTTTTTCCGCATTGAGGAACCATTCCGCCCCCCATTTCTTTCTTATAAGGTCGATTGCCCGGCACATGGATTTCTGTCAATGTACCATTTAAAAGCTTCTGCTGTATTTTCTCTGCATAATCTTTTAACACCTGTTTGTCCTCTGCGTCGGGTCTGCCCGCAGCATACTGACGGATAATGGAATGCTCTGCCACAGCCGCAACCGCGGCTGTTACTTTAAATCCTGCCCCTGCTGCTATATCTTTTAGTTCGACTAAGGTATCCTCGTAGGCACGATTTCCGTAAACACATACAAGGACAGCTTGCGCGCCATTTCCCTGCAGATTTAATAATCTTCTTGTGGCAGTTGCCGGAACCCTCCCGCCATAAGAAGGGACAGCGATTAAAACAATATCTTCTGGCTTGAAGGAATATCCTTCCTTCTCAAATTTCATGTCGCTAATATCAACCGTATTCCAGTTTTCTGTCCATGCTGAAATAAGCAGTTCAGATACCTTGCGTGTCCCACCTGTAGGACTAAAAACTACTTGTGTGTACAACATTGATAACCCTCCTTGATGTAATTTTAAATTTTACACTTTTATAATTATACTCCCTGCAATATGTAATGTCAAGATTTACACCTATATTCCCGCGGGCAATGATTTACAAGTCTCAGGAAGTAAGCTTCCTGAAGGTATACTGTTACTGTTCACTCCGTGACCAGTAACATATGCACAGAAATTGCAAGAGCAGCGATTTCGCGTACAACGGTCTCGGGTTTGTCACGCAAAAGGCGCGTGAAAACACCTCGCGGTGGCGACGTGTGAACAGTAACGGTTTACTTCCTGGGACATTGACGAATGCAGCGGGGTATTTGATTTATTCTTTATCAAGTGTTACAATGATAAAAAGGCCAGGAGGTTATCTATATGCAAATTAGCAAACGGTGTTCTGTCGCAATTCATTGCCTGATATGTATTCACGAATTTGGTGAGTTAAATAAAGTAACCAGCAAACAGCTTGCTTTATCAACAGGCTGCAACCCGGTGATAATCCGCAACATCATGAGCGCCTTGAAAAAATCAGGTATCATTACCATAAAGCCTGGAACCGGGGGAACAACATTAAGCAAAAGCCCCGAAAAAATCAATCTGTTTCAGATTTGCTCCAGCGTTGAACCCGATTTTTTGGAAAAACTTGTCGGTGAACATACCTGCGCTTCAAAGCTATGCCCTGTTGGCAGGAATATACATTTGGTATTAGAAAAGCCTTACCAAAAAATACGTGACGATATGGCGAACAGTATGTCAAATATTACTTTAGCTGAAATTCTTGAGGATTACCAAAATGTAAATGTAAACCAATGATCTACTGATCTGATGTGTACAGATAGCCAATGGATTGCCCCCATGGCACCATATCATTTGAGTACGGGGGTGATTCTCTTTAACAAATTGAATCCGGACTCAAAGACCGGCAAGAAATAATTGCCCCCGGCATTGAACGATGAAAAGGGAATTTTACCCCAAAAAGGGAGGATGCCAAGGAATCGGAATTCCTTGGCATAATATGAAAAAGTTTATTGAAATAGTGATGGAAAATGTCATCTTAACAGTTTGGAAAGCTATTTGCTTTACAATTATAGTATATACGGCAGATTTGGATAAAAAATGATGATTCATTGAAGATTGATTGAATGATCTGTAAATAAAATGTGAACACGATTTTGCGCCATAAAATTTATTGAAATTGGCCTGTTTTGCTCAAATAGAGCTGCAGACGGCAAATTCCGCCCGGATAGAGAAGATGTCCCCTTCCAGCGATGCCTCCAGTGTCCCGCCCATGCGCCGGGCAAGTTCCTGGGCGATGGTGAGACCGAGCCCGGTGGAGGTGTCGCTGCGGGCGGGATCCGCCTTATAAAATTTATGGAAGACCCCTGATATGTCTATCTCGTCAGGGGTTTTGCATTTGTTGGCACATATGAAAATGATTTTGCAGCCTTGTGAGTATAGGGAGATGGAAATACTTTCCGTGCCGTGTTCCAGGGCATTTTTCAGGATATTCTGGAGGAGCCTGTGTGCCGCTGCGGTATTTCCCTGGATGTGGACAGGGTTTTCGTCAATATCTACACAGGGTGCGATCTCTTTTTCCGAAAACTGTTCATAAAATGCAAGGGTGGTGTCAATGACGCATTCCGTGAAATTAATACGGCTCAAGGGAAGCTTATAGTCGCTGTCCTGGAGCTTTGTGTAGCTGAAAAGGTTTTCAAGCATGGATTCCAGATCCCTGATGCGCGCCCTGATCACGGCGGAGTAGCGTGCCTTTTCCGCCGGGTCTTCCGTATCCTGGAGAAGCTGGAAATACCCGCTGAGGGATGTGAGAGGAGTGCGGATATCGTGGGAGATCCCGGTCAGGGAGTCCTTGAGGCTGCGGTCTTCCTTTTCCACGGCGCGGCGCTCCCGGGCTGTCTCTGACAGCAGCTGGTTGATGCTGTCGATCAGCCTGTTTAGAGGCTTAAGGGGCGTATGCGACAGAAGCTTCATATTTGTTTTATTGGATTTGATAAAATCCAGACAGCGGCAGATAGAGTTTACCTGCCGCAGGATCAAAACAATGATCAGGATTAAAATAATACAGAGGATTGTTACTGCCGCTGTCCAGATTATCATATTTACAGACCCCTCTTTACGCATATCAATCTATATTTGGAAGAATACAACACCCTCATGCAATGTCTTTCTTTTTGATGATCATAAATGCGCCCAGGGAGCAGGCAGTCAGATATACTGCGCCTACCGCCAGCGCCAGGCCCAGGGCATCCGACCCGGATGCGGAGGTAAGCGACATGAAATGGCTGCTGAGGGAGAAGCGGGTAATGTCAAAACTCTCCGGCACATGAAGGTAATTCCACAGCACCTTATTGAGCAGCCCATATACAAGGGAGATCATGCCTGTGGCTAAAACAATGCCTGTGATGATACCCGAGGCGGCGTTCCTGGCAAGGGTACATATCATCAGGATAAGGGAGCAGAGTGCGAAACCTAACAACAGCTGCCCGGCAAGTGCGCGGGCAAGCCCGGAGAGATTGCCAGGGATAAAGTTGGCATAGAGAAGTTTCCCGGACAGGGCGCAGCTTAAAACAGCTACAGTTATGATCAGGAAGCACTCAAGCAGCATGCCGGGGAGCTTTGCCAGGGGCAGGATTCCCCGCGGGGAAATCTGTCCGGCAATGTTTTTGATGAAACCGTTTTTCTGCTCTGCGTTTGTGATAATAGCCGCGCTTATGGAGATAAGGATCATTAATATCCCGCTGCCAAACAGTTCGTCCATAAATTCCGTCAGGTTAAAGTCCTCGGTTATGGGAAGCAGCTCGGAGTCCGGAGAGCCTGACACCATTCCTATGTGGAAACCTGACTCGGTGGTAATCTGGGCAGCCTGGTTTTCCATCCTGGGAGTCAGCCATACGAGATAGATCATTATAAAGCACACGATGCCCATGGAAATGGGAACAATATAGAACGCTTTCTGGTGAAATAGCCTGTATAAATTCAATTTTATGATATTAAGCATTTTATGCACCTCCATTGTCATGCCCTTGATGAGACTATATCGTCTGTGAGACCGAGAAAATAATCTTCAAGTTCCTGTTGTTTGAGCTGGATGCCGTTTACGGATACTCCCGCGGCACAGAGGGAAGCCGTGAGCGAGGGGACTTCGTCCAGCCGCTCATAGATTTCAATGGTGGTCTTGTCCGTGACCTTGTAATGGGTGATGCCCAGCCGTTCAAGCTCCGTGCAGGCTTCGGGGGCAGTGACTGTGTTCAGTATGATCCGATGGGAACATTTTTCCAAAAGTTCCTCCATGGACAGTTCTTCCAGGAGCTGTCCCCCGTGGATGATCCCGTAATTTGTGGCAAATTTTGCAAGCTCCCCCAAAATATGGCTGGAGATGATAAAGGTAATGCCTTTTTCCCTGTTGAGGCATTCGATGGTGTTACGTACTTCGGCGATACCCTGAGGGTCCAGTCCGTTGATGGGCTCGTCCAGGATCACCAGGTCCGGATCGCCTGCCAGGGCGAGGGCAATTCCCAGCCGCTGCTTCATGCCCAGGGAAAATTTCCCCGCCGGTTTCTTTCCGGTGTCCGCAAGCCCCACTGTCTGCAGCAGCGTCTGCTCCGCGTTTTTGTCCCGCACGCCCAGCGCCAGGCATTTTGCGTGGAGGTTTTCATAGGCGGACATGTCGGCATAGATGCCGGGATTTTCCACCAGGGCGCCCACCCTGCTCATGACTATTCCGCCCCGGGAAGCGTTTTGCCCAAAGAGCGAGAAGCTGCCAGAGGTGGGGGCGGAAAGCCCTGAAACCATTTTCATAAGGGTGGTTTTGCCGGCGCCGTTTCTGCCGATCAGCCCATAGATGGCACCCTGCTTTACATGGATGCTGACATTGTTCACGGCTTTCTGCTGTTTGTACTGTTTGGTGAGATTGTCTGTTGACAGCAAGTATTCCATAGAGTTCACAACCTTTCCTGATCTTTTGCTGTGCGGAGTCCCAGGTGTCGCTCCGACGCAGCCATCACTTTTGATATTTGGACGGTCCAGCCCCGTATCTGCGAAGCGGAACTGTCTTTATGCTTATAATGATAGCGCTTAAGTTTCAAGACAGCGCAAATAAAATTTAAAAGTATGTTAAAAAAAGATTCAAGAAAGGTTCAAGATGGTATCAGAATTTTGCCTTGAAGCCGATGCCCCAGACAGTCTCTATATATTCTTCCTCTGAGACTGCTTTAAATTTACGGCGTATATTGCTGATATGCATGTTTATGGTCTTGTCCTCGCCTGCATAATAATTGTCCCAGGCATAATTGTATATATCCTGCTTGGAGAATACTCTTTTGGGGCTGGAGAGCAGGAGTTCCATGATCTTAAATTCCTGTCTGGTAAGGCTGATCTGTTTTCCGTCAATCTCCGCTGAAAAGCTCTCCGGGTCCAGCACGAGGTTTTTCAGGGTAAGCTTTCCCGTGTGCGCGGTTCTGCCTGTATCCTCAGAGGAGTGGACGCTGTCGGTTCCATGGGGGCCGGTGCTTTCGGAGGGTGTATGCTTTCTCAGATGCACGCCTATCCTGGCAATCAGCTCGGCAATCTCAAAAGGCTTGGTCATATAGTCCTGGGCGCCGGAATTTAAGAGGGAGAGCTTGCTGTCAAGGCTGTCCCTGGCGGACAGTACGATAACGGGGATGTCCTGTTTTTCCCGCAGCCTGGGGAGAAGCTCATCCCCGCTCATTCCCGGCAGCATCAGATCCATGACAGCAAGGTCAAAATTTTCTGAGGACACGCAGAAAAGCCCTTCCGTTCCCGAAAAGGCCTGTCTGTACTCATAATCCGCTTTTTTTAACGCCTCTGCAATGAGATTATTTATATCGGCGTTGTCTTCGATGATCAATATTTTTTTCATGATATTTGAAAATGCTTCATAATCAGCGGTGGCGGTTCGGCAATCTGCCTGAACTGCTGCGGTCAGTGGGTTTCCGGTTCCGGATAGTCCACGCCGAAAGTCTCGACGGTAACGCTCTGCATTACCTGGTTTTCATAAGGCCTGTCGTCCGGGGCGGTGAGGGTTTCGGCAATGCGGTCTACCACATCCATCCCTTCTACCACCTTCCCAAAGGCGGCGTAGGAGCCGTCCAAGTGGGGCGCGTTCCTGTGCATGATGAAAAACTGGCTTCCGGCGGAGTTGGGATCCATTGCCCTTGCCATGGAGAGAACTCCCTGGGTGTGCTTTAAGTCATTTTTGAAGCCGTTCTGGGAGAATTCCCCGTTTATCTCATAGCCGGGGCCGCCCATACCGCTGCCTTCCGGACAGCCGCCCTGGATCATAAAACCCCTGATCACGCGGTGAAAGATCAGACCGTCATAAAATTTCCTGTTGATCAGGCTGATAAAGTTGTTCACGGTGTTTGGCGCGATATCGGGATAGAGCTCCGCGCGGATCACGCTGCCGTCCTCCATTGTGAAGGTGACAATTGGATTAGTTTCTACTTTTTTTACAGAATTTTCAGAATTATTAGCCATTTCAGCTTTCCTTTCTTATTAAAATATTGTATAATCATACTACATCGGCCCATAATCCCGGCGGGAAACGGGCGATCATGACAATTCAAGGCTTCCCGGCGGCTGTTTCGTCAACAGCGTCTTTCAAACGCATTGCGGCTGTTGGCTTCGCGGGGAGGGGTGTCTGGACTGTTCCATAAAACCGAAACACCACAAATTCAATTGTAACTCAAAACAAGGCTGACGTAAAGGGAAAAGTGGGCGGAAATGGTATATCATAATGTTTTGACTGAAAAAATGAAAGAATCTGTCTTGTCGGTGCTGCCGATCACACTGATCGTGGCAGTTCTGTGTATTTTTTTTGTGCCGATTGAAAGCGGGCTCATGCTCTCATTCCTGATAGGATCCATTATGATCATTTTTGGGATGGGGCTGTTTACCCTGGGCTCTGAATTGTCCATGACCCAGATTGGGAACCATATCGGAGCCAAGATGACCAAGTCACGGAAGCTGGGGCTGATCCTGCTGCTCAGCTTTGCGCTGGGTGTTGCGATCACCGTAGCGGAGCCGGACCTGCAGGTCCTCGCCACGAATACTCCCGATATTGATACGGCGGCACTGATCGTCACGGTTTCCGTGGGCGTGGGCTTTTTCCTGATGGTCAGCATGCTGCGTATCCTGCTGGGCATACAGCTCAAATGGCTGCTCATTGCCTTTTATGCGGTGGTATTTATCCTTGCGGTGGTATCCGACCAGAACTTTCTCTCGGTGGCGTTTGACTCGGGAGGTGTTACCACCGGGCCCATGACGGTGCCGTTTATCATGGCTATGGGCGTGGGCGTCGCATCCATACGAAGCGACGAAAAGGCAAAGTCGGACAGCTTTGGCCTGGTTGCCCTCTGTTCCATTGGTCCCATATTGGCGGTCCTGATCCTGGGCTTTATCTATCCCACCGAGACGGCGGCGTCATCGGCGATCATTGTCAATCAGTTTGAAAATACAGTGGATCTTGGATGGGGTTATCTGCATTCATTTCCGGATTATATGGGGGAGGTTGCCATTGCCCTGCTGCCGATTTTTGCATTCTTTCTCCTGTTCCAGGTCTTTGCGCTGAAATTAAAGAAGCGTCCTTTTATGAAAATACTGGTGGGGATCATCTATACATACGTTGGGCTGGTGCTCTTTCTCACGGGTGTGAACGTGGGATTTTCGCCGCTTGGCTATGTGCTGGGGGGAGCGATCATTGACAATGGGATGAAGTGGATCCTGGTGCCCCTTGCCATGCTGATGGGCTGGTATATCATCAATGCCGAGCCTGCGGTCCATGTGCTGAACAAGCAGGTGACGGAGCTCAGCGCCGGCGCTATCTCCGAGAAAGTGATGGGGCTCACATTGTCCATCGCCATTTCGGGAGCCATGGGGCTTGCCATGATCCGTGTGCTGACAGGGATTTCCATTCTCTGGTTCGTGATACCCGGCTATCTGATCGCCCTGCTGCTGACGTTTGTGGTGTCCCCTACCTTCACCGCAATCGCCTTCGATGCCGGCGGGGTTGCCTCGGGCCCTCTGACGGCCACCTTTATGCTGCCCTTTGCCATGGGCGCCTGCTCCTCTATGGGCGGCAATGTGATGACGGATGCCTTCGGGCTGATCGCCATGGTAGCGATGATGCCCCTGATCACGGTGCAGGTCATGGGAGCGATTGCGAAGCTGAAGGCCCACAAGAGCGTGGAGGTGGACTTTGTCAGCAAGTATGGTGATGATGAAATCATTGAGCTGTGGACGGCTTGAGACGTTGTGTGATGGTTGGAAATCATAATGTAAATACCCCAGAAGGGAGATTATATGGAATTATATTATGTCCTCAGTATTGTTGACCGCAACAGGGCAAAGGAGATGCTGGATATCCATGAGAGCCTGCAGCTTTCCCTGGCGCTGACGAATCTGGGAAAGGGTACTGCGACCTCGGAGCACCTGCTGCTGTATGATCTGGTGGAGACCGAAAAGGCGATCATCGGCACGGTGGCCAGCGGCCTTTCCGTGAAGCAGCTGATCAAGACAGCCAAGAGAAGGCTGTTTATCGATATTCCCGGAAACGGGGTCATGATGGTCATACCCATGAAAAGCATCGGCGGCGGAAGAAGCCTTGCTTATTTAACAGACGGTCAGACATTGGGAGGTGAGACACCGGATATGAATTTTGAAAATGAACTGATTATTGTGATATTGAATGAGGGTTATTCGGATATGGTCATGGACGCGGCCAGGGACGCAGGCGCCACCGGCGGCACGGTGTTTCACGCCAAGGGCACAGGAAGGGTAAAGTCGGAAAAGTTCTTTGGAGTGTCCCTGGCGGAGGAGAAGGATATGGTCTACATACTTGCCGCCGCCAAACGCAAGTCCGCGATCATGAAAAGCATCAACCAGCAGTGCGGGCCGGAGACAAGGGCGTGCGCCATCTGCTTTTCGCTCCCTGTGTCGGAGGTCGCCGGCATCAGGAAGCTGGACGACGATTGACGGGAGGCTCCAAGAGGGAAGTGGGCAGTCATGGATGATTTGAATAAGATATCGAATGCGGAGGATTTGTACAAAAGAGCTTTGTTGGAGAGTGTCTGGAATCCGGAAAGAACCTGGAATAAAGAAGGCTTAAGCGACGGCGCTTTGAATGGGAGAGCGTTGAATGCAGAAGCTTTGATGGCAGAAGCGTGGATAAAAATTCCAGTTGTGGTGGACGGATCGGAGAGAGCGCTCTACGCCACAGACAAGCTGCAGGCAGCCCGGGAGCTGAAGCGCAGGGGCGAGGCGGTAGTGGTCTGGCTCCATGAGGGAAATAAAGGGCAGGATTTTGGCGGGTTCCCTTATGCGGTGGAGGATCCGGGCGCACTGGACGCAGCATACGCGGAGCGGGTGTACCGCAGGTTAAATAAGCTGCCTTGGAAGATCCTGGAGACTGACAGATGCGTCGTACGGGAGACTACTTCAGAGGATGTGGATTCTTTCTACAGGATTTACAGTGATCCCGAGATCACGAGATATATGGAAGATCTGTACCCGGAGATAGAACAGGAAAAAGAGTATGTGCGGGAATATATAGATAAGGTCTATGCTTTTTATGAGTTCGGGGTGTGGACGGTTCTGGAGAAAGAGAGCGGAGAGGTCATGGGCAGGGCGGGCTTTTCTTACCGACAGGGCTACGACGAGCCGGAGATAGGTTATATCATCGGAGTGCCGTGGCAGAGACACGGGTATGCGGAGGAAGTGTGCCGCGCGATCCTGGAGTACGGCTGGCGGGAGCTGCACTTTGAGAGGGTGCAGGCGCTGGTGGAGACGGAGAACGAGCCGTCCCTGACCCTCTGCGACAAGCTGGGGTTTATCGCGGTGGAGGAGCTTGAGATAAACGGGCGCGGGTTCTTCCGGCTTATCCAGACAGCCCCTCCATGAGCTATATCCGCTCTTTTGTCATCTTACCGTCCTGGATCCGGTAAATCCAGTCCGCTATCCCGTCGTAACGGTCATTGTGGCTGATCACCAGGATGAGCGTTGTCTCCTTTAATTTCTCTATTTCCCGGATCAGGTTTTCTTCTGTCCTGTCGTCCAGGTTGCTCCCCGGCTCATCCAGCAGGAGGCATTCATGACCGCCTGTAAGGAGCCTTGCGAGATATATCTTCTGTTTCTCCCCTAAAGACAGGTTCTCCGGTTTGGTCTGCACTTCCTTTTCCGCGGGCGGCAGATGCAGCAGATTGTTGACGTGTTTGTAATCAGCATCGGATATCTCACGTCCGCACAGCACATTCTCCTTTACCGTCCCCTTGAATATGAAGTTTGGATAATATAGATACCCCATGTCATTGCGGTATCTGGAGGATATGCTGATGCGTCCTTCATTTCCTGTCTTAAGCTGGCTCTCCGAAAACACTCCGGACAGGACATTGAACAGGGTGGATTTCCCGCATCCGTTCCCGCCCTTGATCAATGCCAGGCCGCAGCCTTCCACGCTGAAATCCTCTATATCTATAAGGGGTGTGCCGTCAGGTCTGCACAATACTGCGTTTTTCAGGCAGATTGCCGTCCCGGGATCGCCGCTTAACTCTTTCGGCTGGTCCGGCAGCGCCACGAAATCTTTCCCCCTTTGGAAGATAGGCTTCTGGCTCATCAGTTCCGCATGCAGCATGGCAATGGTGGTAAGGGGGGAGAAGATAAAATCAATCACCTGCATGGCAAAGAGCAGGGCGCCTATGGTGATCCTTCCCTTCACCACGGCATTTCCGCCTGTGACCAATATCAGGATAGGCGCCATGGTAGTGATCAGATTTGGCAATTCCTTTGTGATCAGCAGATAAAAATGCTGTCTGTTCCGGGCTCTGTAAAATGCCGCCTGGCTTTTTCTGAACCGTCCCAGTATGTAAGGAAATGCACGGCTCAAGCCAATGCCTACTTTGCCGTTGATCATTACTTCCATATCCTGCACCCATTCATCCGCCGCTTTCCGTTCTTCTCCTGCCAGCTGCTCTAACCTGCTCTTGTTCGTATAGCTGGACAAAAGGTAAACCGGCGCCAGCAGGACTGCAAGCAGGCCAAACAGAGGATACGTCTGGAAGATCAGGATCAATACCACGATCATCTCCAGGATGCATACAGGGACATAGGACATATAATTGTACTGCGTGTATATGGATGATACATCCGACTGCATGATATTGAGTATCTTGCTCTTGGACTGCGCCTCGTAATCCGGCATGCTGCTGCTGGCAATCTTGCCGCCAATCCTGCTGCCGAAATCGGAAGCCAGCTCATTGCAAAAGACCTGTGACCTGTAGCGGCTGAAATAAAAAAGAAAAATATGTATGGCAAAGGATACCGCTATCACGATGGCAAGCCAATGATAAGGAATCTCCCTGCCCTTGTCAATCATTTCATTCATCAAATACCGTGTGATGAACGCCGGAATCAGCGTCAGCAGGAACGCTGCTGTTTGGGCAATGATCCGCCTCGCCAGGCCTGCCGGAGGAATCTTTACAATGGATATTCCTGATTTCTTTGCTGCTGATTCCCTTGGCCCAGGTTCCTTTCGTGTGGGTTCTTTTGTCATAGCCGCCTTGGCCTCCTTTTGTTGTCATAATAGACTCTCGGAATCTCTAAGCCCTATTTTATACGGCTTCTGATGTTCCTT
>CAOKQK010000056.1 GCA_948470905.1 uncultured Lachnospiraceae bacterium | reverse complement strand
ACCGAGATCTACACTGGTACAGACACTCTTTCACTACACGACGCTCTTCCGATCTTCCTGGGCTTGTTTGTCAGCGGCAGCGAGGTCAGCGTCATCGCCCTGATCGGCTTTGTCATGCTGGCGGGCATTATTGTCAATAACGGTATTGTGCTCATCGACTATATGAACCAGCTTCGGGAGAGCGGCATGGAGAAACGGGAGGCGATCCTGAAGGCAGGACGCACCAGGCTCCGTCCGGTGCTGATGACGGCGCTGACTACGATCCTTGCCCTGTCAACCATGGTGTTCAGCCAGGATATGGGTGCGGAAATGGCGAAGCCCATGGCGGTTGTTACCATAGGCGGTCTGCTTTACGGCACATTGCTGACACTCGTCGTCATTCCCTGTGTCTATGACATTCTGAGCAGGAAGAAGCAGCCGGCACATGCGGAGGGCGGCGAAGGCAGAGAATGAGTAACGGGTTTGTGATATCTGAGCCAGAAGAAGCAGCCGCAAAAAGCTTGTGAAGCTGTGATAAATCATGAAGATGAAACAAGAAATAAAGGAATGGTTATGGGTAAGATAACTGGTTTGGAAAACGTGCATCAGGTGCCGCCCAAGGTCCGGCGGATGTATGCAGCGGTGATCCAGCTGATAGAGGAAGGGGCGGATGCCACAGGCATCCGCGTTTCCACCATCACGGACAGGGCGGGTATCGGCAAGGGAACGGCATACGAGTATTTTGATTCCAAGGAGGATATCGTGGCGTGCGCGGTGGTATACCAGATACAGAGGGTGTTTGACTGGCTGGAAAATGTACTGTCGGAGAAGAAAAGTTTTGGGGATCAGCTGAATTTCCTGCTGGATGCCATGAGCATCCAGGATGGCAGGAAGCATGCTTTCCTGCGTTTTGTGAATCTGCTCACGGACAATTCCGACTTTAGCCGGAGCGTGCGGGAGAAAATGGAGGCGGAGGAGTTCTCACAATATCTGCCGGTGCGTGTGTTTGGAAGGATCCTGCAAAGGGGTGTGGATCGGGGAGAGCTGCGGGCGGATGTGCCTTTGGAATATCTGATCTACAATATTTTCTCCCATTTGATCACTTATATGATGGCAGTTGCCACAGAAAACTGTTTCCGGGTCGATTCGCAGATGATGCGTCCGCTGGTGTACCAGGGGATCATGAATGAAATCGGAAAGACAGGGTAACAGCTCAGGCAGTCTCTTTCGCGAAGTCAACAGTCGCAATGGTTTGCCTTTAAGAGGCATGGCAGGATCAGGTGTATACACAAAAAGAGGAGGAAAGGGAGCGTATGGGCGTAGTATTAAAAAATGGAAAAGAATTTAAGTTTGCGGGCCGCAAGGTGCCTTTGGAAAGAGGGAAACCGATAGATAAAGAGGAGGCGAACAATGCATTCAAGAAATACAAAAGAGAGATCCTGGATGTATTCTTTGCGGAGAACGGCTTTTATAAATACAAGACAACCTCGTATGTAAGGTTGAATGAGGCGGGGCTGCTGCAAACCGTCAATCTGCAGAAAAGCCAGTGGGACCAGGGTTTATTTTATGTCAATTATCGGGTGATCCCCCTTTATCTTCCCATGGAATACCTGGAGATGGGGAAGGATTACCGGCTTGGAAATTATGCCCAGGGAGGTGAAGGTGTCAACCAGGACTGGCATTATGATAATGATGAAGCGGCAAGGATTACGTTTGAGGATATCTGTGATTCAGTAAAGACCTGTCTGCTGCCCTGGTTTGACGAATTCTGCGACGGGGAGAATTTCAGGGAGATGCTCCTTAGGGATAAGGATAAGAAATGGCCCGGCTATCAAAACGGCAGGTGGCTGAATGCCCTGGAGCGCAGCGAGGAGGAGAGAAAGGCTGTTATTCTGGAAAATATTGAGAAGTTCAAGCTGCCTAAGAAGCTGACCAG
Source organism: uncultured Lachnospiraceae bacterium (assembly GCA_948470905.1). Taxonomy (GTDB): domain Bacteria; phylum Bacillota; class Clostridia; order Lachnospirales; family Lachnospiraceae; genus Acetatifactor. The sequence goes on along the minus strand of CAOKQK010000056.1, from coordinate 22,663 downwards.
GGGGATTTTTGACGCCGAAGGGTAGGAGCGGGGATCTGATCCCCGCGTCCTCCTGAGGGCGTTTTTTTGATGCACAGATCCGCACATGGAAGCTTGCTGCTGGCGCAGCAAGCGGGTCGCGCCTGGCCTATGCGGATTTATCCTGCGCCATCTGTTTAAGTTATTATCCAACAGAGCCTTATTTTTTGCGCAGGACCAGGTGCTGCGGGAGCCCGTTTACCATGAACGGCTGATAGTCGCCCTGGATCAGGGGTTCTATATAGTTAATGAATTCTTCGGTGATATAGTTGCCTTCTTTGTTTACCCAGGATCTGGGAACCAGCTTTTCCGCGTTGGCGATGCGATGTACATCATAGATACCTGCAGCGCTCATATAAGGGTCGTCTGCGATACGGTCTATGACAACCATTTTGCCGGTGTCGCCCTCGTCCGCTGCCTTTACGGCGGCGCCGCCTACCATGAACGCCTCGTTAATGTCTACACGGGAAGCCATATGGGAAGCGCTTCTCTGCAGGGTGGAGAATTCGATGCTCCTGGTCTTGCAGCCAAGCTCTGCTCCCAGGAAGCCGGCAAGATATGCCGCAGTCCCTTGGAGCTGCTTGTGCCCGAAGGCATCCACATAATCAGCGCCGCCGGACAGCTCGCACACATAGCGTCCGTCCGCCAGTTTGATGCCCTCGGAGACTGCGATGACGACAGAGTCCTTTTTTGTTAAAATATCCTTTGTCTTTTTTAAGAAATGTTCGATGTCAAAGGTAATCTCAGGCAGGTAGATCAGGTCGGGACCGTCGCACTCCTCGGTCTTGGCAAGGGCGGTAGCGCCTGTGAGCCAGCCGGCATTCCGCCCCATGATCTCCAGGATGGAAACCGTTTTCTTGTTGTAGGCAAGTCCCAGGGCGTCGCGGATGATCTCCTTTGTGGATGCGGCTATATATTTTGCAGCGCTGCCGAAACCGGGAGTATGGTCAGTCAGGGCAAGATCGTTGTCGATGGTCTTGGGAACGCCCAGAAATTTCTGGCAATGCCCCTTTATGATAGCGTAATCGGACAGCTTCTTGATCGTATCCATGGAATCGTTGCCGCCGATATAGATAAATGCCTCAATGTCCAGTTTGTCCAGAATGCTGAAGATCTTCTCATAGATCCCAGGATCCTCGTGGATCTCCGGGAGCTTGTATCTGCAGGAGCCCAGGAAGGCGGAAGGGGTCCTCTTTAACAGTTCGATGTCCATATCGGAATGGATCTGGGTTGACAGATCTACGTATTTTTCATCCAGAAAGCCCTGGATCCCGTGGAGCATGCCGTACACAGTATGGAAGCCGCGTTCTTTGGCGGTCTTGTAGACTCCGGCGAGACTGGAATTGATCACAGAGGTGGGACCGCCGGACTGTCCCACGATGATGTTGCGCTTTTTGGCAGTTGAGGTGTTGCCTTTTTTAGCCATAATTAGATTGCCTCCTGATAATTTTTTTTCGGTGCTTTGTGCTTAGCTTCTATCTTACAGAAGAATATTCTGCACTGCAAGCATAAAAATAATGACAGCTGTAATATTTTAATGATGGTTCAGCTTTTAATAGAAAAAGGCATATGGAATTGTTATTACGTCCCATTGGGGGCATAGTTCAATCAGGTTTGAGCTGCTGTTTTTCAGGCTGCAGATCAAGAGAATAAACCCGATTCCGCTCCTCCTTCATATACAGATAATCCTGCCTGGCATAGGAAGTGCCATAGTATTCCAGCGTGATGAACTCCGCGTCTTTGGGCAGCACAATGTCAAAGCTATATTCGGTGGTCTGTCCGGCGGGCAGTATAGGGTTTTTAAGGCTGTCCAGCAGGCGGCTGTCATGTGATGCGGGGCTGATCCTGTCGACTCTCTTGTTGTTGCAGGACACCTGGATATCATATTCATACAGGGAAATCCTGTAGGCACTGTGGTTTTTCAGCGTGAGGGTCACATGGTAAATATTATCGCTGACTGCCTCAGCATGGCCGTCTATGATTTCCCAGTCGTAGAAATCGTAATATTGAAAGCCGTCATACAGAGTGATACATAAACTGACCATCATTGTCAAGAAAATCGGGGCAGCCAGCGCCGATGCCAGCGCCAGGGCTTTCACCCAGGAAGGGTAAGTCTTAGACATTGTCATCACCGCCTATCTCAAGCCTGATCCGGTTCACCCGCGTCAGGTGCCTTGTATGGTTCTGGGTTTCAAATTCCTCCAGACACAGATACAGATCCTCAAAGTCACTTTTGACTATGTAGCACAGGTAGCCGGTGGTCGGGTCTTCCTTCCGCAGGCCCAAAAAAGAAAACTGATTTTGGGCAAAGCTGTCTTCATAGTTTATCAGAGAGTATTCATCCACCCGTCTGTAACAGGTATTGCCGTCAGTCACATAGGGCGTATTGTAGCTGGATCCGAAAGAATCGCTGTAATCCTGATAGCTGCTGCTCCTGGACGTCCCTGACAGCTTTATGGCCAGCAGTGCGCAGCCATCAGGAAGGAAACCGCAGAGGGGACTGTCGTCGACGATCCGTGCCGAGAGGACAGTCAAATCATATATGCCCGTAGTGAACCTTTCGTTCATGGCGTGATCCGTGTAGGTGATCTCCTCTATCTTCTGCAGGTTTTCCGCAGCCGTATTCCTTATGACGGAGCGTGCAATGACAGGGATGAAGATCGATAAAAGGATAATCATGAGCCAGACAGGGAGCAGCTTGACCAGGTAACACATGAATTTCCCGGTCGGTACTTCCGAAGCGGCGGCATTGCCGGCTGTATGCTCACGGGAAAGCGCCTTTTTTTTCGCTTTCGTGACGTGGCTTTCGGACGCAACGCCTCCGCAGTGTGGACAAATCTTATTTATACTGTAGTCGTATTCTACCCCGCAATATTCACAGCGGATCTCAATTTGTGTCATATTGACCATGCCTTTCCAAAAGCCTTTTTTACATTGTCTATATTTTAGTATAAACGGAGGCGAAAGTCAACAACCCCGCAGTATTCGCCCAGGTCCCAGAGAAATAAACTTTCAGGAAGTTTACTTCCTTGGACTTGTGACTCATTGTCCGCGGGAATAAATGTGGTTGCAGTTTTCCGGGGGGTATGCCATAATAGGATCAGGTTTTGTGAACTTCAGATGCGGGCAGAAGGGTATAAGGGTATGAAGGCGGGGCATGACGCGAAAAAAAGGGTTTTTGACATCATACAGATCGGAACAAGGGTGGATATACCCAGCAGGGCTTTTGATTATCTGATCGTATGCGTTATCCTCACGAGCATCAGTGTGACTTTTCTCCAGACCTTTGATGCCATGCAGTGTTATGTGCATGTTTTGAACGGTATTGAGCTGGGAACAATTCTCATATTTATCATAGAGTACCTGCTGCGGCTGTGGACAAGTGACCTGCTCTACCCGGAGTGCGGCAGGCTGGGCGCCGTGAGGCGGTTTCTCTTTTCGTTTTATGGTATAGTAGACCTGCTGACCATCGTTTCTTATTTTGCGCCGCTGTATTCCAACGGCATCGTGGCGCTGCGGATGATACGCGTTATCAGGATCATGAGGCTGTTTCGGGTCAATCAGAGCTTTGACGCCTTCAGCATTGTGGCGGAGGTGGTGGTGCAGAAGCGAAAGCAGCTGTTGTCCTCCATATCCATGATCGCCATGATCATGCTGGCGGCATCCCTGTGCATGTATGGGTTTGAGCATGACGTGCAGCCGGATGTGTTTGAAAACGCTTTCTCCGGGATCTGGTGGGCAATGTCCACGGTACTCACTGTAGGCTATGGGGATATATACCCGGTCACTGTGGGGGGCAAGCTTGTGGCGATCGTGATCGCCCTGTTGGGGGTGTGCGTGGTGGCGATACCCACAGGCGTTATCAGCGCCGGTTTTGTGGAATACTATGCCAGAATAAGGGATGACGCGAACAACCTGCTGAGCGGGGATGCTCTGTCAAAGCTGAGTCAGCAGGCCCAAAAGAGAGGAATGTCCGCCAATGAGTATCTGCTGTATCTGTTGGGCAGAGGTGAAAAAAAGTCTGAGAGGAAGGGTGTGGATGAAAATGACAGTTGACGAGAGAATCCGCCATATCATGAAAAAAGCGGAAGGGCTTGCGGGTAAACGTAATGAGTTCAGCTGCGGGGAGTTTCCGCCCAAGTGGAAGCCGCCGCTGTCGGAACAGGCGGTTGCCGCCTATGAGGAGAAAAACGGGATCAGGCTCCCGGAGGACTACAGGCGTTTTATTACAACTGTGGCAAGTGCCGGCACACAGCCTTTTTATGGATTGCAGGGTCTGCCGGTAAAACGTAAGGACAGTGATGCAGATGTGAGGAAGCCTTTTTTGTATACGGTCAGGAGTCCTCTGCTGCTGGAGGAGGTTTTGGATGAGGAATACGACAGGCTGTTTAAGGCGGAGGAACCCGGGGCCGATACCGGATACCTGTTCCTTTGCCATGAGGGCTGCGGAATGTACAGCATTCTGATCGTCAACTCGGAAGACAGGGAAACCTATGGCACAGTCTGGTATTATGATCTGGCAAATGATGTGGGGATCCTCCCACTGCTTGCCCCTGACACAGGGAGCCCCATGAGCTTTCTGGATTGGCTGGAATACTATGTGGATCGGACACTGGGGCTGGATGAGAGGGGATTTTTCAGTTATGGGGAGCTGGCAGGAGTGGTGACAGGGGATTTGTGAGAATAAATTCCGGGAAACGTTGAGCAAAGTGTTTCCTGTGACGGATTTCCGATGCAAACCCGCGTACATCCGCCGGAAGCGCGGGGTTAAATGAAAAAATAAAATCGAAATGTATAAGGAGGTTTCATATGAAGTCAAAGGTTTATTTTACGAAGGATATCACGCCTGAAAAGGTGATCGAGATGTACAGGGCGCTGGGCAGGGAGCTTCCCGGCAGGATAGCGGCAAAGGTGCATTCCGGTGAGGAGGGAAACCAGAATTATCTGCATCCGGAATTCTGGAAACCAATGATCCATGAGCTGAAGGCCACCGTGGTGGAGTGCAACACGGCCTATGACGGGGCGAGAAATACCACGGTAAAGCATAGGAAGCTCATGGATGCCCACGGCTGGACCAGGTATTTTGACGTGGATCTCATGGATGCGGAGGGACCGGATCTGCGGCTGGAGATTCCGGGCGGTCTGGCGCTGAAGGAGAATCTGCTTGGAAAAAACATTCAAAATTATGATTCCATGCTGGTATTGTCCCATTTCAAGGGGCATCCCATGGGAGGATACGGCGGAGCGTTAAAGCAGCTCTCCATAGGGTGCGCTTCCTCGGCGGGCAAGAGTCTGATCCACTCCGGCGGCGCCACGGAGGATCAGAATATCGTGTGGAGCAATACTGCGCCCCAGGAGGTCTTCTGCGATGCCATGGCGGATGCGGCAGGCTCCGTGGTGGATTATTTCAAGGGTAACATTGCCTATATCAACATTATGTGCAATCTGTCTGTGGACTGCGACTGCTGTGCCGTGGCGGAGGATCCCTGCATGAAGGATATCGGGATCCTGTCCTCGCTGGATCCTGTGGCTCTGGACCAGGCATGTCTGGATCTGATCTATGCCTCCGATGACCCGGGCAGGGATCATTTTATACAGCGGGTGGAATCCAGAAACGGCATCCGCACCATTGAGGCGGCGGCAAAGCTGGGCTTTGGGAGCCGGGAGTATGAGCTGGTCCGGCTGTAGAGGTGAGCAGGAAATGATTCCGGCGCACAATGGGTCGAAGCCTGCGGGGAAGACGTTGGCAGCGTGAAGGAAAATGCCGCGGTCAACGATTGGAGCCCGTTGTCTGCAGAGAGAGTGTTGATATTGAGACAGGAGAACCGTGATCAGTTATGGAAGATTTATTACAGCAGATTGCCGACTTCCAATCGGAGTATGAAAGCGATGTTTTAGGGCTGGCGCAGGAGCTGCGGGGACAGAAAATGCCGGAGCTCACAGAGGAGCTTTTTTCGGAGTTTGAGAGAAACGGCAATCGCCTGCGCTATGAGGCGGCTTATTTCGGGCGGAGGAAATTTCTCTCGGTCTTTGGGCTGGCATGTGTGGTGAAGCCCGAGGCTCGGAATATGGAGAAGCTGGAGGAGATCCTTCTGGAAATCTGCGGTGAAGAATGCTGGGCGCTGCCTGCCCATGTGGACAGGAAGGGAAATCCTCTCTGGAGGATCACCATAGACCTCTTTGCCAGCGAGACGGCGCAGACCCTTGCGGAGCTGGTGACGCTTTTGGGGGACCGGCTTTCGGAGCCTGTAACCGAGACTGTAAAAAGGGAGGTGGAAGCCCGGGTGCTGGCGCCTTTCCTGGCGTCCCGGGCACCTTATGCCGGCTGGGAGAGAAGCGGCAGCAACTGGAATGCCGTGTGCTGCGGGAATATCGGGAGCGCCGGGCTCTATCTGTTAGAAGATGGGGCAGAGAGGAGGGCGTTGGCGGAACGCCTTGCCCATGCCCTGAAGGATTATTACCTGAAAGGCTTTGGGGAGGACGGCGCCTGTGAGGAAGGGCTGGGCTACTGGGCATATGGGTTTACCTATTATATGCTGTTTGCGAGGCAGCTGAGAGAGGCTTATCCCGACCTGGATCTTATGGCGGGGAAAAAGGTGGAGGCGGTCGCCTGTTTTCAGCAGAAATGCTATTTCAGCGGAGGGAGGACTGTCAGCTTTTCCGATGGGAACTGTTTTGAGCCGTATCCTATGGGGCTTACCTGCAGCCTGGCGTGTGAGTTTGACAGTGTGCGCTTCCCAAGCCCTGCGTATGCCCGGAGGCTGGGGCAGGATACCTGTTGGCGCTGGGCGGGCGTCTACGGGGACTGGTATTGGACCGGCAGGCTTCTGGAGGCAGTGCAGGAGGAAAATGGATCAGAGCAGGAAAGCAGCCCAAAGTTACCCCAGCCCCTGGCGGAATGTGGCGGCGAAGTCTTCCCGGATGTGCAGTGGGCTTTTCTGCGGGGAGCCTGCGGAAGCGCCGTCTGTGTGAAAGGCGGCCATAACGGAGAATCCCACAACCATAATGATGTGGGAAGTTTTTTATATCTGGCGGACGGGGAGGCGTTTTTGGACGATCTGGGCTGCGGCGAATATACGAAAGATTATTTTTCGGACAGGAGGTATACAATCTTCTGCAACCGGGGAGCAGGGCACAATATTCCCCTGATAGACAGCTGTGACCAGTGCGCGGGCAGGGAATACGGGGCGGAGGGCTTTGGCGTCCCGGTGGAGGGGACCGTGGTGGTCCGCTTTGAGGCTGCATATGGGCTGTCGTATTTAAAGCGGCTGGAGAGGAGGCTTTATCTGGACAAAGCCACAGGGGAACTTACCGTGACGGATGAAGCGGAGGCGGACAGGGTGGTGGAGTTTGTGGAAAACCTCATCACCAGGCTTCCGGTGACTGTGGAGGACGGGCAGATCGTGATTCACGGGCAGAGACACCGCGTCAGGATCGTGCGCCAGGGTGTACAGGAGGAGAACATACAGGGCGGGGAACATCCCGTCAGCCCACAGGAGACGGGGGAGAAAACCGTGCAGGGCAGGGAACGTCCCGTCAGCCCACAGGAGACGGGGGAGAAAACCGTGCAGGGCAGGGAACATCCCGTCAGCCCACAGGAGACGGGGGAGAAAACCGCGCAGGGCGGGGAACGTTCCGTCAGCCCACAGGAGACGGGGGAAGATACTGCACAGGGCGGGATCATACACCGGGAGGTCCGCCACGTCAACCATCAGGGGGATGGGGAGCTGGTCCATGTCCTGCAGTGGAGGGTGCCTCCCCGGGAGACGTCTGCCGACAGCCGCCTTTACAGGAGCGTGTTCAGGGTTTTCCTGGAATCCTGACGCCGTAAAAGGATGGCACAGGTGCTTCCGCAGATCATCGTAACGGGCATTATGACAAATGTAATATCTGAAATCTATCAAAAGTCACTTCTCCTTTACCTTTCGTTATGTTATATCTGTATAGAAAAGTGCTTCTGAAAAGTACATAATACATGCGCCTGGCGGTGCAGTTTCCTGATTCCCGCGGGCAAGTCGCCAAAGCTATTAGTGCCTTGGCGACCGACGCGAGGGTTAATGCCCCAATGTCATTTAGTTTAGCCCAGGCGGCAGCCACCCCTATGGTACAGGCGTCTTGTTCGGCAGGCGCGATAGGCGTTCCACCAAGCCTCCATAATCGGCAACGCTCACCAAAGGGTTGGCGTTGTCGTGAGTCTTGGTTCCACATCGCTTAATGCCTCACAAGGCACCTGTACCAAAGGGGCGACCGTCACTGGGTAAACTAAATGACATTGGTCAATGCTCCGTTGCCTGCGGGGAGGTTATTGGCTTCCCTGGGGTCTTGGCGGATGCAGCGGGGCTGTTGACTGGGGCTTGGGCAGGATTAGGGCAAAGAAGCACGCAGAAAGGTAAAGGTATGAAAGAATTTCTCACAGTTAAGAATCTGGTAAAAAATTACGGGGATTTCTGCGCCGTGGATAATCTCAGCTTCTCGGTTTACGAGGGCGAGATCTTTGGGCTTCTTGGCCCTAACGGCGCGGGGAAGTCCACCACAATGAACGTGATCAACTCTCTGTGTGATTTTGGCAAGGGCAGCGTCACCGTAGACGGCGTGGACCTGGTCAGGAATCGGGAGAAGATCAAGAGGATGCTGGGCATGGTGCCTCAGGAGATAGCGCTGTATCCGTTTCTCTCGGCGGCGGAAAATGTGCGCTTTTTCGCCTCGCTTTACGGGCTGAAAGGCAGGGAACTGAATGATGCCGCGGAGCAGGCGCTGGACTTTGTGGGGCTGTCCGACCGGGCAAAAATGAAGCCTAAGAAAATGTCGGGAGGAATGCAGCGCCGTCTGAACATTGCCTGCGGGATTGCGCACAATCCCAGGCTCATTATCATGGACGAACCCACAGTGGGCGTTGATGCCCAGTCGAGAGAACACATCCTTAACTCCGTAAGGACCCTGAGGGAACGGGGAGCCACAGTAATATACACATCCCATTACATGAACGAGGTGGAGGAGCTCTGCGACCGCATTGCCATCATAGATCACGGGCAGATGGTTGCCTGCGGGACGGAGGCGGAGCTCATAGCCCTGGTCAGCGAGAGCAAATCCATCAAGATCCAGACGCAGATTCCGGCGGATTTTGACAGCGACGGCTTTATGGCGGAACTCACAAAGCTTCCCGATGTGAAAAACGGCCGCATAAATGAGAATGAAATCACCCTTGAGGTGGGCAGTATCTGCCGGGATTATACTTTTATCCTTGAGCGTCTGCAGAAGCGCGGCCTGCCTGTGGCAGGATTTTCTTCGCAGTCCATGAACCTGGAGGATGTATTTATCGCCATGACGGGCAGAGAGCTGAGGTGACGGGGATGCGGAATGTGATTTTGAATGAGATCCGCTCCTTCCTGCGAAGCGGCTCAATGCTGTTTTTCACATTGTTTTTCCCCTGTGCCTGTGTTTTTTTTCTGGGAACCTTCCTGGAGTCGGTGGAGGTATCCGACCAGGCGGTAGGGGAGCTTAAGCTGGCGTATTGTACCGATGGCGGGGATGCACATTCCCGGGAGGCATTGGAGGAATTTGTAAAAGCCCTGTCGGATGAGGGCGTGCTCTGGGCGGAAAAGGTAAGCCGGGACCAGATAAGCGCATTTGACAGGGCGGTCTATTCCGCAGCGGTGGAGCTAAATGGATCAGACATCGTCATCCACAACGGCAGGGACAAGATCAAGAACCGCACGATCAAGGCAGTTTTCCACAGCTATAACCAGACTGCGGGGGCGTATCTGTCCGTGGCTGCGGTGAACCCGGCGGCGCTTATGGATGTTGGGAATTTTGGGGGAAGCATGTCCGATGAGGGAAGCGGCAGGGATGGGAATGAAAGCGGCAGAGACGGCGAAAGCAGCAGTGGCGGCGAAAACACCGACGCCATCAGCTTTGTGACACACAAAGATCTGGGCGCCCGCCGTTCCATGATGGACTATTATGCCGTGACCATGACGGTGATGATCCTGTTCATGGGGAGTTGTATCAGAGGCGCGGGAGTGTATGAGGATGAGCACACGAACTTTACCATAAACCGTCTGGATGCCTCGCCGGTCAGCAGGACTGCAGTGTTTTTCGGCAAGATCATCGGCTCGCTGCCCATGGTGCTGATCCAGATCCTGTCGGTCATGCTTGTGAGCACGCTGCTGTTCGGGGCCCATTATTGTAATACCATTTCGGGGAATCTGCTGCTGGCGGCAATGTTTGTCATCGTATCCCTTGCGGCGCTGTCCGTGGGCGTGTTCCTGAATCTGGTCTTCCCGCATATCCCTGTGGGTATGGTGATCATGCCTGTGCTGTGGCTTGCAATGTTCTTTTCGGGAACATTTGCCATGGATATCCATATTCCGGGCGTGACCCAATATATGCCCATGTATGTGATCCAGAGGGCGGCGTTTGACCTGACGGTATTTGGGAGGACGGAGAAGGTGATCCGCGTGATAGGGGTGTCCCTGATCCTGTTTGCGGTGATGCTTGCGGCAGGGCGGCTTAAGGCAAATGCCGGGAGGAAGAAAGATTGAAAAATATTCTGCTTATTTGTAAGAACAGCGTCCGGCGCGGCGTGCTGATGCTGTTGGCAGCGGTGATGGCGGCTGTCTTTATGGTGGTGGTATTTAAAGCCCTCACGTTATCAGGGGAAGACGGTGAAAAAGATACCGACAGTCCTGAGATTGTTAAAATCTCTGACAAAATAGAAACAGGGCTGATAGACCGGGATCACAGCCTCCTTTCCGAAGATTTAAGGGATTACCTGGAAAACACCCTGGACATGGAGGTGATACTGGAAAATGACTATGAGCTTCTGGCAGGTATGTTGATTGACAGGGATATTTCTGCTATAATAGAAATTCCAGAGGGATTTCACGCTGATGCGGCGGCTGGCAGTGTGGGGGAACTTGTCATAACCACACTGGACGATTATGAAAACGGCGTTTTTATAGAATTATATTTAAATTCCTATATGCAGAGCGTCAAGGTGCTTTCGGACGGGGCAGGGGGAGACGCCGAAATGTTTGAGAGGATGCTTTCCGTAGACCCGCAGACAGGCAGGGTCAGTGTATACGAAAACAGAGAAGACAGGGCGGATGTGTTTTCTGCGTTTGTCTTTGCGGAGGGCTTTCTGCTCATGCTGATTACAGGAGTCACTCTTTTTGTCTCCAACAACATTATCACCGACAGGCAGCAGGGAACCTACAGCCGGATCGTGTGCTCGCCCATAAAGCCCGTGGAATACATTACGGGAACGGCTCTTTTTGGCGTTATCTGCGGGACAGTCATGAACACAGGCTTTACGGTGTACGCATATGCTTCCCATGAGGACTTGGCTGTCCCGCCGGGGATTGTTTTTGCCGCATGCGAGCTGTTTGTGTTGTTTTCCGTGGGACTGTGTATTATGCTTGCGCTGCTGATCCGGTCAAAGCAGACCCTCTTTACGGTGGGCATAGGCTACACCACCTTCGGCTGCATGCTGGGGGGCGCGTGGTTCCCCATTGCGGACAGTCTGGGGGCCGTGGGCAATCTGGCGAAGGTTTTCCCACAGTATTGGTTCATGGGTATGCTCAGGGACAGCGGAGGAAATCCTGGCTACAGATTTTTGCCCACACTGTGCATTCTGGCGCTCTTTGCCCTTCTGGTGTACCTGATTTCGGCGGTAGTTTTTTCCAGGCGGAGCCGGTAAACTTTGTATCGTATGAAAAGAATAAAGAATAATAAATATTCACTGTATTTAACATTAAAGCTGACCGCGCTGGCGGTGGTGACAGCAATCCTTCTATACGAGGACCAGGGAGACGCGCAGGGCGGTTTGACCGCCCTGCGTGCGCTTGCTTTCTGCTGCCTGTTCCTGACGGATTTCCTGCTGGGTCAGAGGAGCAGCGGCAGGCAGACAAAAAATCCGCGCAGGATGGGGGTTGTACTGATCTGCCTGTCTGTGGAGACGGCAGGCTGCTTTTTCTGTGGCCCAGCCGTGTATTTTCCGCTCCTATTGATGCTTTTGTTTCAGATGGTTGATCTGATTGGTGCGGAAGGGTATTTTTATCCCATATCGGCAGCAGCGGCAGCATTGGCATTACTTATCTTTGAACCGACCTTTTTGATGTGTATCATCTCTCTTGTCATGACGGTTGTGGGAACCTTCGCGAGATATACCACAGAGAGGCTGGAACGTTATCGAGGCCTTTCGGAGGAGCTGAGGGAACATATCTCAGCCCAGAATGAAAGGATGTCCCAGCTTAAAGGGTATCTGAAAACCGTCAGGAACACCGTTTCCCTGGAGGAGCGCAGCAGGTTTTCCGCCCGCATCCATGACCGGCTTGGACATGGCATTTCGGGAAGCATAATACTTTTGGAGGGTGTGAAGCTTAATATCAGGAACAATCCCGATCTGGCGGAGAAAAGCCTGGGTACAGCCATAGAGAATCTGCGCGGCAGTGTGGACAGCATACGGGAAGCCCTGCGTGAGGAGCGCCCCAGAAAGAGCGATGCGGGCATAACAGACTTTAAGGAAACGCTGGAGCGTTTCGAGCTTACCTATGGAATCCGGACGGAGCTCTCCATAGAGGGTGATCTGGATAAAATCCTGCCCCAGATATGGATCTGCCTGAAAGAAAATCTTACAGAGGCCCTGACCAACACGGTGAAACATGCAAATGCCTCAAAATTTGAACTGCGCATCTGCATTTATAACAAGATCATCCGCGCGGAATTTTCCAACGACGGCGGAGGGGGCGGGTTTGCGAGGGGAATGGGGCTTGAGGCGATGGAGGAGCGGACAGCCCTTTACGGAGGGAAGTGCATTTATGAGAGTGACCACAGGGGATTTAAGATCACCAATCTTTTCAGAATGTGAAGTTTGGATGTAAACATCCAAATATTGAATTCATGCCCGCTGGGGCGAATGTCCGCTGGAGCGAATGTCCGCTGAGGCGGACAGGGAGGTATAGGTATGGCAATGATCAGGATTGTGATCGCGGATGACGACCCCATCATCCGCGAGGGGTTGAAAATGATAATATCGTCCCAGCCGGATATGTGTGTGGCGGGAGAGGCTGTGGACGGGAATGAGTCGCTTGCGCTCTGCAGGGCAATCTGTCCGGAGGTGGCATTGCTGGATATCAGGATGCCCGGCTGCGACGGGATTACCGCGGCGGAGAGGATTCTGGAGGAAAAGCTTTCCGCGCCGCTTCTGCTCACCACCTTTGACGAAGAGGAGTTTATCCTGCGGGCCCTCAAAAGCGGGATCAGCGGTTATATCTTAAAAAACAGCCCTGCGGAACGCATCGTCAATGCCATAAGGACCATCAGTACAGGCGGTACAGTATTTCAGGAGGATGTGCTGAAATATATTCGGGAACGGATAGGCGGACAGGGTGGTTCCAGCCAGTGTTTTGCCCTGCTGTCGCCCCGGGAAACGGATATTGTAAAGCTGGTCGCGGAGGGGCTTTCCAATCAGGAAATTGCTGACAGGCTGTATATTTCCAACGGGACGGTTCGGAACCATATCAGCGTCATCCTGGAGAAGACGGGGCTGGAACACCGGACCCAGATTGCCGTCAAATGGCTGAAGGAGGAAAGATAACAGCTGCAAGCCAAACAGCCGCAGCGAACACAATAACACCTCTTGCGCATTCCGCTGCCAATAACGCAGCCCCGTCCATTGCCACAATTTTCGTTTCAAAGTCAAAGAAAAAATGCAGTAAAATCACAGGCGCAATGTTTTTTGATATGAGTTCCATTTCGATTGCCAGCCAGCCGAAAAGAAAAGCATTGAATATGGCTAAGAAAATTTCCCAACCGTTGCCTGCAGTAAAAGCGGCGGCAATATGCCCTGCTCCAAAAATAATTGCAGAAAGCAAAATCACGCCCTTAATGGAAAATGCCCTTTTTAAATACCTTGGAATGATACCGCGGAAATATACTTCTTCCGCTATGCCTACAGTCAAATATAAAAACAGATTGCCACATACATAAATTATGGATTGGAAATAAAAGCCCTGAATTGCGACAGGAATAAAAATAGCAATTAAAGGGAGAAAATGAAATACCTTTTTGCTGCATTCGGTGTCATATTTTCTAAAGCCAAGCTCCCTCCAGTTCCACTTGCCGCATAAAACGAAAATCAATGGAATGATAAGAGAAGCAAGCATAAATATGCCCTGAAAAAATAGTGTTTCAATCGTACCGAAAGATAGAATTACTGATAATACGCCTGATAAAATCGGAAAGGACAAAATGCAGGCTCCCCATAAAGAAGCTTTATATAAAGCATGTATTTTTTGTGGAATATCCTTTTTCCGTGGAATGATCTTCATCCATTTATCCATTTTATTTGTCCTCGCAGCTTTGGGTTATTTTATCCGACGGAACACCCGCCTGAATTAGAAAATTATTTCCTGCCTGATTTATTAATGCCATTATTTCTTTTTCCGGCATACTCATCATGCCTGTTGCAATAAAAGTTGCTAATCCATGTGTATATATGACAGTATTTTGAAGATATTGTCCAGCCATTTGTTCTGTAATTTGAAATTCCCCTGCAATCATCTTGATCAATTCCGCGTGGTCTTTGTCATCTGTAAGCATACTTGCGTTTCCCATAGGATAGCTTCCGCTTCCATTAAGAAATACAAATTGAAAGAGATTAGGTTCATACAATGCTATCTTTATATAAGCCTGTCCAACCTGTTCAAAAGCGTTGACTGCACTATCTGCAGACGGACACATTTTTTTATTCGCATATGCCAGCGCATAATCAGCTAATGCCTTGCGAAGCCCCTCCATATTATCAAAGTGCCACACTAAGGGTTGTGTAGAGCAGCCAATCTCTTTGGAAAGTGTTTTAATATTGACGGCAGAATATCCATCACGAATAAGCATTTTCAATGCTGTTTCCAAAATGACCTCTTTTGAAATCTGCGTTTTCCTTGCCATTTAAGCACTCCATTCCAGAAAGTGATTTATATAATTATATTTATATTATAGCCAGAACAGGTATTTTGTCAATCCTTCCAGTTTCATTGATTCCCGCGGGCAAAATGCCGCGAGGGTAACAATGTCCTAAAGGACATGACCGTAGCGTCCCTTGGACGCATTGCGCTCTGCAGTGTTGCAAGCTTGATGCCCATGCATCATGGATGCATTGTGCTTTGCAGCGGGGGTGTTGACTTGGAAATTTATATTGCAAGCTACAGCCAAATGGAGTAAAATAATTGTCAAAACAAACCTTATGTGAGCGTCATAAAAACGCGGAGTCCCAAAAGCTAAATGGCAGGTGTTTTTCAATTTATCAGGGAGAGGGCAGATGTTGCATTTTGGATTTTCCTAGGTTGGGCTTATTTATCTTCTCATGCTGTTTATACCAAATATGATTTGGGTAAAAAACAAGCCCGGGGATTACGATAAATATGTTCAAAATGAAAACAGGATTTTACAGGTAATGGAGCGAATTGGAGAAGGGCTTGTCTGCTCCTTTGCAGAATTCCGGTTGCAGGAGCGACGCTTCCGGTATGCGCATTTTTATTTCTGGGAGTGTATGGAAAAACGTATTCCTTATTCTTTCGGTAATTGTGCTTGGCATAGGGCATATTGGTATTCATTTGGGACATTATCGGGCGCTTGATTTAGGAACGAGGAGGGGTTTTAATGAAAACAATGGAAAGCATAGTTAAATTTATCCAAAAACAAAAAACGGTTTTTGTTGGTTCCATAGATGAAGATGGTTTTCCAAATATGAAGGCGATGTTTACACCGCGCAAGATAGAGGGGAACTGTTTTTATTTTAGTACCAACACATCGTCAATGCGTTCACAACAGTTTATGAAGAATCCCAAAGCGAGTATTTATGCTTATAATAGAGGGCGTTTTAAGTATGAGGGCATCATGCTGACCGGGACTATGGAGGTTCTGCAGGACGATGGCATAAAACAGGAAATCTGGTGTGTGGGAGATACCATGTATTATAAGCAGGGTGTCACTGACCCGGACTATTGCGTATTAAAATTTACGGCAAGGAAGGGCAGGCATTATTGTGATCTGAAAACAGAGAGCTTTAATATTGAGGATTTAGAGTGAATCCTCTAAGCTGTCTGTTTACAGTTCCTTCATCCTGCGTGTGGACATCAGACAGGTTTCTCCATTGGTAAAATAAATGATCCTGTTTTTTTCGTCTATTTCTTTTATGTTATTTTTATTCACCAGGAATGACCGATGGCAGCGCACAAAGTTACTGTCTAATGCGTGAGCCAGTTCTTTCATGGTGCTGGAAAATTCAATCTGACGGTCTTTCGCATGGAGAATGACTTTATGGATGTTGCTGGAAGTTTCAAAAAACAAAATATCCTCATAATCTATGCTGATCTTTCGTTCGCCGGCCTCAATCATATAGACCTTATGCGTCTTGTTGGTCTGAAGGGTATAGCGCTCCATTGCATTTAACAAACATTCCCGGATCTTCACTTTTGCTTCTGCCGGGTTGTCCTTTAATACAAAGTCCATCGCCTCCACCCGGTATTGAAAGGTCATGTAGCTTAGTTCGGAATGAGCGGTTATGAATATGATAAAGCCGCGGGGGTCAAACAATCTGATCTGTTGTGCCAGTTTCATTCCGTTCATGCGGGCCTTTAAGTCAATATCCAGGAAATAAATGCCTGTGTTCTGGCTGGTTTTGACCTTCTCCAGCAGTACATAAGGGTCTTCCGTGTCTAAAACAAGCTGCATATCCAATTCTTCTATCAGAACGGTATTCTGGATGATCTGCATGATCGCCTGCCGTTGTACGGCATTATCCTCGCATACAAAGATGTTCAGCATATTACATCACTCCTTTTTTGATTCCCCCAGGCAATAATCCAAGTTCCACATGCTGGGTGAAACAGCCGCGTTGCGCCGTTGTTTCCAGCAGTACATTGTTATAGGAACTGATGATTTGCTGAGCGTTGGAAAGCCCGATCCCCTGATGTCCCAGCTTAGTGCTGAACCCTTTTTGCTTTAACTTATGCAGCATCTGGCCGTTATCCTGATAGCGATTGTTTATGATAATGGAAACGCTGGCAGTATTCCGGATGATATTCAGACCCAGCTGCGGCTGTTCCGTCTCCAATGCTGCTTCCATGGCATTGTCCAAGAAGATTCCCAGTATCCGGGCAAGGTCTACGGTGTCTATGGGAAAGCTGTCCACCCGGTTGGGAATATCAATCGTGACATCAATCCCTGACTCATGGGCATAAATCATTTTTGCGGAGAGCAGGCTTTTGATTTCCAACACCCCGATGTTGCCAAGCTGATTCAGCTTGTAGTCGCCCTGACCGATCAGATTCTTTGTTGGAAAGATTTTGTCTTCAAAAAATTCTTTTAATCCATCCATATCTCCATTTTCAATATAGCCGGATATAGAGAGCAAAATGTTCACATAATCATGTTTAAAGGAGCGCAGGCCGTTATACAGGACCTCTAAATTGCGCGTATAGTCCTGCAGGTCCTGCAATGCCTTCTGTTTTGCCTCTGTCTGTACCTTTTCCAGCCAGGAACAGCGCATAGCCAGGAGCAAAAAGACCATAACAAGCAGATAGCCTGAGATATGTAAGGCATTATTATATATCATTCTGCCGACAGAGCCGTTTTGTCCCGGGATCAGATTATCGAACAGATAGATGGTTATAAGGAGCAGTAATGCGGCGTCAATCAAATACCATGTCTGGGGAAGGCGCAGGATACCTTTTCCGGACAATAATATTTTCTTTAGCAGCCTGCCCAAAAACAGTGTAATAAGATAAAACAGCAAAATACGGAGCAGCCTGACACCGAAAGAAAGATACTGCTGGCCTGATAAGGTCAGGGGGATCAGATTATTCAGGACACCTGCCAGCAGATTTTCTGTAATTACAGTCAGCACAATTCCGATCATGCCCATACATACATTCTGCGATGCAGTATCCCGGTATACAGCCAATCCATAAATACAGGCTGCTGCCAGGATACCGAACAGACCATATGGTATACAGGACAGGAGCGTTACAGGAATTCCCGCAAGCAGCAGCAATATATAAAGCGCCGTAAACGCTTTCAGGTTCATGCGCTGAGGCCACACATTGCGAATGGCAAGGGATAACAGAAAAAAAGACAACAACGTGTCAATATAGTCCATCATATAGAGTCTCCTTTTGGATTTCCCTTTCGTAACAATTCAGATGGGCTTCTGAATTGTTACTCACCGTCAAATTATACTGTATGTGATTCTTTGTAGCAAGGGTTGTTTTGCAAAAATGATGAATAAATGCGTGCCTTTTTTGGGAAAATGCGCATTTATTCATGGATTGAGGTATTTTATGACGTTTTTTGAGAGAAGTGATGTTTTTCTGGTATAAATATCTTAACAAATCTTTATTTTGGAAAGGAGTTATGGATTTATGAAACATATTTTAAAAGGAGCGGCTGTATTAACAGGGTTAATAGTTATTACTATGATAATCAATATAGTCTGCAATATGAATGGCATTGAGCTGAACCAGCCAGTAATAAGCATAGCGTCATCATTTTGCGGGGTGTTGATTTATAACGCATGGATCAGGAATGAAGAAAAGGAAAGATGATCTGCGGCAGGGCTTCTTTTCAGCCAGATGGAACTGCACACATAACAGAGCCGACGCACAGCCGATGAATTTGTGAGAAATCACAGTTTGTCGGCTTTTGTTGTTGGACTATGAATCCGGACTGCATTTGAGCATGATAATTTGCGGCAGAAAAAGTCTTTTTCACAACATGCTGTTATGATTGGCCCGCTGCCATTCCGATATATAATATAAACTTGATAATAGGGTGGGTTCTTAGATTTTATAATAGAAAACAATACTGAGGAAGTGAAATCATGCAGATTGCCATATGCGATGATGAAAAAGAGATCAGGGATTTGCTTGCGGAAAAAATACAAAAGATTTTTCCCCAGGCAGTTCTGACATTTTATCCGTCCGGTGAGGCGCTGCTTCTGTCATGCTGTCAGCCGGATATATTGCTGCTTGATATTCAGATGCCAGGAAAAGACGGAATGGAGACAGCCAGGGAATTTCGCAGGAACCATAAAAATACAATCCTGATTTTTGTGACAGCTTTTGGGGATTATGTATTTCAGGCATTTGATGTAGGGGCGTTTCATTATCTGGTGAAACCGTTCGATGACACAAAGTTTGAGGAAGTTTTAAAAAGTGCCTCCAAGCAGCTTGGGGACAGGAAAAAGAAAGAAGATGAAGGGGCGGGGGAAGAAGCGAATCTGATGATAACCACAGGGGGCAAGCATATTGCTGTCAATCCGAAGGACATTGTGTATGCGGAAGTGTATAACCGGCGGGTACTCCTTCATACGGTCAATGAGGATATTGAATATTATGGAAAGCTCAAGGAGCTGGAGGCAAAGGCAGGGGATGATTTTTACCGTCCCCACAGGGCATATCTTGTAAATTTTAATTATGTCAGGAAATATGATGCCACGACAATTTATCTGGAAAAGGGACAGGCACTTCTGGCAAAGCAGAATTATCGGGAATTTGTGAAGCGGTATCTGCATTACAACCAGAGGAGGGGGCAGAAATGACAGATTATGATATATATATGACGTACTTATCATGGGCAATATTCATTGCGGAGATTTTGACAGGAGGATGTTGCTTTTTCCTGCTGGCAAAGTCATTTATGGACAGCAGAATGAAGGCAGCCTGCGTGGGTGCGGCATATTCTTTTGCCATGCTGACAATTTATATGGTACCCTGGCGGTTTACTAATTTTGCGGCATATGGACTGGGTGTCTTTTTTGCCTTTCTTGTGATGTGCCTGGCGGAACGGAAGAACTATAGATTAAAAGTATTCCTGGCGGTAGTATTTTTCTCATTACATTGGTTTGCCTTTGCAATGGCGGACATCCTGCAGGATGAATTGAATGATGTCGCTTTGATGAAGGATTATCTGGCAGCTCATCCGGATCATTGGTTTGCCAAACATGTTGTATTGTATGTGTTCTGGCTGGCAGTGAATTTTGCGTTTATGGCTGTCAGCATAAGGTTTATTTCAAAAAACTGTGACTATAAGGATACGGAACTGTCCCTGAGAGAGCTGTTTGTTCTGACGATTCCTTCGGTTATGGGGGTGTTGGGATTTGAAAGCATGTGGTATTACCGTACTTCCTATCTGGCAGAAAACGGAAGGCGCTCTGACATTTATGACATGCTGGCTGTTCTTTATTGTGTAGCAGCCGTCATTGCGATTGTAGTGGTCATTGTGTCATACAGGGGCATCAGGGCGCAGCAGGAGGAAAAGATACAGAATGGGCTGCTTGCCGCACAGGTGGACAGCATCAGGCGGCATATCGGGCAGGTGGAAAGCCTGTATCAGAGTATCCGCAGCATCAGACATGATATGGCCAACCATATCATTACCTTGGAAAGGCTGTATGCCGGGAACAAGGCGGAGGAAGCCAAAGCCTATACTTTAGAGCTGAAGGCGGCGCTGGCAGAAGCGGCGGGGGATATAAACAGCGGAAATCCCGTAACCGATGTGATTTTACAGGAAATGCGGGTTGAGGCGGAGAAAAGGAAAATTCGTTTTGATATGGATTTCCATTATCCCACAGGCGCCGGCGTGAATGCTTTTGACATCAGCGTGATATTGAATAATGCCCTGCAGAATGCATTGGACAATGCAGAAAAAGGCGGAGAACCTTATATATCCATTCTTTCTTACCGCAGGAATAATGCTTATATGATAGAGATACACAACAGCTTTACAGGAAATCTGCAGTGGGATGAGGGAAAAGGACTGCCGGTGACATCAAAGGGAAAGGGGGATATTCATGGCTATGGGTTGGCAAATATCCGTAAAGTGGCAGGGAAATATTTCGGTGATATAGATATCACCCTGAGGAATGGGGATTTTTGCCTTAGCATCATGCTGATGCTGGAATGACAGGAAAAGCCTTGCGCATGCATGTTTGGGCAGGTGTAACAGTTCAGGCAGGCTGCTGGACCGTTACATGCTTACAGCGTGGCTGTTGACTTTTTTTAATGATGATGTTACAGTTAGAGAGTAAAACCTGATATGGGGAAGGTTCTCAGGATAGAGGACCTGGATGGAAGGGGTTTGGACAGAAAAAGTTTGACATGTGGAAAAGCTCTGCGGAGGGGAGCAGAAAGTGGACGATCTGCGGCTTTGCAAAAGGTGCCTGATAAGGGACATGGCGGATCGGAAAGAATATTTTCGGACGCTGCATGAATATATTGAAAATCTGGACATAGATATCAAGGCAGGGGAGACGCTGTATGAACAGCGTCTGGCTGCCTGCAGGGAATGTGACATGCTTTTTCAGGGGATGTGCCGAAAATGCGGCTGTTATGTGGAGCTGCGCGCGGCGGTGAAGGCAAACGGCTGTCCCGGGAATCAGTGGCAGAAGGAAGTGTAGAGACGGATTTATAATTAGGAGATTTATGGCAAAACAAGAATTTTTGGAAAAGCTCAGGATTGCCTTGAGCGGAAGGGTAAGCCCTGAGGTTGTGGCAGATAATGTCAGCTATTATGAGGATTATATCAGTACGGAGATCCGCAAGGGAAAGAGTGAGGAGGACGTGATGAGTATGCTTGGCGACCCGCGCCTGATCGCCAGGACTATCGTGGAGACGAATCCGCTGCCGGCGGGTGAAAAAGGTGGCAGCTATGCAGACCAGGAACAGGGCAGGACAGGAGGAGAGCAGGGTCCTGGAACCTTCGGATTTAAATTTTCCGGGCTGCCGCTGTGGGTATGGCTGGTACTGATCATTGTGGTCGCTGTGCTTGTGATCAGTGCGGTCTTTTCCATTCTTTCCATGGTATTGCCGATCCTGCTCCCAATCCTTGTGATCTTGTTTCTGGTCAAACTGTTCCGGGATTGGATCCAGTAATATAAGGAACGGTTTGTAAAGGGCGGATTGGGGGTCCCTCCAGGGCGGATGCCCCATAAAAATAATATGAGCCGTCGGAGGGGACCGATGGCTCATATTGAGGGGAGTATAAATAATAAGGGTCATAAACAGATGGATGAAAGGAATATCTGCTTACAAGAACATTATAGTACTAATTTCCTAATAAATCAATACGAAAATAGCACCAAAGTACCAGGGCATATAAGGCATATTTTTTGTGCGATTTTGCCATACTACTCCTGTAACTAATCAATCACCCCGCAGTAAGCTGAGGGGCATCCATCTGGCAGCGCAGCCAAACTGCGGGGTTAATGGCCCTCGTGGTATTTGTCAAGGCTCTATGGAACAAAGGCTCCGGAGACCTTGTCTCGTTGCTCGCTGTAATGAACCACAGGAGGTAGTAATCGATGGATAACAACAAGTACAATAACAGCAATTCTGAGAATTGCAAGAACAGCACTCAGAACAACAGCCAGAACAATCAGAAAAACAACCAGAATAACAATCAGAACAACAGCCAGAACAAGAATAACCAGAACAACAGCCAGAACAAGAGCAACCAGAACGACAACTACTAAGGCTGTTTGCGATAGGGACACTTCGGTGTCCCTATTTACATATCAGCAAAAAAATTGTATACTTATGATGCAGTCTGTAAACAATGCCGGTGTGATGCCTCGGAATGAAGGGCT